>NZ_QTMW01000020.1:0-42925 GCF_003604005.1 Bacteroides sp. OF03-11BH | reverse complement strand
GTGTAGAAAACAGTCATACTGTATACATTAACTTCCCGTTTCCAGGCGGGGAACTGTCGTTTCCGGCATTAGAAATTACAATTTCCACGGTAGGAAACGAGAGTTTCTAAGGCGGGACACTACAGTTTCTACGTAAGGATACTGTCGTTTCCCCGTAGAGACACCACCATTTCTCCATAGAGTCACCCCAATTATCCCATAGCTTTGCATCAAGGAATCAAGGCTTTTTCTTTGATTATATAACGTGTTGCAGATACTTTATCTGCAACCTATCTGCCGCAGGTATCTGCAACGTTCCAACTGTTTGTCAACTAGTGTATTACACGCGTTTGGTTGCAGGTGCAGATGTTTTTATGTTTTTTCAACTTTATAGAGGAAGGATTACGCATCAAAATTAGGGTCACAACCGTAAGTCATAAACCCAATTCACCTCTGTGTCCTCCGTGTCCTCTGTGGTGAAAAGAATCAAAACTGCATAGAAACGAGTTAAACGGTGCGCTAATGAATAGGTCCAGGGTGAGGGGTGGTGAGGGTAGATTTATAACTTTCGTATTTTTTTTTGAGGATAAAAAAGGAGATAGTATAGAAAATAATAAAATAAAAGGTTATAAATCTACCCTCACCACCCCTCACCCTGGACCCATATCTTATAATAAAAAGATAACGGGGAATCTTAAAAACTCAATCATCTTTTTCAGATTTACCACAACGTTTCCAGAATACTCCATTATTTTATTCAAAACCGTACAGAGAATGAGCCAAACCCGTACGGGAATGAATCAATTTTTAGGGATATGGCTGTCCTGAACCAAATCCCCAAGAATTATAATTGAGCTGGCTTGCTGAATATACATAACTTCCAGCATTTATTTCCATATTTCCACCACATTTAAAAAAATATGTATATCTTTGTCACACGCTTTCTGCTCATCAGCGTGATGAAATTAGCGGGAGGCGCTATATATTACTTAAATTAGGAATATGTAAGTGTTATCTCTCGGAATCAGAATCTAGCGATTTAAACCAAGGAGAGATGATGCGACAGATGTTCCACGTTAACGGCTTATATCAACATATCCGTAAAAGATGTGTTATATATAAACGATTGACGTGGGTGTCTGTTGTCATTATTATCTTTTGGGAGGGTTTCGCTAGGCCTTGATTCCGGATAATGGTGCAACAGCATTCACGTCTTTTTTGTGTCCGGTCGGTTATGATTACCCCTAAAAGTCTAACCTAAACAATTCCCCGTCCGCCCGAAATACAGAAAACGTGGATGTCCGTTGTGCCACATAAACAAAATAATACTCCATTTTTATTGTGGAACACATTAAAACAAAAGCATTATGCCAAAATGGATTAGCGTAGAAGAAGCGGCGGCCAAGTATGGAATCAACAAAGAAGTAATCTGGCTTTGGGCGGATATGAAAAGATTCCCAATGTCGTATGAGAAAGGTATCACCACTGTTGATGAAGAAAGCCTTATCGGATTCCTGCATCAGAATAAGGATCGAGTTACAGCCGAGTATATCGACACATTGGAAGACCTATGTATTGAAAAAGCAAATATCTGTAACTTATATGCTGAAATTATTGGCTGTCAAGACAAAGAACTCTTGTATCAAAGAGAGCAAATAGCTCGAATGAAAGAGATACAAACAGCTATGAAAAGGCAAAACAGCCGGCTCCGGGATTGTGAGAAAGTGTTCACGAAATATGAAGAGAACTTTAGTACCTGCTGGGTTGGAAGAATCTGCGCTCACTTAAGGCGGCTGATATGGTTGATACGACGGTAAATACCATTCTATCTCCTTTTAAATAAGGAATAACCGATACCGTTGAGCGGAAATGTCTAAAAGTACTCTTGAATAGAAAATTTAAAGATGCCCATGAATAGATATATTTAAAGATATCCCTAAATAGAAATGTTTAAAAATACTAGAAATATACTGTAGTAAGATTTTTTATCCATTCGTTTTATATTCTTAACTCCGAAAAATTCGTAAGTGTAGATAAACCAACTACTTTTGGCTCTCGAATTTACAGCATTTTTGAATGTCTTGCGTCTAATAAACATAAACTAATATATTTCTAGTCATGAAACACAGACTGTTACTACTAATTCTATTCGTATTCGCTACCTCCGTGGCGGCGGGGTGGGCACAAAAATCCACAGCTCCTTCTTATACAGTCAAAGGAGTACTTATTGATTCTTTAACACAAGAGGGAGAACCGTATGCTACCATCAAAATAGCAAAGAAAAATGCTCCGGATAAAGCAGTCAAGATGGCGGTGACTGGGGCGAATGGTAAATTTCAGGAGAAACTGAATGTCGCTGCGGGCAATTACATCATCACTATTTCTTCGATTGGTAAAGCGCCGATAGTAAAGGAATTTACTCTAAAACCGTCCGTGAAGGAGGTTGACTTGGGCACAATGATTTCTTCAGAGGCCAATAACGTATTGAAAGGAGTGGAGGTAGTTGCACAAAAACCTTTGGTAAAGGTAGATGTGGATAAGATTGAATATAATATTGAAGATGACCCGGACTCAAAATCGAACAGTATATTGGAGATGCTTCGGAAAGTGCCTTTGGTAACGGTGGATGGAGAAGACAATGTACAGGTGAACGGCAGTAGCAGTTTCAAGATACATGTAAATGGAAAGCCCAATAATATGATGAGTAATAATCCGAAGGAAGTACTGAAAAGTATGCCGGCAAACACGATCAAATATATTGAGGTGATAACTTCACCGGGAGCTAAATATGATGCGGAAGGTATCGGAGGTATTCTGAATATCGTCACAGTAGGTTCCGGATTTGAAGGATACACGGCTACTTTCAGAGGAAATGCTAATAATAACGGAGTAGGTGCCGGCACTTACGCAATGGTGAAACAAGGTAAACTGACTGTTTCTGCCAACTATAACTACAATTATAATAATAGCCCGCGCAGCTATTCCGACAGTTATCGCGAAAACTACGAACCGGATAAAGAGAATGAAAAATATCTGGAATCGGAAAGTAGCTCCAAGTCGAAAGGGAATTTCCAGTATGGCAATTTGGAAGCCAGTTACGAGATTGATACGTTGAGGTTGCTGACCGTGGCTTTCGGAATGTACGGTAGCAGTGACAAAAGTAACAGTGGCGGAAATACGATTATGCACGGAGCTGATCGACAGGATTTTGCGTACCGTTATAGAACCGACAATCATGGAAAAGGGTCATGGTATTCTATCAACGGAAATATAGACTATCAACGTACTTCCCGAAAAAATAAAGAACGGATGATTACGTTTTCTTATAAAATCAATTCCCAACCCCAAACGAATGATTCATATAATACTTATCTGGACATCGAGCCTGATGAGAATAAACTGGATATCATCAAAGAATTGTCATTAAAGAATTTCCATTCGGACGGAAAGACAAATACGATGGAGCAGACTTTCCAGGTGGACTATACTACTCCGATTGGAAAGCTGCATACAATTGAAACCGGTGCCAAATATATTTTCCGACGTAACTCCAGTGATAATCGGTTTTATGAAGCCGAGGGAGCAAGTGAAAACTATGCATATAATGAGAATCGTAGTAGCGAGTACCGTCATTTGAATCATATTCTCTCTGCTTATGCCGGATATACGCTGAAATACAAGGGATTTACTTTCAAACCGGGATTACGTTATGAGCAAACCATACAAGAGGTGAAGTATCTGGTGGGTCCGGGCGAGAACTTTGATTCGAATTTTAGTGATCTGGTTCCTTCCGTTTCCTTGGGAATAAAACTAGGAAAGACGCAGAATTTGCGTGGTGGATATAATATGCGTATCTGGCGTCCGGGTATCTGGAATTTGAATCCTTATTTCGATAATCAGAATCCGATGTTTATCAATCAGGGAAATCCGAACCTGAAGAGTGAGAAGAGTCATTCGTTCGACTTGTCTTACAGCAGTTTTACGTCCAAGTTCAACATCAATCTTTCTTTGCGTCATTCTTTCAATAACAATGGAATTGAAAGAATCAGCCGTTTGATTACTGATAAAGACGGAGAAATCTTTGAAGGTGGGCATAAAGCTCCCTACGGTGCACTGTATAGCACATACGGTAATATCGGAAAGAGCCGGGAAACAGGATTGAACTTTTATTTGAACTGGAACGCTTCTCCTAAAACGAGAATTTACGTCAATGGACGTGGCAATTATAGCGATTTGCGGAGTCCTGCCCAAGAGTTGCACAATTATGGATGGAATGCTTCTGCTTATGGAGGAATTCAGCAGACCTTACCGGGAAAAGTACGTTTGAGCCTGAACGGCGGAGGTAGCACACCCCGAATCAGTTTGCAGGGAAAAGGTTCAGGATATAGTTATTATAGTTTGGGATTGAGCCGTTCTTTCCTGAAAGAAGAACGTCTTTCTTTGAATATTTATTGCAGCAATGTTCTGGAGAAATACAGAACTTACAATAATCACACAGAAGGAGCTAACTTTATTTCGAAGAGTTCGAGCAAATATCCGAGCCGGTATTACGGTTTCAGTATTAGCTATCGGCTTGGAGAGTTGAAAGCCAGTGTAAAGAAAGCCGCACGAAGCATCGACAATGACGATGTGAAAGGTGGCGGCGGAGGAGGTGGAAACACCGGTGGTGGAGGTGGTCAGTAGACCACTTCCGCACACCGAGATTCCCTCTTATTTCTGTCTCACGTCTTGCTTGTTGGTGTTAAAACCAAGTTTGGTTAATCCGGCCTGTACGTCGGGATGGCTCATGAAGAGTTTCCACAATAATCCGCTCCGGTAGTTTTCGATCATGACAGCAATAGGACCCTGGTCGATAGCCAGATAACGTTGCGGATACCAATTGTCCGTTTCGCTGAAAGCATCGTAGAATCCGAAAGGACCGAACACTTTATCTCCCATACCATATAGATGGCGCATCACTTGCATGGAATATTCCGGTGTATAGACAATGGATGAAAGCGCGGCGGTAGGGGAGATTACTCCTTTGTCCTCCTGCTCATTGGGCGAATGAGCTGCATATCCATCGACGGAATAGCTGGCGGTCAGTCCCCAACAATCCGGTCCGAAACCTTTGTAATGTTTAGGGTTGCGGATGCAGTAAGCACGGTTCACCAGTGTCAGGTTGCGCATTTCGTGGAAGTAGCTGGGGCAGTATTCATCTTTCAGTCCCACCGGATCAAGTCCGAGGAAAGAATATTGAGCCCAGAAAAGCGGTCCGGCTTCGGTGCCCTGATAGCGGAGGTGCAACTCGATTCCTTCCACTTTATGCGGAGAAACGATGGCTCCGTTCTGTGCCCAACCGTCATGATAGACAGCCGCAGGTACTCCGTGTGTAGGAGAAGCGGCGGCAAGAATATACATAATCATACATTCGTTGTAGCCGTGTACAGGGAAATTCATTTCCCAGCCATACGTCGGACTCCAATGCCAGTAAAGAACGTTTTGCCCGCCTTGCCGATACCAGTTCCAGTCGACATCCCGCCAAATCTGGTCGATACGTTGGGCGAGGGCTTTCTCTTTCTCGTTTCCGTTGACGTAATATTGGTGTACGGCCAGCAGCCCTTGGATGAGGAAAGCGGTCTCTACCAGATCGCCCCCATTATCTTTTTGCCCGAATGGTTTCACCTTGCCCGTATCACCATACCACCAATGAGGGTAGGCTCCGTGGAAACGGTCTGCCTTTTCGAGGAAAGAAACGATGCGTTCCATTCGTGCCAGTCCCTCTTCGCGGGTGACGTAACCGCGGTCGATTCCCGCAAGGATAGCCATGATGCCGAAGCCGCTGCCGCCGGAAGTGACTACGTTGGCATCGTTTTCAGGATAAACGCCGTCTACATGATAACGTTCGGGAGCTAAGCCGCTATTCGGCTCGGCACCTTCCCAGAAATAGAGGAAAGTCCGTCGCTGGACGGTATCCATCAGGGCGTCGTCCGATAACGAGTCGGTGGCTGCGGAAAGGTTGTTGCTTTTGCTTTTCCCTTTACAGCTCTGGAAAGTCAGGGCAACGGCGGATAGAAATAGTAACATGAGTGGAAGTGCACTCATTTCTATTATTCTTTTATATTTATCGTTCATAATCAAGGTGATAAAAGTTTAGTTTAACGTGAATTTCGCGGTTTTCACATCACGGCTGTTCGTACCGATCATCACTTCAAAGTCGCCCGGTTCGGCAACCAGTTGCAAGTCATAATTATAGTATCGAAGCATTTCCGGAGCAATCTTGAAACGGACAATCTTCATTTCTCCCGGTTCGAGGAATATCTTTTGGAAACCTTTCAGTTCTTTGACGGGACGGGTACTGCTACCCACAACGTCGCGGATATAAAGCTGTACCACTTCCGAGCCGGGCCATGTTCCGGTATTGGTAACCTCCACTGCCGCGGTCAACGAACCGTTCATGTCCATGGAAGAATGACTCAAGTCGATGTCGCTGTAAGAAAACGTCGTATAAGAAAGGCCGTAACCGAACGGATAAAGCGGATCATTATCCACATCGAGATAGTTGCTGCGGAATTTCTCGAACCATTTGCCATCTTTCAATGGGCGTCCGGTATTTTTGTGCGCATAATAAAGAGGTATCTGGCCGACATTCTTCGGGAAAGTCATGGTCAGTTTTCCACCCGGATTGACGTAACCGAAGAGGGCGTCACCAATGGCATAAGCGGCTTCACTACCTCCGAACCATACATTCAGAATGGCAGGCACATGCTCCTGTTCCCAGTTCAGCGTAAGCGGACGTCCGGTAAATAATACCAGTACCACCGGTTTGCCTGTCTTTAAAAGTTCTTTCAATAGATTCTGTTGTACATCGGGAATGTTCAAATCCGTGCGACTGCTACTTTCACCACTCATTTCAGAAGATTCGCCTAAAGCTGCGATGATAATATCCGATCGGCGGGCCACGTTCAATGCTTCGTCCAACAACTGTTGGTCGGTGCGGTTGTCACGGTTCAGGGAACGGCCGAACATCGTTGCCCGTTCTTCGTAACTTGCGTCACTAATCAGATTACTTCCTTTAGCGTACATGATATTCGCTTTTCCGGCTGTCATCTCTTTCAATCCTTCTACCAAAGAAGGGCAACGGTCGAGCACAGCAGCTACGCTCCATGTACCCGGCATATTGCTACGGCTGTTTGCCAACGGACCGATTACTGCAATATTTCCTTTAGGGTTGAAAGGCAACAACGGATTTCCGTTCGGATTACCGTCGGGACTGTCATTCTTTAGAAGAACGAAACTTTCTGCTGCAATTCTGCGGGCTGCATCACGATGGGCTTTGGTAAAGATGTCGCGTGCCGGACGTTTCGGATCGCAATATTTATAAGGATTATCAAACAATCCCAGTTTATATTTGGCTTCCAGAATACGACGGCAAGCCGTATTCAATGCTTCCATAGAGACTTTTCCTTCCTGAACGGATTTCTTCAGTGTCCCTACAAAACCCTCGCTTACCATATCCATATCCACTCCGGCGTTGATGGCACGGGCGGATACTGTCTGAAGATCA
This sequence comes from Bacteroides sp. OF03-11BH, assembly GCF_003604005.1. Lineage (NCBI taxonomy): Bacteria > Pseudomonadati > Bacteroidota > Bacteroidia > Bacteroidales > Bacteroidaceae > Bacteroides > Bacteroides sp. OF03-11BH. The sequence continues at coordinate 35,400 of NZ_QTMW01000020.1, read as the reverse complement.
CCGATACCGTGGTCGATCATTTCTGAAATGCCCGTATAATCAGTTACCACAAAACCGTTGAATCCCCACTGTCCGCGGAGAATATCCGTCATCAGCCATTTATTGGCAGTGGCCGGAATACCGTCTACTTCATTAAAAGAAGCCATCACGCTGCCTACACCCGCTTCAACGGCTGCTTCATACGGCAGCATATAATCATTGAACATTCGTTGGCGGCTCATATCCACGGTGTTATAGTCGCGGCCGGCTTCGCCTGCCCCATATAACGCAAAGTGTTTTACGCAGGCCATGATTTCGTCATTCCGTTCCATGTTTTTCCCCTGATAGCCGCGCACCATCGCTTCGGCAATCATGGCACCGAGAAACGGGTCTTCGCCACTACCTTCGGATACGCGTCCCCAACGAGGGTCACGTGAAATATCCACCATCGGGCTGAAAGTCCATGAGATTCCATCAGCACTTGCCTCTACGGCTGCAATGCGGGCAGACTCTTCAATGGTTGTCATGTCCCAGGTGCAAGACAAACCGAGCGGGATAGGGAACATCGTTTCGTATCCGTGAATAACGTCCATCCCGAACAATAACGGAATACCCAGCCGGGAATCTTCCACAGCTTGTTTCTGTACTTCACGTATTTTCTCTACTCCTTTCAGATTGAACAATCCTCCCACTTCGCCTTTCTTGATTTTTGCGGCGATGTCGCTGCTTTTAGCTTGTCCCGTAGTGATCTCTCCGGTGACGGGAAGGTTTAACTGTCCGATTTTTTCTTCCAGCGTCATTTTATTCATCAATACGTCGATGAAACGATCCATATCCTGTGGCGACTTTTGTGCCGACGCGGTTAGAAAACCTGCGGCAAACAACAGGACGGATAGGCTTAACTTTTTGTATATCATATTATTATGGTTACTTTTATCTCTATTCATATAAAGTCCTCCTGATGCGTTGAATGTTCGGCACCGAGGAGGACATTGTTCGACACCGAGGAACAGTAGTTTCGGCACCGAGGAAACAACCGTTCGGCACCGAGGAACTTTCTTATTGGTAGTCGGGGTTCTGTACTAACACTCCCTTAGACTTGTCGATCTCTGTCTGCGGCAGTGGAAGCAGTGCGTTTTTGTCCTGATAATTGGTTTTACCGGCTGCGTGCAACACTTCTTTTGCAATGCCCCAACGAACGAGGTCATAGAAACGGTCGAATTCCAACCCTAATTCCACACGGCGTTCGTGGCGGATGGCCTCACGCAATTCTCCCTGATCGGTAGTCGTCACTTTAGGCAATATATTGCTATTGGTGCCTCTGGCGCGTGCGCGTACTTGTTCCAAATAGTCGATTGCTTCACCCGGAATACCTTTTTCATTAGCTGATTCGGCTCCCATCAGCAGTACATCTGCGTAGCGGATCAGACGAATGTTTACCCAGAATCCTTTGTTGGTATATTCTTTACGCAATGCCGGGTCGGTATAGGCTTTCTTATTGAAATAAGCACCCATTGCCGGGGAAACCGGAGACTCGCCGTATGGTTCGTTGGTGTTTTCCGGTGTGATAGGATCGCTGTCCGAGTGGCGGAAGTAGAGTAGGGTAGAGTTTTTGCGTGGATCACCCTGTTCGTATGCTTGCGCCATATACTCTGTTGCCATGTGCCATCCCCATCCCAAGTCCCATTGACCTGCTCCGCGTACACCTTGTACTTCACAGAACTGGCTACCGATAACGGTACTTTGAGGAAGAGCGGCAGTAGCTGTACATTGCAACTCGAATATGGAACCTCCGTTATTTTCACCATCATCCGTGAAAATCTCATTATACGGAGTCTTTAAGTTGTAGAGCCCCTTTTTGATGACATCGGTGGAGGCTGTGTACATATTGTTCCAGTCGTTGCGCATCATATAAGTACGCGCGTGTAAGGAACGGGCAGCTCCCCAAGTCAGTCGTCCGGTGTATTCGCTGCTCCATGTTTCCGGCAATGACTCTTCTGCTGTTTTCAGGTCCTTGTCGATTTGCTCATAGATTTTATCAGCACTTGTCTTCGGGATATTGGCTTCCGAAGCATCGTTGATTTTATAAGTCACCAAAGGAACTTCGCCGAAAGCTCTTACCAGATTGAAGTAGCAATAAGCACGGAAGAAAGAGGCCTCTCCCTTATTGATGATGTCTTCAGTTTCTGTTTGTCCGGCTGTTTCTTTTTCTGCAATGGCATCAAGAATCTCATTACATTGGTAGATGATGGCATAATTCTGTCCCCAATAAGCACCCAGTAGGCCGTTGGTCGGTGTATACACAAAATCATCATACATTTCGGCTACATCAGAGCCATCGCTGGCAATACTTCCTTTTTCCGAATCTTCCGAACGAAAACAGTGGATGGCAAAAGCAGGAGGGCCGGCTGTCACATTATAGTTACGCATCATCGTATAGACATTATAAATCTTACCGTTGACCAGAGCGTTCGGATTATCATCTTCCGTGAACTGTCCTTGCGGACTACGATCCAGAAAGTCACTACAGCTACCTAGAAATAATGTAGTTGAAGTAATAAGGGTTGCAAATATATATTTATTCAGTTTCATATAATGATAGTTTTAAAGATTAAAGTTGTGTTCCGCATGGAAAACTGGCAGTGGCACCTTGTCACTAGAATGTTAGGTTGATACCGAAGGTATAGACTGCAGGTACAGGATAACTGCCGTTATCTACTCCGAATGCGGTGGCAGTTCCTCCAAGTTCGGGAGTATATCCGGTGTTATGTTTCCATGTCTTCAGGTTCTGTATGTTGACATAGACTTTCAGAGCTTGCAGACGTATTTTGGAAATTAAGCTCTTGTCGAACGTATACGCTAACTGTACGTTGCGGATACGGAAGAATTTGCCGTCCTCAATGTAATAGTCGGAGTTGAGGTTGTTGATGGAATGTTTGGTGTTCAGCAACGGTTGGGTGTTGGACGTACCTTCTCCGTGCCAGCGGTCCAAACGTTGTTCCAGGTAGTTGAACTGGGCAAAATTGTAGTTATCCCATGTACGGAAAATCTTGTTTCCACCTTGTCCCATCATGTCGATGCCTAACGACCAATTCTTATAGTCTACTCCGAGAGAAAAACCGTAAGTTACCTTTGGAGTCGGGTTACCTATCATGGTACGGTCTTCCGGGGTGATTTCTCCGTCACCGTTCACATCGGCGAATTTCAGGTCACCGGGGGTAACGGTAGCCAGTGTATTTTTGGGTGATGCGTCAATATCTGCTTGTGACTGATAAACGCCTGCCACTTTGTAACCATAGAAATATCCGATAGGATAACCTGCCATTGTGTAACTTTGCTGCTTATCTCCGGCAATGATGGAATATCCTTCCTGAACAAGACTTTTTACCTCATTCTTGATAGTAGTCAGGTTGGCACTGACGGAATATCCCCAGTCACCAATCTGATCGCGCCAGGTTACAGCCATTTCCACTCCTTTATTCTGAATCTCTCCCAAGTTTCCGATACCGGGGATAGTTCCGGAAATCCCGGGAACTTCGGCTAACAAATCTTTGGTATTCTTCTTATAGTAAACACCCTCAAAATGCAAGCGGTTGCGAAGCAGGTTCGTTTCAAATCCGGCTTCCCAGGCTTCTACTTTTTCCCAACGCAGGTTAGGATTAGGAAGATAGGCAAGCTGGTACCCGGGATAAATGATGGACGGTTTACCGAATACGGCCGAATAAGCATTGGTCAATAAGGGTTCGGCAGGATAGGCTTTATCCAGGTTCTGGTTTCCTAACGTACCGTAAGATGCTTTGATTTTCAACATATCCAGCCATTTGATGTCTTTCATAAATTCTTCTTCGGACATCAACCAACCTCCACCCAGCGAGAAGAAGTTCTGCCATTCATTTCCTGTATAGGAGAAAGCGGAAGAACCATCCCGGCGGAAAGATCCGTTGAACAGATATTTACCTTTATAGTTGTAGATCACACGTGCAAGTACGGATAATGTACTGCGTTCCCATTGAGTACTTCCATTGGTAGCGGTAGCCGCATCGCCGATGCTGACAAACCATTTGTCCGGATTATCCGGAATAACCAGTCCGACCCCCTGCTTGCGTGCTCCGTCCAACCGGCTCAACGAATTATAATAGGTAGTAAAACCGGCAGTAGCTGTCAGGTTATGATTTCCATTATCAAAGCTGTTGGTGTATGTCAACAGGTAGTCGCTCTGAACTTTTGTTTCATTCTCTTTAAACTGGCTGACCTCGGTCTTGCCTGTTCCCAAAGTAGAGATCCCTCCGTTGACAGCGGCATCGTATACTTTTACGATCGGTGTATACGTCCGTCCGTTGTTCGACGCATAATCCATGGAGAACATTGCTTTGAACGTGAAATGTTTCAGGAAGTCTACTTCACCATAAATATTACCGGATGCCCGGTAGTTCTCCGCTTTGGTAGTATTCGCTTTCAATTCGACGTCTACCATCGGGTTGCTAATCTGCGCTTTCTGGAATTCGGGCAGAGCCGTATATAATCCGTATTCGTTGTTATACACCGGAGCGATAGGAGTTGCACGCAGGGCATTCAACACCTGTTTGGAATCGGCAGGAAGCATACGTGCTCCGTTGAATTGGAAACCGACTTTTAAAAAGTCCGTAATCTTATAATCATTACTTGCGTTGATGGTTACCTTGCTGAATTTCTCATGCTCGATGTTGCCTTGTTCGTAAGAGTAGCCTACGCCCAGATAGAAACTGTGTTTGGGCGAAGCCCCTGTAATACTGATGTTATTGTTTGTAATGAAAGCAGTCTGGAAAATTTCGTCTTGCCAGTCGGTATTGGCATCCCAGCCGGTATAATCGAAAGGGTCATCTTTCTGATTGGCAAGCTGTTCGTTATATAGTTCCTTGAATTGTGAACCATTCACCAGTTTCACTTTATCTACCACTTTCTTGAAACCGAAAGAAGTATTAATATTGACTAGTGTCTGTCCCTCTTTGGCTTTCTTTGTGGTAATGATGATAACACCATTCGCACCGCGAACACCGAAGATAGCCAGAGATGACGGGTCTTTCAGGATTTCCATGGATTCGATGTCCTCCGGATTCAGGAAATTGATGTTGTCATTGAATAATCCGTCGACAATGTACAGCGGTTTATATCCGTTGATGGAGTTTGTTCCGCGAATACGGATTTCCGGGTCCGATCCGGCTCGTCCGGAGTTTACAATCTGCACACCTGCCACTTTCCCCTGAAGGGAAGACAGCGGATTCATTGCCGGTTTGTTGGCTAACTCTTCTCCTTTGATATTGGTGATAGAACCTGTCAAGTCTCTTTTCTTTGCACTACCGTATCCGATAACGACTGTTTCGGCTAGTACTTGTGAATCTTCTTTTAAAGTGACATTGATGACGTTCTGTGTCCCCACTTTAATGGTTTGCGAAGTCATCCCCACGTATGAAAATGCCAGTACGTCCTCCGGAGTGACAGAGATTGAATATTTACCGTCCATGTCCGTGATGGTTCCGGTGGAAGTTCCTTGTACGAGTACCGATGCGCCGATCAATGGTTCATTGGCAGCGTCCGTCACTGTTCCTGTCACCGTCTTTGTCTGTGCAAAGGCTGATGCAGAGGCCAGTAGCAGGTAAACAAGCGTCATGATGCTCTTTGACCTGATGGCTTTTTTCTGAAGATGTTGTAAAAGTATAGTCCTCATTGCATTAAATTTTTCCATTTGTTATTATTTAGGTTGAAGTCTTTTTTCTGCCGTCTTTTGGCAAGAGTAACAAAGGAAACAAACGAAATTCAAAAAAGATTTTGGAAAAAAGAGGGAATGGTTGATTTTAACACTAAAAGAGAGGTGACTGTTGAAAAAAGTCAGGCACGAACCGGTGTTGTTCATGCCTTTCCTGTTTTAAAACATTTGTTCCGCAGTGGTCATACATTGAATGACGTCTTCTTTGCTGCCATTGAAAGGACCTGATTTCTCTATTTTTAAAGTTGACATGGCTGCTGCAAAACGTCCTGCTTCTTCGATGCCGGCACCTGATACCCGTTGATATAAATAGCCGATGGTATACGTGTCTCCACATCCCGTTGCGTCTACCACTTCTCTGGGCTTATAAGCCGGAATACGATAGAAGTCTTTTCCGTCGAAGATAAGTGAGCCCATGCCGCCTAATGTGACTAATACTTCTTTCACTCCCCATTCATATAATTGGCGGGCAGCTTCATGCGGGTCGGAAAGACCGGTCAGTACTTCCATTTCATGCTCGTTGACTTTGAGGAAATGAATATATTGCAAGGCTTCTCTCTTATCTGTCCAGTCCACCGGATAGACGTGGGTGTCACGCACTTCACGTAAATAGCCTTGTGAGTCTACTGCAATCAACCCTTTTTGAGATAGTTCTTTGATTACTTCCAATGAGAAGTCGTCAGCCAGCAGAGAGCCGAGATGGTAGATTTGCGCATCTATCTCTTTCAACTGACTGGCTGTGAACGGATCGGCTTTCGCTAATACCCGTTGGGTACGGTCGTCCGGATTGGCTCCATAGATGTTCTCGAAGTATACGGAGTGTTTGCTCGGTAAGGCAGTTACGTTAATACCCACTTTGCGCAGCTGCTCTACAACTTTCATTTCAGTGGCACCTACTGCCGTTACCAGCGCATAATCGATATCATTAAAATGGCGGATGGCATGTGAGCAATAAAAAGCTGTTCCTCCCGGCATGTAGACAGTGTTTTGAGGAGTGACTACTTTGTCTAATGTGATGTGACCGATGCAGCAAAGTTGATGTTTATTCATGTTTAACTAATTAAAAAGCCTCCAAGATAGTATCTTGAAGGCTTATAGTTTATTTTTGGTGCGGATGATAGGACTCGAACCTACACGCCTCACGGCACCAGATCCTAAGTCTGGCGCGGCTACCAATTACGCCACATCCGCATGTGTAGCTTTTTTGTTTAGCGGTGCAAAGATAGGAAGATTTTCTGATTTGGCAAATAATTCGACAATAAAGTTATTCACTTAAGATTTCGAATGCTTTTTCAATCAGAGTGTCTTTGTGCTTAAGTTGATCTGATTCAGACATATTGATGGCAATGTCCGGCTCAATACCTTCTTCCAAGGGTTGCTTGTTTTTGTCGAAATGCGGACTGGCGGAGAAACGGACGCTCCATCCATTAGGTAATTCCGATGAGAAGGGAAGTCCCGAACCACCTCCGGTCCAGTCACCTAACTGGATGATTCTTTTCTCTTCGTTGTCCTTGTTTAAGCTGCGCATCGCATTCACAAAATCATTGGTGGCACTATAACAACGACGATTGGTCAGAATGATTACTTTCTTCTGCCACCGGATGCTGTTGGATGGTTCCAGATAGATCGGCTCCATCTTGGAGAAATCATTATGTCCCGGTCCGGTTTTGTGCTGTATATATCCGGTAAGTGTTTTCTCGTTGGTAAACCGGGCGGCAATGCGGGTGGAGTTGGTCAGGTTTCCGCCTCCGTTATCACGTACATCGATGATTAATCCGTTGCAGGTGGCCAGGTAGAGGAGAACTTCATCCAAGTTGCCATCGCCCACTCCGGAACTGAAACTTTCATAACGAATATATCCTATATTATTATCGAATATTTTATACTTTAAACCGGCGGATGTATAGTATCCTGTGCTGGCACTGCCCAGATAAGTTTGATAGAGAATATCTTCCCGGTAGTTCCAGTCGTAACCCTGATACCATTCATCGTAGAAAGAAGTACGTTTGGCAGAGGATAGATTGACATGTCCGTCTTTTAAAATGTATAGCATCTGGCTTAGGATGTCGAACAGGTCGTCATTAGACATTGTCGGAATAATCAGTGGGCTATATTTGTCGTGAACGGCATCCCAGTCAATACCTTTTGCTTCCAGAAAACAATACTGTTCGTCGATGATCTTCCATAGTTGTTCGAAGTTTCCTACAGGATCATTGGCGTAGTCTTCTTCTCCGATGCAACCGGTCAATACCGGAAGACAGCAGAGCAGCCAAAGCATTTGTCTAATCTTATTTCTCATTCTTAATTGATCTCACTTGAAGTTTCAACATTAAATTTTGTTCTCTTAGTAGGCTCTGACCGATGAAGGCAAAGCTGTTCCTTTTTTGTTTCGGATACGGTATAGGTCTTTCACAAATCCTACCATGAATACGTGCGAGTAGGTATGTGTCTTGATATTGTTTACATTGGATTGTTGCAAATCAGCCAGATAGCTGAATCGCATTTTTGTATATCCTATCGGTAAGTCGACCGAGAGCATCTGCCGCAGTGAAGGCTGGTTGTGCAGGGAGGTGAACTTTATCACTCCACTCGAATTTCCCAGAGAGAATATCTCGTAGTAAGATTGTCCGTAGTGCGGTGAGAACATTACTCCCATCACCGGTAGATTGACTTGATAGCGTAATACCATCGGGTACCGTTTGATTTTCAAATGCCAGATAGCCATTCCGGAAGCATCCAAATTGACGTATGCCCGTGCGGATGCCGGATTGTTGGTGTTCCGGAGATTATAGACAAAGCCTCCGTTGGCATCTATCAATCCTCCGGCTAATAATTTGAAATTCTCCGTCAGTCGAAACTGGTAGTGTAATCCGTAATTCCAGTTGACTAATCCGGAGAAGGTGTTATTGTTATCGGCACGGTTATGGGTATAACCGATGTCTGCCTGAAAGAAATTCTGCACAGACACATTTCCATCGAATAACTTAGTCATCCGAATCGTCTCGCGGGAAATACGGAAGTCAATTCCTTTGTATTCCTGCGGTGAAAGATAGGTGTCGAATACGTTGGTAAATCCTACACCGTACATGGTGGCACGTGTTACATACCGATGGGTTTGCAGACTGTCAATCTGCGCTTGTAATCTGGTGCAAAGGGCGAACAGGATGCATCCTGTCAGCCCCAGATATATTAGTTTTTTCTTCATCAGAATAATTTCATCTGCCCGGTGATCTCATCAATAATATCGCCTTCGCTCTTATCACTGTCCGGGTCCAGATTTTCCGGTTCCTCTTCCGGGCTTTCCTGCTGCTCTTGTTCAGGTTCGGGGAAGCGGGTCGGTTCAAGTTCGTTGATCGTATCCACGGTATAGGTCGTGATGCGTTTTCCTTTGGCTTTGAACCCTTTGACAGCTATGAATTCATCTGCATCGATATCCAACGGATCACGGAAGCTGTCGTGTCCGCCAAATATAACTTCCAGACGCGGATAGTACTCATCGGTCAGCAAGATGAGACGGTTATTCTTATTCTCTCCCAGATAGTTCTGTTTGCGGTTGGAGGCCTCGAAGCAGAAACGTTTCAGGTACGGGTAATTCTGTTGATCGGCATCATAAAGTGCAGCGGTCCATACCTTATGGGGATCGAATTTCTCAACGATGCTCACATTGTCTTCGTAGTGATTGCTCAAATCGAAGTTGGTGGTGTAGAAATCACCATTGTTCAGTACAACCAGTATGGAGTCGTCACTTTGGAATTCTCCCAGGTATTCGCCGCGTCCATCATAGTTGAGGCGAAGTATGTCACGGTCGAACCAGACTTTACGTCCACCGAGAGTAGAGCCGCCTTTCTGTTTCAAGGATATTTTGTGTACCGGCAAGCGGGTGAGAATTATCCCCCGTGCCTGGCGTCCCTTGATACTGACTTCGCTGAAGTCATGCTCGAAGATGATGCGGCGTACACGCGGGTTCGGCTTCAATGTCACTTTGATAATTTCGGCTTCTCCGTTCGGGTTGGCACTGAAATAGGTAATTCGTGAATCGGGAGTTCCCAGTGTCACATCATATTCGCGGTCGCGGACCACGGAAGTTACGGCGAAACGTTTTACGTAGGTCGTTCCTTCTTTTCCGTCGCGGTAGGCTACGTTGTAGATTGTACGTTTATCGTTCTTCTTGAATACATTGACATAAAGAACGTTCTTACCGACAAATTTCTTATCGGCAACGGGGGTGACGATATATTTACCATCACGGAAGAAGATAATGACATCGTCGATATCCGAACAGCAGGCTACGAACTCATCTTTCTTCAAGGTCGTTCCGATAAATCCTTCTTCACGGTTGATATAGAGTTTCTCGTTTGCTTCTACTACTTTGGCTGCTTCGATGGTGTCGAAGTTTCGCAATTCCGTGTGGCGCGGGAAATTCTTGCCGTATTTGTTCTTCAGCATCTGATACCAGTTGACGGTATAATCCACGATGTGAGCCAGGTGGTTATCAATCTCGGCAATTTCCTCTTTCATCTTGGCGATCAGTTCATCTGCTTTGTCTGAGTTGAATTTCAGGATACGCCCCATTTTGATTTCCATCAACTTGAGAATATCTTCTTTCGTAACTTCACGGATAAATGTCGGATAGTAAGGTGTCAGACGTTCGTCGATATGTGCACAGGCTGCATCCATGTCTTTGGATTGCTCGAACTCTTTATCCTTATAGATGCGTTCTTCGATAAATATCTTTTCGAGAGAAGAGAAATGCAGGGATTCCAGAATTTCTCCTTTCTTGATTTCCAGCTCCTGCTTCAGCAAATCCATCGTATTGTCTGCCGACTTTTTCAGGACTTTGCTCACAGTGAGGAAATGTGGCTTACTGTCATCGATAATACAGCAGTTGGGCGAGATACTTACTTCACAGTCAGTGAAAGCGTACAGAGCATCAATCGTTTTATCTGATGAGGTGCCGGGTGCGAGGTGCACTAATATTTCTACGTTGGCAGCCGTATTGTCGTCTACCTTACGAATTTTGATCTTTCCTTTATCAACAGCTTTCAGGATAGAGTCGATCACTGTCGAAGTCGTCTTTCCGTATGGAATTTCTGTGATAGCAAGCGTTTTATTATCAATCTTGTTGATCTTGGCACGTACTTTCACGGCTCCGCCACGCTCTCCGTCGTTGTATTTGGCTACATCGATAGAGCCTCCTGTCTGGAAATCAGGATATAGTTGGAATTCCTCTCCGCGTAAATAGCTGATAGAGGCATCACAAAGTTCGTTGAAATTGTGTGGTAAAATTTTTGAAGAAAGTCCCACGGCGATACCTTCCACTCCCTGTGCTAATAATAACGGGAATTTCACAGGAAGAGTGACCGGTTCCTTGTTTCGTCCGTCATAAGAAAGTTTCCATTCGGTAGTTTTGGGATTGAAGACAACATCCAGCGCAAACTTGGACAAGCGTGCTTCGATATAACGGGGAGCAGCTGCGCCGTCTCCGGTGAGGATATTACCCCAGTTACCCTGACAATCGATCAACAGGTCTTTCTGTCCCAACTGTACCAGGGCATCTCCGATAGAAGCATCACCGTGAGGGTGGAACTGCATGGTGTGTCCCACAATGTTAGCCACTTTATTATACCGTCCGTCGTCCAGACGTTTCATTGAATGTAAAATACGTCGTTGCACAGGCTTTAAACCGTCATTGATATGAGGCACGGCACGTTCCAGTATAACGTATGAAGCATAGTCCAGAAACCAATTCTGGTACATGCCTGTTAACTGATGCTTTACGTTTTCGTCCCGCGTGTCCGCCGGTTTGTAGTCTGAATGTCCTTCCGTTATCTCGTTGATTTCGTCACTCATATATCAATCTTCGCTTTGCTTTAACAACAAATTATCTTCCTGAACATCAAAAAAGGGGATGTCCACGCAAAAATACGAAATAAATTCATATGAGGACGAAAAGAACTCACGTTTTTTATGATACTGACAGTTCTGTTAATCCTTTGATTTCACATTCCATACCAATAAAGCAAAAAAGACGGAGAGTAATGCGGCTCCGATCCAAAAAATATTGATATAAGAAAAGTCATAGATTTCTTTGCCATCGACAATGCTTTTATGCCCTCCTATGAGAATACCGCTCATAATATCCTGTATACCTGCCCCGATGTAACTGGCAATACCTACGATTCCTAATGCTGCACCTGAAGCGTTCCGGGGAGCAATGTCAACTGCCATCAATCCGCCCAAGAAACAGAGGAGTACTCCGATCGCAGTACCGAACAGTACCATGGATAACGCGTCTACCCAAAAGTGGACACCCGGAACTAATAGAAACAGACAAAGTGCCATTACATTCATCAGACCGAAGATGAGTGCAGGAGCATTTCTGCGCCCACTGAAAAACTTGTCGGAGATGACACCGGAAAACATTGTACCGATAATTCCACAAACCGAACCGATAGAAATGATAAAACTGGCGTCCAGTGTAGAATATCCTTTCTGGGTTTCCAGATAGAAGACTCCCCAGCTGTTTACGGCATAGCGGCTGACGTACATCAATGCACTCGAAATGGCAAGTATCCAAATTGCGGGCATCATTAGAGCTTGCCGTTGTGCCTTGTTGAAATCGGCAGCATCACCTGTTTCACTTTGCATTTGTGGATGATTGACGGCAGGCAGCCCTTCACTTTCCGGAGAATCATGAAAGAATCTCCAGACGATTAATGCCCCGATTATTCCGATACTTCCGGCTCCAATGAAACCGTATCTCCATCCTAAAGCACTGACAATGGAGGCGACAATAATGAAAGTCATTGCTTCCCCGATGTTGTGGCTTGCCGACCAGAAGCCATAGAACGATCCCCGTTTCTTATTTTCAAACCAACGGGATAATCCGACTACGCAAGAAGCAGCCCCCATTGACTGAAACCATCCGCTGATTCCCCATAATATGGCGAATAGAATGAAAGAGTGGGTGAATCCTAGGCATAAGTTTGCCAGGGCTGTAATTAGCAGTCCGGTGGACATGAAACGCCTGATATTGCTGCGGTCTGCCAGAAATCCGTTAGTGAATTTTCCGATAGCATAGGTGAAAAATAACACTGCTCCGATAATACCGAGCTCTGTTTCTGAAAAGATTCCTTCTTCAACAATCGGTTTCTTTACTACATTCAGGCTTAGCCGACAGACATAATAAATACCATATCCGGCTGTGGCGGAAAGAAAGGTAGCCCACTGCAATCTTTTAAGTTTTTTCTTGTCTTTTTTAAGAGGAGTCGCAGGAGTGCTGATGTGATAAAATTTGATAAGTTGTTTTAACATGGTGGTAGGATTTGATAGCCTAGTGAAAGGCGATAGTAATGGGAAGGTGTATCGATTATCTTCCGATACACCTTCTGATGAAGAAATAAATAAAGAGTTAGTTAGTAGCTTAGTCCATCTTCCCAACCCGGATTTTGGGTTAGAATGCCTTGTGTAAGTACGCGCTGGTCAGCAGGGATAGGCCATAAGTAGTCTCTTTCCTCTTTCCAGTCTTTGCCATAAGTAACTTTGGGGAATCCGATAATATAACCGGATGTTCCGTTGGAGAGATAGATATCCTTATCCAGTTTCTTTTTATTATCACATTGGGAGGTCGCTGTGGTTTCGTAGATTTCCAGATCAGGCTTCCCGTCACCATCCATATCGTATGTTCCTACTCCGGGAACATAAATACCGTAGTAAGGTACGTAATGATTGAACATTTGTTTACCTTCTTTCCAACGGAATAAATCCCATTGTCTCAACCCTTCCATTACTAGTTCAATTGTACGTTCGCGACGGATTTCGAGAATGACGCCCTTATTCGTTCCCTGCTCAACATTCGGATAGCAAGCTGCCAGATAAGGATCAGGGTTACTGTTGGCATCCGTAAGATTCAGATCCGGCATTTTAGCCCGTTCTCGAATTTTATTGATAGAGATATCCAGGTCTTCTTGTTTGAGTGTTCCCAGTTCGGCTTTGGCTTCGGCATAATTCAGGTAGACTTCCGCTGCTCGCATCAAAGGCCAATCGGAGGTACTTTTAGCGGCTCCGTCATGATCTTTGGTACCTACAAATTTGATAGGTCTGTAGCCGCAATAAGCAGTTAAGTCATTGGCGGTCACGGTTGTTTCTCCTTTTTGGATATAGTTCGGACAAAGTACGGTTTGTTGCAGGCGTGGATCGCGGTTTTTCACCTCGTCTGTGTAAAACATTGTTTCATATCCTTGTTTATCAGTGAAACGTGTTCCGTCCGCCATCAGGTAGTGATTCATAAACCGGCGGGTAAATCCCATTTGCAGGTTAGCGATGCTGAATTGTACGGAGTGTGATAATTGCAAACCTTCGAAGTTATAAGCTCTTGCCAGTACGACTTCTGTGGTTTTGGCGTTGTCGGCACAGAACATATCTCTGTAAGGTTCCGTTCCTTCTTTATACAGGCTGAAGCCGCTTTCGTCAATAAACTGCCGGGCAGTGCTTGCTGCAATTTCCAGGTATTTCTCATAATTATCCAGTCCATGGTATTTCCGATAAGTCCCTTCATAAAGTGCAGCTTGACTGGCAAATGCCAATGCCGCCCATTTAGTGACTCTTGTGTTCCGAGTGTCTGTGCTTTTAGTTGGTAAGCTGGTGGCGGCATCTTCGAAATCTTTGAGGACCCGATCCATCACAAATTCGCGTGAATCTCTGGCTTTAGCCAGTAATTCCTGATCTTCCGAACCTAATACCTGATCATACCAGGGCACGTCTCCATAACGACGTACCTTTACGAAATAGAAATAAGCTCTGAAGAACTGTGCCACACCGTTATATTGGCTGCGGGCGGTTTCATCATCACAATTGGAGGAATGTTGCAGAAAATAATTGATGTGACGGAGTTTGCTCCATGACCATCCGGTTTCGCTAGCAGCCGAACGGGTACCTTCAATCACCTGTCCCATGCCTTTGTCAATCATATCGTCTGCATTTGTACCGGCTGAAGCGTCCGGTTCATCCAGCAAAGTATAAAATTGATTGGTCCATAACTCCAGGTCGGATTTATTTTGAAAGTAATTCTCCGGTGTCACTGCATTTTCCGGTAGGAGTGTCAGGTCGCAACTACTGAACAGGGTTGTCACCATTCCCAGGATAATTATTTTGTTGATAGCTTTCATACTATATCTGATTAATCATTAATTAAAAAGTAATATCTACTCCAACAGTATAAACACGTGGATAAGCATATCCCGAACCTGTGTTGGATGAGTAAGTGCTACTAGAGATAGCCAATTCCGGATCAATGGTTTTATTATGCTTCTTCAGAGGCGACCAATAGTATAGATTCTCTCCTGAAACATAAACACGGACTTTTTCGAAAAAACGCTTGTTGATGGGCAGGGTATATCCGATAGAGAGGTTCTTGAAACGCAGATAAGCAATGTTCTGTATATATCGGTCATTGACTGTTCCGAGTGAACCTCCGGAGTAGGATTGATAACCTCTGATGCGTGGGAAGAAGGCATTTCTGTTATCTTCTGTCCAACAGTCTTCCGGGAATGACTTTTCTATAAATGAGGTAGAAGGGAAAGAGTAGGGGCCCCAGAAAGAATTCGCTCCTTGTGAACTGGAACTGGAGGACGGATACCAGTCTCTTTTACCGATCCCTTGAAAGAAAGCAGATACGTCAAAACCATTCCAGCTTGCATCCAGGCGGAAAGAATAGTTGTATCTTGGAGTCGTATTTCCGATGATCCGTTTGTCGCCCGGGTCATCTACGGTTCCTGCTCCTGCTCCGATCACGTTGTCTCCATTCAAGTCGGCAAAGCGTACATCACCGGCACGTAGATAACCGTCTACTTTACTACTGTAAACACGTCCGTTCACGGCTTTGTCATTAATCTTTGCCTGATATTCCGCAGCTTCTTTGTCTGTTTTAAACAATCCGTCTACATGGTATCCCCAGATTTCTCCCATTTTCTTTCCTACATAGTGGTCGGAAATCAGTTTGTCCGGGTTGTTGTATTTGGTGATTGTGCGCTGGTAATCTCCCAAGGTAGCTTGTATCCCATATCGGAAAGGCTTGTTGGCTACTTTGAACGAATCGTTCCATGAAACAGATAATTCCCATCCGTTTGTCCGTAAGTCAGCGCAATTGGCTTTTGGGGTAGAAGCACCGTATACATCCGGTAAAGTCAATGAGGTGGTCAGCATATCCGTTGTTTTACGGACGTAATAGTCGGCACTCATACTTAGACGGTTTCTAAGGAATGACATATCCAATCCGACATTGTATGTTGTAACAGTTTCCCAGGTCAGCCCGGAAGAGATTGGATTGGAAATTTTCGCATAGTATGCTTTTCCTTCTCCATCAAAGGTATAACTGAATTGGTTATCGGAAGTGATTGTTTGCAGATAAGCGTAATAATCTACTTGTTGGTTACCCAGACTGCCGACAGAAGCACGTAATTTTAAACTGCTCCACCAGTCACTTACAGGTTTGAAGAAGTTTTCTTCAGAAATTCTCCACCCTGCTGATACCGAGGGGAATATTCCCCATCTGTCTCCTTCTGCAAATCGGGAAGAACCATCAGCACGGCAGGATACCTCAAGCAAGTATTTGCCCATGTAGTCATAGTTGATACGCCCAAAGAAACCAAGAGTCTTATAGGCACTGATATCTTGTGATACGGTAAGCACACTTTCGGGTGTTACTGCCGAAAAGGAGTCGAGGTTATCATTGGACAAGTTGGTCATGGAAGTATCTTTGTTGACATTACGGTAAGTCTCATACTGACTACCTGCCACCACTTTAAGATTATGTTTCTTTGCCCATGAATGTTCAAAAGTAGCATAGTAATTCAGCATATGAGTGACGGGGAAAGATTCGTCTTCTTCATAGTTGTTAAAGATACTTCCGGAAGTGAATGTCTGTGTCACTCCCTGACTACGTGAATATTCAAATGAGTTGTTGCGATAGCGATACAGCTGTTTTCTTTGCTGATAACTGTAATTGGCAGTCAAAGTCAATCCTTCCAGTAAAGTAATATCAATCTGGTTGACTACAGACAAGAGTGTTCTGGATTTGGTGTTATGCCCTCTTTGAGATGTCAGATAGCCACCGTCGCCGGCTCCGAGAGGGGAGTTGGCATAAAGTTGGTTTGTATATTGCACAATTGTTCCGTCAGGATTGAAAGGCACGAATGACGGACTGATATTCGATTCCAGACGAGCAATGGTCATTGCATAATTGGAAGTTCCGTTATATCTGTAATTGTTGTTGTCCAATCCGATATTTGTCGACCATTTTATCCATTTATTCAGTTGGGCATCCATCTTGGCACGGAATGAGTAATCTTTATAGAGGTCTTTATCAATGTTGAACATACCATACTGCTGATAGTAGCGTCCACTGATATAATAATTCACCTTCTCGCCACCTCCGGTGATGGAAACGTTATGTTCCATCTGTGGGCGGGTGCGATTGTAGAAGTGTCCATACCAATCTGTATTTCCATAATAATAGTACTTCCCGTCTTCTCCGATTTCTACCCAGGGGCGTTCAGGATTCTCAGTCATATCATTCCTGCGGTCGTAGAGCTTCTGGAGTTCTTCATCTTCATACAAATACATATTCACACCATTGTATGCATGGTAGAACTTGTTGGCGAAAGTTACATAATCATACCCGGTACGGATAAAATCAGTGGGAGTCGTATTCTGTGTCCATCCGAAACGACCGTTATAGGAAATTTTGGCTTTTCCTTTTGTTGCGGCACTTCCCGATTTAGTGGTAATAAGTACCACACCAGCCGATGCTTTTGCTCCATAAATGGCACATGAAGATGCATCTTTCAATACAGAAATCGATTCGATATCATTTGCATTGACTTGATTTAGCGGTACTTCTACACCATCACACAATACTAACGGCGTGCCACCGTTGACAGAGATACCTCCACGAATGTTTAATGAATACCCTGACTCGGGCGAGCCTGTACCAAAAGTAAGATTTACAGATGGATCGGCTCCCTGCAATGCATTGGCAGCAGACACTACCGGGCGGTTGTTCAGGTCTTTACTAGAGATGGTGGAAACGGCACCTGTCAGGTTACTTCTGCGTTGACTACCGTAGCCTACTACGACTACCTCGTCAATCATCAGGCTGGAAGGAATCAGGCGGATGGTCTTGGTCTGATTGTCTTTTACATTGACTGTTGCCATTTCATAACCTACGTACGAAATTTCGATTGTTGAGGGTATGAAAGCTTCTAAAGAAAACTTTCCATCCAGATCGGTAATTGCTCCTTGTGCGGTTTCTTTGTTCATCACTGAAGCGCCTATAACAGGATTACCTTCTTCGTCATAAACAATACCGGTAATCGTCTGTTTCTTTTTCTCACCGGGCTTTTGCTGACTGGTATCTGACTTTTTACTGATAATGATACTATGCCCGTTGATGGCGTAGCTAACATTCTGTCCCACAAAAATCTGATCCAAAACGGCCTTAATAGGCGCATTAGTGGCATTGACTGACACTTTTTTACTCATGTTGATCTCTGCGGATTTGATCACAACAGAATAATTTTTGGTCTTATGTAAAGCTTCTATTGCTTCTTTTACAGTAACATTCTTTAATTGTAAGGTTATGTCTTGTGCTAGAATGGGTTGAGAGAAAAATATCATCACACAAGCAAACCAGATCGTTGATATATATTTTTTATAAATATTAGTTTGCTTCATATCAGGTTATACTACTGCTAATTTTATGGAGCTGCAGAAGTAATCAAGATTACTCCCTGACTCCGGGTTATGGACATTTGTCCGTCTGTATTGAGATTGGATAAAATCTCATCGAGAGTTTCCCCGTTAGTGAAGTAAGCAATGTAAGTGCTGTCACCTAGCTTTTGATCTAATATGATGATTCTGGTATCGAAATAATATTCCAGTTCCTTCACAATATCATTAAGGGGAAGATTACTGAAATAGAATCCTTCGTTTTTGGCCGGACACTTGTACAGATTGGCAAGGAATGTATCGCGGACAATCTTCTGTGAAGTTCGGTTATACTGAATCATTTCTCCTTTCTTCAAAATCTCATTAGGATGAGTTGGAGTTTTGAACAGTACCGAACCTTCTACGAGCGCGACTTCTACTGTCTCGATATTCTCGTAGGCACGGAGATTGAACTTTGTACCCAGCACCTGCACATGGACGTCACCAGCAGAAATGATAAAAGGCTTGTCTGGATCCTTTGCCACATCGGCAAAGAGTTCTCCACTGACAAAGATTTCTCTTTTATTTTCTGTGAAATCGGAAGGGTAAATTACTCGCGTGCCTGAATTGACATGGAGCGTCGTTCCATCCGAAAGAGTGAGTGTCTGATGCATACCGTGTGGTACGGTGATATCATTCCAGTGTGTATTTGCCTTCTTGTCAAGAAGTAAATATCCGGCTAAAAATAAGAGTGGTATAAAAAGGACGGCTGCCACACGCTGCATCCAGCGGATTGAACGCTGAAGTCCCGGGCGTGGTGTGCGGACCTGTTGGGGTTGAGTTGCTTTTTGAAATTTCTCAAAAGCTTTTTGAGATAACTCATGATTCTCCATTTGAATTTCAGAGATAATCTCACGGAAACTCTGGTCCACTAGGCTATTGTCATTTTCTGTCAACCACTTTTGGATTTCTATTTCTTCCTCGTGAGAACACTTATCATAGAAATAATCTTTTAATATGTCATTAGTTATCTTCATAGCGTATTTGTTTAAAGTACAAAAATGCATTTTTTTTCTTTATCAATGAGTATATTATGTTGATTATTTCTGAATAAGATATTCTATTTGGGATAGATTTGTATTTTTAATCTGATCTCATATTCATAAGCACTTGTTTTTATTTAGTATTTCGATTATTTTTTTCTCTAAATTCTTAGCCCAAAAGTAGTAGCCGAGGTCAGACGGATGGGTTCCGTCGGTACAGGTATCCCTGTTTTCGGGAGATGGCAACGGATTGCCTATCAGGTAGATATTCGGATATTTCCGGATGATCTCTTTCATAAGAGTTTCTACTATTTCCAGTTTGTCACTCTCCCTGGCTCGAATCAAGGTGTTAAATGCTTCATTGCCCCGTTGAATAGTTTGTACGAATATCAGAGGAGTCTTAGGGTGTTTGGCTACAATGATATCTACAAATGCTTGTAAACGTTCCTTGATTTGCATTGCGTCGGGGTTGGAAAACACATCAAATACAAAAGCATCGGCTTCGGTGGCTGCTATCACTTCCGCAAAATAAGACTGAAGTTTGGCATTGCCACTGAATCCTAAATTGCAGACATGTAAGTTTGTATTACGCTCTATTTGCAGCGGATAACTCATCCCCGGACGACTTGCTCCAATACCTTGCGTAAAACTGGAACCGAAGAATACGACTTTTTGCCCAAAAGGATTCGGGATCGTTTCGATTGAAGATCCCGGCTGAATGCCTATCTTCAGAGATTCGAGTTCGCTGTACATCGGCAGGTAAAGCAGACATTCTTTTTCCTTTGGCTCCATACCATACATCAGTGTGAATGCTTCGTTCCGTTTAGCAGGAGCTAGCGAATTGGCATATATCCATTCATTATTCTGTCTGATATAGAGGTCGAAGCCGGCAGCTGCTATTCCTGTTACATTATCTTTCCTGTATTCCCATTTATACGAGGGAAGCAGGTCAATCTGGGGTGAGTTGGTCCTGAAAACAACCGCTAATCCTGCTGAACATCTGGCTTGCTGGTTTTCTGATTTTGAAAATCCCTTGAAAGCTACCGTATCTATACGGTGATATAGATGTGGGGTAGGCAAGGCTTTTCCTACAAGGGTCAGTTGGGAGGCATCTACATAGCGGATGTCTTTTATACTTTGTCCCCATAGGATAGTCGGTGCCAAAAGCGAAGCCAAAAGGAGCAATCTGAAATTTCTCATGTTTTCTTATCTGGTAAATAGAATAATTACTTTCGGGGATTAATTGTGCCGTCCGATTTTCTTCAGGTAGCTGATTAATAACTCCGGTCGGTCGGTTTGTATGATGGATGTGCCGAGATCTAATACCTTTTGGTAAACTTCTGCCCCATGTTCAAAAGCATAGTCATCGTACATACCTGCTTCTTCACCTCCGCAGAGTGAGGCCCAAAGAGTATTTACCCAGATTTTAGAACCTTGTGCAAGTATATCCTTCATGCATTTTTTTACTTCCGAAGTTTCTTGCTGCCAGCATACTTCATATGCTAGAGGAATGATTTTCTTGTCCATATATTGACGGAACAAATCTTGTCCGCTTGGTTTGTTGATATCAATAATGGGCATGTACATCATGGCGTGTTTATACTTCTTAGCTTGTGCATCTACAAAATCAACCGACTTTTTACCTTTAATCAAGATTTGTTCTGTGACTCCCAATTCTTCTGTGATAGCCATTACCAAATCATAATATTGGTACCCTTGGTCTATGTTAACCACTATACGGTCTTTGCAGACGGCCAATGCTTCTTTTAAGGTCGGCATCTTGTATTTAGTGGGGCAGTTATGACCTGTTTTCAGGAAACAGCTTTTGATATAGTCGTAAGTTACGTCGCTGACTCTGCCTTTTCCTGTGGTAGTCCGGTCGATAGTACCGTCGTGACAAAGGACAAGTACACTGTCTGCTGTTAGTTTCAGGTCTAGTTCCATGACATCAACTCCCATGCGGATAATCGATTCGATGGCAGGGATGGAGTTCTCCGGATAATCCCGCCAGTCTCCCCGGTGGGATACTACCACTACATAGTCTGTTTTCGGATTGTGAATGGCTTCTACTATCTTTTGCGCATGTGTCTTGTCCGGAGCGACAGGAGTGACTGCAAAAGTGCCTAGAGTCAGCAACAGAAGAAGTCCGGTGAATAAGATTCTTTTTTTCATATTCATATCATTTTAAGGATTAATTTTTTTTGAATAAAAGAGGACGAAGTACAAGATGCTGAAGATCGTAAGCTGTGATGATCACATGACCTTCATCAAAATTGTTTTCGAATATTACAGTAAGGGTATGAGTCTCTTTGTCGATTGTTGCTTTTACGTTCACCGCTTGGGCAATAGTGACTAATGCTTCTTCTGCAGATGCTCCCGTTACTTCATATTCAATTTTTAGGGGACTGGAAAGATCGGTTATTTTTGTAACAGCATTTGCTTTTAACCTGAGATTCAGAGAACTGAACACTTCCAGTGTGAGTGTTTCCCCATTACCCAATGTGATTTTGAGATATCCCTCATCAGTCTTGGTAATATTTTTAAAAATGGCCGTCTCGTCGGTTGTAGCTGTAATAGGAGTCCCCTTGTTATCCTTGAGTATCTCACCATTGACTGTCCAGTAACCGTCGGCATTTACCCCCATTTCGGGGGTATAGCCACAGACGGGTACTTTTTTTTCGGTATCATCTGTGAGCCAGTTTGTCTCATTGCCAATAGTGGTGGTCCAGTAATACAACTGGTCGTCATCGTTGAGGCGTACACCGAGTATAGGGGCTTCTATTACATCTTCCTGGGTTGCTACAACAACTGCTTTTTCTTCATTATTGTTGTCTTTATAGGTAATAACATATTGCCCGTCCGAGTTTCGGGAAACAGAGGTAATTACATTTCCTTCCGTCAAATATCCCAGTTTTGAGATATCTTCATTGAGTTTATCCGCTTTGGTTTGAAGGGCGGCTATTCGCTCTTTGAAATCATTGAGCTTATTCTGAATCGAAGAGTCATCATAATCCCCACAACTGGTGAGCAGGAGGGAAAAAAGCACCGAACAGACAAAATATATTCTTTTCATATCTTGTGTCTTTTAGAAATTAATACTAGGATCGAAATTTTGGTTTGCATGACAAAATGCATTCTGGTTAGTGGCATCTGGTGCAGAAGTAGGATCGTCCTTATACTTGCTGTAATCACCGACATAGCCTCCACATACACAAGCCTTGCAATTGGTCCAGGTTGCAGTGGAAGCACCAGAATAACCACATAACCAGCCCGGACCATGTCTGTTGGTCCCATTTCCTTCGGTGAATACATCTCCCAAAACAGCACCTTTGTTTACGCAACCGATAATCTGTATGTTAGAGTGACCGATGATGCCTCCTGTGCGGACACTTAGGTGAGTCATGACATTTCCGTAATTCGTGCAGGACTCTACTGTATATTCCGGTTTGGTTTTCAGGTCGTCTGTACCTCCTACAATTCCACCCATACGTTTGTAATTGTAGGTCACACTCGCTTCTTTGCCTTCATGTTGCCCTACTTTGTCATCTTCAATGGTTCCTCTGTTGTCACAGTTGTAAATGTTACCATACATTAGTGTTGCTACAATTCCGCCCGTTCTTCCGCTCGGACAACTGATATCGCCATAGTTGGTGCAGTAATTCAATTTTCCTCCTTCTGCTTTAGCCATGAAGGCGCAGATTCCGGCTGTCTGCATACCTGTACCGCCATTAGCTGTATTGCTGATGCGTCCTGTACGGACAAATCCTCTGTTGGAACAACCTTGTGCTTTGGATTCTCCTCCAATGGTTGTGTTGGCAATTGTACCTACCAGGCCGGAAAGTGCGTTAAATTCTCCGGATTTATTATCGGCTGTGAAGTCGATATTATAATAGTTGGTACAGCCCTCTATTACCGATTTTTTGGCGAAGCAGACAAGAGGAGCTATGACAGTATATTTAGATGCTGTTCCGCTCATCATCCAAGTTATAGTGGTACTGGCATCTCCTAAAACTAAATTTTTGATTGTCGCATTTTCTATCGAACCGAATAAACCATACGCCAATCCACCATTTGTTATATCTGCACTACAATTCAGGTTCTTGATAGCATGGCCTTGTCCGTTGAAAGTTCCAGTAAACGGATGTATGGAAACATAGGGTTCGGCCGTAGTATAGTTGGAAGCATCTATATCACCGATAGGTGTCCAACTGGTCACGGATGACATATCAATATCATTCAACAATACTATCTCTCCGGCGTCATTCTGCCAGCGGGAGGTACTTGTTCCGTTATTTACGGCTTTTGCAAAATTAACTAGATCGGCAGCAGTACTGATTCCTCCTTTAGCTTCCACTTCTTTAGCTTCTTGTATCACATCGATACTTGAAGATATATTATACAGCGAATTAGAGAATATTATTTTCCCGGAACGTTCGTCACCCGTTTCATTAGCCAGAATGGTGAAGGCATGTGTGGTTGTAATTAATGCACGGGTTCCTTTGTAAGTGATCCACTCGTTTTCTGTACTGACCTGATAGAATATGTTGGCAGATATCTGCATTTCTATGTCCATTTGGGTGCCTTTGAGTTGGATAGGACCTACATGACCTTGGTATAGTGGATCGTCCAGAATTGCGGTACCGTATGTGAAGTATATCGGTTTCAATACGGTATTATTTCCTGCACTTGCCAGCAACAGAATATTTCCTTCAGTCGCTCCTTCTTTCATGGTAGCGATGAGGGTGGAAGAGGCTTTATCTATTTTGACTTCCATATTGTAGGCAGTAAACAAGTCTACATATGCATTTTCCGATTGGGTACCATATATTTCATATGGAATACTAACCGGAGTAGCATAGTCTGTTACTGCATTGTAAACCGGACTGTTGAACCGGATACCGAGTGCCTCTTGTAAACTCATACGCAATTCCTGACCGTCTGCCAGAATAAATACGGCTTCTCCTGTTTTATCATCTATATAAGCCGATTTGAATAACAGATTACTTAAATCATTGGCTAATACACCGGTGCTGGCGCCATTCACACTCCAATAACCGTTCTCGTTTATTTTAACGTCAGGCATCGTTCCGCCTATCGGAAATTTCTTTCCGTCACCGTCGAGAATGAATGTATAAGTCTTCCCTTTATCAGTCGTCTGCGCCCAATAGAATTTACTGTCAGTATCCTGTTTGGCCGTGATGATAGGAAGTTTGATGGCATCTTCTTGAGTAGCGATCGTAACGGTGTGGGTTTCCCCACCACCGTCACTGTAAGATATTACGTGGTTGCCATCGGCATCCTGACTGATTAAAGTGATAAACGAACTCCCGATCACTTTAGACAGTGAAGTCATTTGCTTGGTCAATGTTTCGGCTTGAGCTTCATAATCTCCGATCGTCTTTTCTATTTCGTTGAGGTCCTGCCAGATTCGTTCGTCGTCGTAAGAACTGCAACTTCCCAGAAAACAGGCAGATATAAATAATGATATACTTATAAACTTTTTCATATATTCAGTGATTAACATTCGTTTGATTCATTATTCGAGTACTCTGACATGCAGATAGTTCATACAACTTCTCTCACCTTTCGTATCCGACACGTGATTGATTACTTTTCCGATACCATTCTCATAAGTCCACATTACTGTAGAGCCTCCCCCATCGAAACGGATTACATCATATAATCCCAACTTTTTGCAAACACGGTAAGCTTCGTAGAAATCAAGTCCTCTGTCACTATCTGTCCTTCCGTCTACACAGAAAATAACAATCTTTGATTTATCCTGTGTCATACCGAGATTGGTGGTCGGGTTGATTGTCTCTGCATCTTCTTTTTTAGGAGGTGCAGAGTATACGCCATTATATACATAGCGGTACATACTGGAGTTGTGTACTTTGATTGGATTAGTAGAACTGCCTATTTTAAGTTCGGCACTGATTTGTACTTTATCACCGGTTTTTAGGTTTTGAACTAGTTCGTCAGCTTTGTCTCCTGTTACTTGCAGTACCCATTCATTTTTATCTGTTACGTATGGGGCTTCTACTGTAGTGCCTCGTCCGTCAATGATTTTAGTAATTGTGGCTTCAAAATCACCAGAGTTAACCTTTAGCGGTTGGTTGTTCTTGCCGATGATAAATAGGGCTTTAGTTCCTATCGGGTTAGTTAATCCGGGATGGGGCTCTTTTACATACCTGAAGGTGTACAAGTTTGCATCGTATGATGGTTTTCCACTCAAACGGACAATAGTATCATTGACTGAATAATATTCATATTCCTTGGTACCAACTTTCAGTTTGCCTGTGAAATCTCTTTTTTCGAAGCTAACCGTACGGTTGTCAAAGAAGGTGAATCCCCAGACATGATTAGTTAAGATAGAACGTACATACGGGTTATTGATGAATACCGGTTCTCCTTCTTCAATATGCATTCCTCTGGGGAAGCCGTCATGTGAATTGAAGAAGCCGGTATTTATACCTACAATAATGTTTCTTCCTTCATCTCTTCGTCTGGTACAAGTCTCCGATAAGGTTTCGCGGAGGACTTTACCATTATTTGAATTATTATTACCATTCGGGTTTGGGCAAATTTCGTCTGCCATGACTGTCTCGAATGTAACTTTGGGGTTGTTCATGTCAATTTCAATAGCATAGATATTTTGATTGAAATTGATAAAGGAGTAGTGTTTGTACACAATACCTGATGCTAGTTCACGGTCCTCGGTCACCTGCCAGTCATAGTATGCCTCATCCTGGTTAGAGAAATTATTGGCTTCTTTGGAGAAAGCTCCGTGACGGACAGCGTTACTGTAAGTTGCTCCCGGAGTATCTTCCGGATTATTTTTGTAAATACTGTAATCTCCAACTTTACCTCCGATATGACAATCTGTGATATAGTTCGTACCGTTTTTGGTGCCACTATAACCACAGGCCCATCCGGCACCATGTTTGTTGGCTCCATCAGCAGTTGCATCGGACAAGATGATTCCATTGTTTGTACACGATTGAACAAATCCGGCATTGTGTCCGACAAATCCACCTGCACGACTTCCGTTTTGGGAATAGACATTTCCGTTGTTAATACAATTTTTGAGGTATTTATCTGTATTTATACCTCCTGCAAGTCCGCCGATGCGTTTCACATTATATCGTTTGGAAGTTGAAGCAAAAACACCATTCACGTCATCTTGAATGACTCCTTCGTTAGTGCTGTTTTCAATAATTCCTTCCTGTAGAGTTCCTGCAATTCCACCACCACGCCCGGAAGGTGCACTGATATTTCCTTTGTTAATTGCGTAGCCGATATAAGCCTCATCATTTTCTATATATCCCGCAATACCTCCTTGGTTGAAAGCTGAATAGGCACCGGAAGCAGTGTTGACTATGTTGCTGCACGTCAGGTTACCTTCGTTGCTGCAACCGTTTGCTTGTGTTGTGTCGCCTATTTTATTTCCGTATAATACACCTGCTAAACCTCCCATTCGAACACCTACATTAGCAGCGTCTGTTCCTTCAAAAGATAGATTTATTTGGTTGGTACATGCCAGTATGCTTCCCTCACAATAGCCTACTAAGCCGCCAATAGCAGCTCCTTGCGGAGCTTTACCTGTAATGGTGGCATTACCCGAAATCACTAAATTCCTGATGACACCGGAACTGCCGAGTGCATTGAATAATCCATGGGCAATATTGCCGTCTTCAAGATTATATGTAAAAGTCAGATTAATAACTGAATGTCCTTTACCATCAAATACATCGTTAAAGGTTTGCTCGCCGATTGTATAAACCACTTTTGTATTGGCGTTGGTCGTATTGCTTGTTACATTACTTCCTGCACCGCTCGTCAACGTGATATCTTTCATATCAATATCGTTCAACAGAATAACGTTTCCTTCCGTATCTTTGAATTTACGCAAACTACTTCCACTGGTCACAGCATCTATAAATGCTTTGAAGTCTGTTGCAGTAGCAATGCCTCCGTTTTCAATGATAGGCAAAGTGAAGCGCATCGGTTTGATCAGTACGTTATCTTCAGTGTCATAAAGCATAATCATTGTTACCCCTTCTTCGAAATCATCAGCGAAGGTGACGACCAATGTTTTATTACTACTATTTAACCTGGCTTCTAATCCATCGTCGTTGCGTGTGATGAGCATCAATGCTTGTGCTGCCTTTTTCCCAATGATATTATAATTTAAGGTAAGGTTTTTTGTTCCTTCCTCTATAATAATAGGAGAAATGGCAGTCTGATCTGTATTTTTAAACTCCACATTAAATAGTGTAAAGGTATTGACCGATAGAGTTTCTCCGTTGCCTAGAGTAATTGAAGCAGTTCCGTTATCGTTCATTTCCACTTTAGTAATAAGTGAAGTTGTTTTTCCTTCAGCTTTAATCGGCTTTTGGTTGCTGTCTAGAATTTGCTGGCCGTTAATAATCCAATATCCATTCTCATCCACTCGTATTTGAGGGGCGCTACCTGATACCGGTATTTTTTGTTTGTTGGCATCCAGCAGGAAAGTCGTTTGACCTTTGGTGGTAGTAGTCCAATAATATGTTCCGGCTTCTTCTTGTATTCCGATAATCGGACTGGAAATCATTTGGTCAGTGGTAGCAATGGTGAAACTATGCTCAATATTGTCACTTCCTTTATAAGAAATGACATAACCACCGTTAGCAGCTTCTGTGACAGAGGTGATGGCTCCTCCTTTCACAATCTGGCTCAACGCATTCGCTTGCAGTTGTAAACTGTTTAGCTTCTCTTTCAGTTGATCGAGATCTTTGTAGATTCCATCAATGTCCTTCCAGGCAGCCGAGTCATCATAGTCATCGGTGCAACTGCCAATCACGGGCATGAGTAGCAGGAATAAAAGTAGAAAATTTCTCATGTTCTTTAAATAAATTGATTCAATGGTTAATAGCGCGCTATGTGTGATTCGTTTCTATAATGTATTTAGAACCTCATAATAACCCAAAATAACCAGAAACATCTAAGCATAAATCTTTAATATTCAATATATTCTAAAAATTAACAGTTTTCGACTGCTTTTTGATGCTTCCCAAATTTCCACTTATTTTTGAGCCATATTTCTGACGTGGAGAATTTGCGGAGCTTATTTTTTGTTATACCGTACAGTGAGTTGTCAAGGGTTTACAACCATTTACAATGAGTGACAATTTCCTCCCCGATATGTAGCAACAGTCATATCGTGTAGAAATGCGACAACGGTTGACTTCCGTTTACATCCGTTTACCACTTCATGAATATATCAATAAAGAAGCTAACAAGTAAACGATAGAGCAGTATGAAAACAACGAAAAAATGCATTTTTTGTGGCAAGCCGTTTGCAACTCGGAGCGGGATGCAAAGGTATTGCAGCGAGACCTGCCAGACGGAAGCCAAGCGAGCCAGAACAGCGCAGAAGAACAACCTCTTCAAAATTGCCAGTCCTATTATGGAGATACAGCACCAGGAGTATCTCACCTTTTCCAAAGCAGCCATCCTCATGGGCTGTTCCCGGCAATACATTTACAAACTGGTAGCCACCGGTAAGTTGAAAGCCTCACGCCTCAGCAATCGCATGTCATTCATCCGTAAGGCTGACATTGAGCGAATGTTGGAAGGCAATCCCTATCACCGTATTCTCCCGGGCAGCACCTCCAGACCGAAACAATCCACTTCATCTTTCTTGCTTGCCAAAAAAGAAAAGAGGGAACATAAGGCTGATGAAGTGCTTGACTTCTATTCTGGCGAGGAAGTGATGTCCCTTTTTAAGGTAAAGCGGTCATGGCTGTACACTTCTGCAAAGCGTAACCATATCCCCATTTGTCGCATAGCTGGGAAGAACTATTACAGCAAGAAGCATATTGACGACTTCTTTGGTGTGTCTGTCGATATAAGCAGGATAACAGACTGGCTCCTGACGGAGGAAGCGGAAAACCTGTTTGGAATGAAGCCCTCTGCACTCCGGGCATACGTTTACCGCCACAAGATACCCACCAAAAGAGAATACGGACGTACCTATTATTCCAAATCTCATTTGGACGAACTCCGTAGAACCGACCTTGTGAACGATGAACGCTATTGTACGGTAGAGCAGGTTCAGCAAATTTACGGGCTTTCATCCGCCAACATCTGCCACATCGTCAAAACAAAGCACATTGAAAAGATAAAGGTGGGTGTGAAGAACCTGCTCCTGCGTTCTGATGTAGAACGTGTCATGGCAGAGAGGAACAACCAACCGTGAACACTCCGTATCATCGGATAATTATTTCAAAATGATTGTCGTGAGAATACTCACGATTGTTTCACGTTATTCCTTTGCACTGAAAACACGGGACATTCCCGAAAATGTACAACCTATTAAAACCATCACCCATATGAGTAAATGTAAGACAGTTACCTTGCGCAAGCGCAAGATTAAGAACGGAACACAGTATTCACTATGTCTGGACTATTATCCCGGCTATCGTGACAATACCACCATGAAGGTGATTACCCGTGAAGCCCTTGGGATTTACATCTTCGCCAGACCCGCCAACCAGCAGGAGCGTGATTTCAATACACGCATGATGAAAAAGGCGGAAATACTGCGCAACCGACGTTATGAAGCTATCTTCAACGAGAACAACGGCTTCTTTGACAAAGCTAAAATGAAAGGCAATTTCCTCGCCTACTTCAAAGAACTGGCAGACAGGAAAAACACCAAGTGGCAGCATGTATATAAACACTTCGAACGTTTCGTGAACGGCAAATGCACCTTCGAAGAAGTGGATGTGGACTTGTGTCGCAAGTTCATGGAGTATCTGCTTGATGCCCCACAATCCGTTCATACCGGACAGAAGTTGCATGTCAATTCTGCTGCGGGTTACTGGTCTGCTTTCCGTGCCGTTCTCCATACCGCTTACCGTGACAGGAAGATTAAGGAGAACCCAAACGGATTCTTAGACCGCATAGAGAGCATCCCAACCATGAGAGAGCATTTGAGTCAGGAGGAACTGATACGGCTTGCCGAAACTCCCTGTGAAGAGGAAGTTTTGAAAAGGGCGTTCCTTTTCGGCTGCCTGACCGGACTGAGGAAAAGCGACATCAAACAACTTACCTGGCAGCAGATACAGCCGTACACCAACGGCAAGATGTTCGTTACCACCCGTATGCAGAAAACAAAGCAGATTGTACACAACCCCATCAGCGACGAAGCCTACAGGCTGCTTGGAGAGCGGCATGACGGACTTATCTTTGACGGATTCAAGGACAAAATGCTGCAAGGACCGTTGAAACGGTGGCTCCTTGCGGCAGGCATAACCAAGAAGATAACCTTCCACTGCACCCGACATTCATTTGGAAGTCTGCATGTGGAAATGGGTACGGACATGACTGTTATCCAAGCCTGTCTGGGACATAAGAACATAACTACCACACAGATTTATTCCAAGATGGCTGCGCAGCAGATGTGTGAAGTTGTTGACAAGATAACCTTGAAACGCAAGGAGGTTTAAGGCATATTAAACAGTCTCCGGTTCATTGATGGAGGGTACGGTCAAGCGTAAAGACGACAACCGTACCCTCCATTTTTCCAGTATTCCGCTAATACTAACTCTGGAATATGAAAACCGGATATGATTTAGGATTTTTGGTGAAAAACGATGAAAAAAAGCCCTCCAGCCGCAAGGAATGGAAAATATTCGGAAG
This sequence comes from Bacteroides sp. OF03-11BH, assembly GCF_003604005.1. Taxonomy (NCBI): domain Bacteria; kingdom Pseudomonadati; phylum Bacteroidota; class Bacteroidia; order Bacteroidales; family Bacteroidaceae; genus Bacteroides; species Bacteroides sp. OF03-11BH. Next base: position 4,245 of record NZ_QTMW01000020.1, on the reverse strand, counting down.
AATACTATTATTTTTGCAAGGAAGGAGAACAGAATCGAGTAATAACCAGAAACAAAGACATGAATATGGAACCGTCCATCAAAGACAAATATATCATTTTAGGCTTCATCTTCGTAGCCATCTGTATGATTTCTTTTTTTATCACGATAATCATCGCAGCAAGTTTCAACCAGGACAATTTTGTAAGGCTGATAGTCTTCGTGTGCAGTAACCTTCTCGGATGGCTGCTGTATCTCTCTTTTCAGACAGTTATCTTCGATACATACGAAATCTACAGAATCAAGTTCGGCAAAAAGGAGATGAAAGAGATTACTACGGAAACCGTAGCCTTGCAGGAAGAAGAACCGCAGAATACAATAGAACCAGTAACGCAGATAGCGGAAGAGGCAAGCTCCGATGCACACCCCATAGAGCTGAATATCGACCCGAAGCGTCACGAAGAAATCCGTTCAAGTTATAAAGATGAGCAGGACAAGGAAAATGAGAGACGCATCCGCATGGTAGTGGAGTATATACATTTCTACATGCCCCGTATCGCAGACGAGGAGACAGTGAACCATGTCTGCAATGAGGTGAGCAACTGGATGAACAAGAACAACTACAAGCCGAAGCCGATAAAAAGGCGGCTGACACAGGACATCTCCAATATTCCGCTCCGTCATTTCATATGGAACATAGCGGAGCGTTGCATGTACAAGAGATATTATAATGGGGATAACCGTGCCCGTTTCGTCAAAGAGCTTTTCCCACGCGAGTTTTCCGAAACGGATATAGCGACCATCAAGAACTTCAAGGTTGACCCGTTAAAGTCCCCGATTCCCATTGACGAACCCGAAGACGGTAAACCGGATTTCCATTATCCGAATGGTTACTTGCGAAAAGAGTAAGAATCATCCCGTCTTTGAGCAATAACGACAAGTAGCCGACACTACTTAACAGCCTGTTTAATAGCATTTCCCGAATAACATTACCCATCGTTCACGGTTGGGCATCGTTATTTGGGAATTATTTTTTCGTGGAGGTATTCACGACCCTATCATTGCAGTCCTTTGCGGCAAGTCTTACAAAAGAGACGAATCGCAATATGGAAAGAACCAATCTGACTTTCAACGACCTCCCAGAGGTTGTGGCTCGGCTTCTGGACGAAGTCATGAGCCTGAAAAGCCTGCTCACCGAGCAGCACAGTGTGAACCATGCCAAGGCGGTGGACACCCATGTCCCCATGTCGGTAGATGAAGCGGCAGAGTACCTGGGAATACCCAAAGGAACGCTCTACATGAAGCTCTCGGATGGAAGTATTCCTGCCACTAAACCCGGCAAGCGCTATTGCCTTTACCGGGACGAACTTGACAAGTGGCTGGAATCCTCCCGGAAGAATCCGGTACCATTGTCCGACGAGGAACTGAATGAATCCATTTCCTCCTCACACCGCCGTAAACCCACCCAACGTAACTGGTAAGCGTTATGGAAGAGGACAAGAATTATATCAGTCTGATACAGGGCGACCTTGCAAGGGCTTCCCAGGTGCAGACCGGCATGCCGGAAAGTGTAGGCATGATGACCATCAAGACAGCCAACCTAACTATTCTTGAAGCGTCACAGCAACCTGCACCCCGTGCACTGTGGAAGAGTTTCTGGTATGAGGGCGAATTGTCCTGCCTCTTTGCGGACTCCAATGTTGGTAAGTCCATACTTGCCGTGCAGATAGCCGACCGTATCGCCCGGACAGACATTGTCCTGTATCTGGATTTTGAGCTGTCTGAAAAACAGTTCCAGCTTCGCTATACCGACAGACATGGCAGGCTGCATACCTTTCCCGACAAACTGTACCGGGTATCAATAGACTGCAACTCCCTGTTGGATGCCAACTTTGAGGAAGCCATTATTGGCAGCATCGAACAGATGGCATTGCAAACCGGATGTAGGATTTTCATCGTAGATAATCTTACCTACCTGTGCTGTGCTATTGAGAAAGGTGATGCAGCGGGACGGCTGATGATACACCTAAATAATCTCAAAAAGAGGTACGGACTGTCAATCCTTGTACTGGCACACACTCCCAAGCGTTCCATGGAGTGCCCCATCACATCCAACGACCTTGCAGGAAGCAAGCGGCTCTACAATTTCTTTGACAGCGTATTCGCCATCGGAAAGAGTGCCCTTGACGGGGGACTTCGCTATGTGAAGCAGCTCAAGGTGCGTTATGGCACCTTCTCCCATGATGCGGACAATGTGATCATCTATGAGATTGAAAAGGTGGATGCTTTCCTGCAATTTGTTCCCAGGGGCTTTTCTACAGAAAAGGAACATTTGAAACGGCTTGGCGACAACGAATCAAGCCAAAGGGACTTCCAGATTCTGCACCTTGCCCAATCCGGAAAATCTGTACGAGAGATAGCCTCGCAAGTGAACTGCGGCAAATCAACCGTCAGCCGGATAATCCAGCGCAGCAAAAATGGCAGCCATACAGATGAACTGAGTGTCCCACCGTCCCGTCCCATAGGGAAAAGGGACAATGGGACAGATAGGACAGCCAACGAAGTAAGACAGACGGAACTGCTTGCAGGACAAGGAAACGGGGAGGACAAGGCATGAACAAGTGGCCTGCACATACCTGTTTAAAGAGGAATGGTTCCACTTGCCGGATAAATGACCGTGCAAGCAGAAGCCGTTTTTACTGTTCTGTTTCAAAGTGTCCCACTGTCCCGGTCTTCATACCCGGGACAGTGGGACAGCATGGGACAGACGATACCCGACCAAGCAGATTTCGGAAAACCATCAAAGGTGATTTTGTAAAGAACTCCAAAAGGATTTTATATAAAGTAATGACAGTCAGTAGAGTGGCTACAGATGAAAATAGCAAGTCACCTGCCTTTCACTTGACAATTCCAAAACAAAAGGACTGTGAGAGCAGAGATTGTCCCAAGTGTCCCGAAGTGTCCCATCGTCCCAATCCTTGGAAGGACGGGACGTGGGACAGCGGGACAAGACGTGGCAGCAATAAAAATCAACCAACAGAATTGACATTAGGTATGGTAAACTATTCGTTACAGAAATACAAAGGGACTGCAACACGGCATACCTGCCCGAATTGCGGTGACAGACATTCTTTCGCCTACTATGTGGACGATAGCGGTGTACCGTTGCATCCGTCCGTAGGCAGGTGCAACCATGAAAGCAGTTGCGGTTATCATTATACTCCCAAGGAGTATTTCCACGACCGCCCTGAATGTCGTACCGCCAAGAGTTTTTCTTTTGACAAGAATAAAACAGAAAGGAAAACCGGACAGGCATTCCGGCAGACGGTTACAGGTTACATATCGCCACAGTATGTGGAAAGGTCGCAAAGCGTGCATAGTAACTTCTTCCGCTTCATTTCCTCTCTCCTTGGCTCTTATTACGGCAGCAAGGCAAAGGAAGTATTGAGGCGGTTGCTGGAAGAGTACCGCCTTGGAGCTACTCGGGACGGTGCTGTCATTTTCTGGCAGATTGACCGGGAAAACAAGGTACATACAGGCAAGGTGATGCAGTACAATCCAGAGAACGGACACCGTATCAAGGGAGGAGAAGCATTGGCAGTGGACTGGATACACAGCAAACTGAAAAGGCAACGGGTATTGCCGGAAGAGTGGCAGCTATCCCAGTGCCTCTTCGGGGAACACCTGCTGAATGTCTATCCCGATAAGGTAGCTGTCTTGGTGGAATCCGAGAAAAGTGCAGTTATCGGCTCTGCCATATTTCCCGGTTATGTATGGCTGGCGGCAGGAGGCAAGAGTCAGATGAGAGAGGAAAAACTCCGTGTGCTGGCCGGACGAACCGTACTCCTCTTTCCCGATGCCGATGCTTATGCCGAATGGAAGCAGCGTGCCGAGTGCATGAGTTTCTGTAAAGTGATAGTGTCTGACCTTATAGAAAAGAACGCCACACCGGAGCAGAAAGCAGCCCATATTGACATAGCCGACTGGATTGTCTTCCAGATACGGGAAAGTAAAATAATGTGTACAACCAGCCATCTTGTAGAGGCGGAAAGAATCCTCAGGCGGATGATTGACAAGAACCCCGTTCTGCAAAAACTAATCAATGAACTTGACCTTGTATTGGTCGGTGCCGCCCCAATATGCAACGGTAGCGAAGACCCTCCATGACGGAGGAGAACGGAAGCCGGTGACACGGGATGCGGGAAGAAGTGCTTGCACTCTTATAGCCCACTATAACTACACGCTCCGCTTTCGTAGTTGTGGGCTC
>NZ_QTMW01000002.1:0-339127 GCF_003604005.1 Bacteroides sp. OF03-11BH | reverse complement strand
TATGAACCGCTTGGAACACGGTACGAATCCTAATTACAAATATATCGCATCTGATAATCCGGAACAAATATCAGCAGGTAAAAATGAAAATAAACCTCGTTATTTTTGATTATTACCTGCAATAATATTATATTTGCAAACAAATAAGAGTTGTTTGACAGCATGAGAAATATAGTGTATCAAAGCACTTTACCAATTTCTTATCCGTTGCCCATTCTCATGCGAGTTTCTTTTAATCTATTTGTAGTCAATTAAATACCTTCAGACTACATCAAATATAACAAAAAAGAGAGAGAAATGGTTATTTATTTTCTTAAAAATTATTCGAGTGTGATATGTTTTACGCTAATCTGCTGTTTCAGGAAAGTAGAGGCCGATTCTGAAAACTTTTCTTCCGCTTCGGTCGTGTAAAACTGGCAGTTGCCATTCTTGGTACATTTGGCATCCATTTCGGGATGTCTTTTCAGATAGTCTTTCAGGCTTTCTGCAACATACTCTCCTTGTGCAATTACACTGATATGATCCGGGATGTATTGCCGGATTTTAGGTAGGAGTATAGGGAAATGGGTACATCCGAGGATGACAGTATCTATTTGAGGATCCTTTGACAGTAATTGGTCGATGTACTTCCGGATAAAATAGTCTGCTCCTTCGTCTTGTGATTCGTTATTCTCAACTAAGGATACCCACATCGGACATGCTGTCCCGCTAACCTGAATTTCAGGAAATAGTTTATGTATTTCTAATGGATACGATTCGGATTTGATGGTGCCTGCTGTTGCCAGTACGCCGATATGCTGATTCTTGCTAATCTCTCCAACACATTCTACAGTGGGGCGGATGACTCCGAGCACACGGCGGGCAGGATCGATTTGGGGTAAATCATTCATCTGAATGCTGCGCAAGGCTTTGGCGGAAGCAGTATTGCAAGCTAATATAACCAGATGGCATCCCATATCAAACAGTTTGTTGACGGCTTGCCGGGTAAATTCGTATACGACTTCGAAAGAACGTGTCCCATAGGGGGCACGTGCATTATCTCCCAAATAGATATAATCATATTCCGGTAATACTTCTCTAATCTTGTCTAAGATGGTCAGACCTCCGTATCCGGAGTCGAATACTCCGATAGGTCCGGGCGTATGGGATAGATGTTGCTTCATGACACACTTGATTTATATACGCAAATGTACACCAAAAAAAGGGAAAGAGAAAGAAGATGATCCTTCTTTCTCTTTCCCTTTTGGTATTTCTTTATTCTTGGTCAGCTCTTATTTGATACCAAGATTTGCTTTTACCTTGCTAGTCAAGTTGATGCTCTGTGATTCGTTTACATAAGGAATCGAAGTTCTTGCCAGGTCGAAAATATAGATCACACCTTCAGCAGCACCTACTGCTTTGATAGCATTGTCCAACTTCTGGTAGATAGGAGCCATTGCATCATTTTGAGCTTTCTGCATTTGTTGTTGAGCATCCTGTTGGAATTGCTCTTGTCTCTGCATCATATCTTGCAACTCTTTCTGTCTTCTTTCAGCGATGTTAGGAGGAAGAGAATCCTTAGCGATAGCTTGTTGGAATTCCTGATATTTCTTGTTGAATTCTTCCTGCGTTCTCTGTAGTTCGGCAGTAAGTTGTTTTTCTAAAGTCTGAATATCATTTTGAGCTTTGGTGAATTCCGGCATCACAGTGATGATTTCCTGTGCATTAATGTGGCCGAATTTCAGGTTCTGTGCAAATACACCCATTGGGAGTGCAAGCAACATTACAAGTGCAATTTTTTTTAGCATAGTTCTATAATTTATTTGAATGATTTTTAGTTATTTCCAGCTGCAAATGTATGAAATTAATTTGAATATCCTAATTTTCTTAGGATTTCATCACTAATATCTATGCGTGGATTTGCAAATATTATACCTGTAGCAGAGGCTCTGTCAATTACCATATCATATCCATGTTGCTGTGATATAGCTTTCACTGCTTCATAAATATCATCCTGAATCGGAGTAATCAACTTGTCTCTCATCTTGGCTAATTCGCCTTCCGGACCGAAGTAGTTACGCTTCAGCTCGGCTGCTTCTTTTTCCTTCGCTACGATTGCATCTTCTGTCTTTGTTTTTTGTGCGGCAGAAAAAGTGGAAGATTTTGCCTGGTAATCCTGGAACATCTTCTGTGCTTCTTTAGCCAGAGCTTCTACTTCACTCTGGTATTTCTTCGTAGCTTCTTGCATTTGCTCGTTAGCGCTTTGAGCTGCCGGAATATTCTTCATAATATATTCCGTATCGATCAGTGCAAATTTCTGTGCATTTGCTGCCATGCTGACAGCAAATAGCATCATGATTAATAGAACAGACTTTCTCATAACGTTTAGTTTTTGATGATACATTAGAATTCTTGTCCTAAGATAAAGTGGAACTGGCTTCCTCCATATTGTTTAGAACCAAATACTTTGTCGAAACCGTAACCCCAGTCAATACCCATCATACCAATCATCGGAAGGAAGATACGAACACCGACACCGGCAGAACGTTTCAACTCGAATGGATTGAATTTCTTGATATCATGCCATGCGTTACCTGCTTCAAGGAAACCTAACACATAAATGTTAGTACTTGTTTCCAGCATCAACGGATATCTCAATTCGATACCGAGACGTGCATAGGCATAACCTTCAGAACCGTATGGTGTTAATGAGCTGTTTTCGTAACCACGCAAAGCGATACTTTCAGTTGCATAAGTTGAATAACCGGTCATACCGTCACCACCTACGTCGAATGTACCGAACGGAGATTTCTTGTATTGGTTATAGTGACCTAACAGACCGAATTCCGTACGTGTCATTAATACCAGACATTTAGGATGAGCAACCGGATCCATCAGCGGAGTATATGTTTTGCCTTTGAATTTCCATTTGTGGTATTCTATCCATTTATGAAGTTTATTCATGTTGTCCTGGGTAATGCTACCTGTTTCAGGGTTGCTGTAATATCCCTTATAGTCTTTACCGTCCATCAACGAGTAAGGCGGTGTGAACTGAACTGACAGTGAGAAATCTGAACCCGAACGAGGGAAGATTGGGTTGTCAATAGAGTTACGAGCCAAAGTCAATGAAATGCTAAGGTCATTACATTTACCGTTGGTGACCGGGAAGTATTGCCAGTCGCTCAAGTTATAACGTTGGTAAGCTAATTCTGCGGAAAGAGTGAAATAGTCATCCGGCCATTTCAGACGTTTACCCCAACCTACGGAAAGTCCCCACATCTTGATAGACTTATCAGGGTCATAATAGTTTTCGTAGTTGTTATAGTTACCATAGTTGTACATACCATAACCACCGTAGCCACTATACATACTGTTGTAGTAGTTGTTGAAGTAGCTGGAGTTGTAGTAACGGCTACTGATATCTGTCTGTACAGAGAAGAATGCCGATACAGAGAATGAATTCGGACGTTTACCGCCAAACCATGGATCGAAGAATGAAATACTGTATGATTGGTAGTATTTAGCGTTCGTCTGTCCGCTGATAGTCAATGTCTGACCATCACCTTGAGGAAGTATACCACGGTAGTTTTCACCCGGGTGCAACAAGTTGGCTACAGAGAAGTTGGTAAACTTCAAGCTCAACTTACCGATAATACCCGTCTGTCCCCAACCTGCAGAGAATTCCACCTGGTCGTTAGCTTTGGAAGTCAAAGGCAAACCTATGTCAACAGTTCCGTTCATCGGATCCGGTTGAATATCTGGTTGCAGTTTTTCCGGGTCAAAGTGTCCCATCTGCTGAATTTCACGCAAAGAACGCATCAAGTCTTCTTTGCTGAACAATTGTCCCGGACGAATACGAAGTTCACGGCGAACGACGTTTTCATACAAACGGTCATTACCACTGATCTTGATCTTATTGATAGTAGCCTGACGGCCTTCATAGATTCTCATTTCGAGGTCGATAGAGTCGCCAACGATATTTACTTCTACCGGGTCAAGGTTATAGAACAGGTAACCGTTGTTGTAGTATAAGTTACCGATAGCGTCATCATCTGTAGAAACACGTTCGTTCAATAACTTCTGGTTGTATACGTCACCTTTCTTCATGCGGAGCAGGAAGTTCAACTGTTCTGACGGATAGAGAGTGTTACCTACCCATGTAACGTTACGCAGATAATATTTTTGTCCCTCGTCTATATTCAAATAAACGTTTACAGTCTTTTCGTCATACTGTGAAACGCTGTCTTTTACAATCATTGCATCACGGTATCCCAACTCATTATATTTGTCGATAATCAGTTGCTTGTCTGCCTCAAAGTTTTCCGGCACGAATTTCTTGGTGCGGAACAGGTTACGAAGTTTACCTTTCTCATTGGTTTTCTTCATAACTTTCTTCAGCTTGGAAGTCTTGATCGCATGATTACCAACGATTTGGATTTCGTGTACTTTGATTTTTTCTTTTTTGTCGATATCAATGTCAACGATCACCTGATTTTCGCTGGATGGATCGTCTTTCTGCGAGATGATTACTTCTGCATTTTTGAATCCCTTATCGTCGAAGTAACGTTTGATTAATGTCTTGGCACGATCTACGGTATTCGGAGTAATCTGCATGCCTTTTACCATTCCCAGCTTGCTTTCAAGATCGGTACGTTCCGACTTCTTCACACCATGATAGCGCACATCTGCGATACGCGGGCGTTGTGTCAGACTGATTTTTAACCAGATTTTGTCGCCTTCAATTTTCTCGGCTGTGATTTGTACATTTGAGAACAAGCCATGACGCCAATAACGTTTGATTGCTCCAGTAATTTCGTCACCCGGCACAGTAATTGTCTGTCCTACCGATAGTCCGGATAGTCCAATCAATACATAGTCTTCATAATTCTTTACGCCTTCGACTTTAATATCTGCTATCTCATACTTTTTGGGTGTTCCGGAGTATAAGATGACAGGTTTCGAGTCTTCATCAGTGTTAGCATTTTGCGCAATGCCTGTTGTCGCAAAGCAGCACAGGCAGACAAACGTTATGAATATAAAGGAAATACGATAATGCATTTATGTTATAATTTGATGTTTCGAGTTATATTAGCTGATCTGTTCACTGGTTTTGCCGAATCGGCGTTCCCTTTGTTGATATTCCCAAATGGCCTTGTAGAGTTCTTCTTTATCGAAGTCGGGCCAAAAGGTGTCACAAAAATAAAGCTCCGAATAAGCGCATTGCCATAGGAGGTAATTGCTTAGCCGGATTTCTCCTCCTGTGCGGATCAGTAGATCCGGATCGGGCATAAATTTAGTATCCAGATGAGATGAGATACATTCATCCGTTATCTGTTCGGGAGACATTTCTCCTGCTTTTATCAGTGTTGCTATTTGCCGTACAGCTTCGGTTATTTCCCAACGGGATGAGTAACTAAGAGCTAATACCATATACATACCACTATTTTTGGATGTACGTTCTATGCATGATGCCAAACTTTTTTGGACTTCAACAGGTAACTTTTTGAAATCACCGATTACATTGAAGCGAATATTGTTTTTCATCAATGTCTCTTCTTCAATAGATTCTAGCAATAGATTCATCAGAGCCGCAATCTCGTCTTGCGGCCGATTCCAGTTCTCGGTTGAGAAGGTGTACAGTGTCAGGTACTTGATTCCCAAACGGGCGGCATCTTCGGTAATATTCTGTACCGTTTCTGCGCCAGCACGGTGACCGTAAGTACGTTCTTCCCCTCGTTGTTTTGCCCATCGTCCGTTCCCATCCATAATGATGGCCACGTGTTGTGGTATCCGAGTTTTGTCTATTTGTTCTATATAGGACATCTTTTTATTTTAAACGTATACGTTTTTTATTTGCCAGCATTTGCTAAATCAAACCATAGCTGATTAAGACGACCACGCCATACCTCTGAATCATGATTATAAGTACGTGTTTCAGTTGTGGTAGACTTAGTACTTTCTGCTTTATCTACCTCTTCTTCGAAACTGGCGTTTCCTTTACTAAATATAATCCATAGATTTTGAGTCGCAGGGTCTAGTACCATTGAGTAATTCGTTTTACCTCTGAATTCAGGATCTACGCTAGGGTTTGGAGTTCCTCCTTTGCTCCAATCTCTATGAGGGAATGCAAACTTGGAGTTAGCTTTTCTCCAGAATAACCCTTGATTGGAAACATAAATGGAACTGAAATTTTGGCCAAATATATATACTAAGTCATTGTAATATATGATAGATGGTTGAGTATATTTGGGACAGTATGCAACGGAGGAAGTTGTTGAGAACTCAACCCATTTACTACCGTCATACGCCCATACAATGGTCGTTTCTAATTCGCTGTCATCAGCCAAAGTCGCCGTTTCTGTATCTCCCACTAAAAGGACGGATTTAATATTTGTCGCAGACTCATATACTGTGTAGGATATGTTTTTAGTTGGGAAATTAGCAGGTACTTTTCCTCCATTTTCTGCTTCATCCAAAGTCTCTTGTGGTATATCATTTGTTTGATAATAGAAATAGCGTTGGTTATCGGCTCCTTTCTTTGTATAACAAATTCTGCTGATATCGTTATTGGTCAATGTGGCTAGAAGTAACTCCACTCCCTCACCAAACATACTTGATTTTCCCCAATTTATACCATCTGCAGATTCATATACATGACCATCACCTGCGGATGTAGCATATAACATGGTTATGCTTCTGTTGAATTGGAATGTGACGATAGAAGTCGGAAGTTGACCTTCTGGTAATCCCACAGTTTCTTGTGAGACCCCATTGCCGAAGTTAGTTAAAGAATTCTTATACACACGTAACTCGTTACCAACTACAGAGTATGTGAGAACTTCACTTCCCAAAATAATGGATTTTTGTTCTCCTGTAATTTGATTATCTATTTCATTTATATACTTCCATCTCAACGAATCCGGATCATGCTGATGTACTCGTACTTTAATAGTATATTCCTTAGTTTGATTAGGAGATATTCCTGCTAACGCTTCTGTTGACCACACTTTAATAGTGAGATCTTCCCGAAGATCGATAGAGTCATTGATGTTTATGACAGAATCGTTACCGCTTTTGTCTTTCATTGTTACGACGCCTGATGCCGTAGTTAATGTTTTGATTAAAATCTTGTCAATGATGGTATCGGCATGAACAGGAAGAGAGTCTTCATTATAAATTTCACGTGATAATTGATCAATAGTGAATTTATAACTCCCAAGGCCTGCTGTGTCAAGTGCAAACGCATGGATAGTTGCATCCGGGCTATATTCGATGTTATTATCGTCATCAAGACATGACGTTATAACAAATGACACCATGAAAAAACTCGCAATGAATGATAAAAACTTTATTCTCATTTGAAAGATTGTGTTTATTTACAAGTTGCAAAAATAGAAACATTTTTTCCGATAATGAACATTACAGGTAAGTTTTATATAAAATTATAGATAATAACACTGTTTTTATCGACGTAAAACCCCCTGAATAGAACTATCTTAGCTATATTCGGCGAACATAATGCCAAATTTGTCTTTCGAAGTGTTCTTCTATCGAATAACTAAATTTATCGTCCATTTGAGGTGCTTTAACACCGGAGTGTAACCTGTTGGGACACTTTTCGATATAAGCTTCATCCCACAACTCGTCGTCGATGAACGACTGTAGCAGTTGACTACCTCCTTCCACCAGTAATGATTGTATTTTCCGTTGATACAGTACTTCCATAATCTGCTCCAGTGTGTTATGATTGAAGTCGATGGAGATATATGTGATGTTGGTTCTTGCTGGTTGTTTCTTTTCAGTAAAGACTAATGTTGGCACATTCCCATCGAATATTTGTAAATCATTCGGAAGAGATAATGTGCGGTCTAATACGACACGTATTGGATTATGTCCATACCAGTTGCGTACCGTTAGCGACGGATTATCCAATAAAGCTGTTCGCCTGCCTACCATAATCGCATCCGCCTCCGCTCTTTTTTTATGTACTAGCATTGAAGTGAGAGGAGAGGAGAGTATCAAAGGCATTCCACTTGTACGTTCTATATCAATAAACCGATCGGCTGACTCTGCCCATTTTAATGTAATATAAGGCCGATGAAGTGTATTGAAAGTAATAAAACGACGAATCAGTGATTGACATTCTTTCTCTAATATGCCGACTGTAACTTCTCGTCCGGCATCCCGTAGTTTTTGAATCCCCCGTCCGGTTACTTCAGAAAAGGGGTCCTGGCATCCGATAACAATGCGTGGAATCTGTTTCTCTATAATCAGATCCGCACAAGGAGGTGTTTTCCCGTAGTGGGAGCAAGGCTCCAAACTGACATAAATCGTAGAATGTTTCAATAAAGACTCATCTTTGACAGAACGGATTGCATTGACTTCCGCATGTGCCTCTCCGCAGCGAATGTGATAACCTTCGCCGATAATACGTCCGTTACATACGATAACAGCCCCTACCGTCGGGTTTGGAGGCACATTGCATAACCCGTTCTTTGCAAGCTCAATGCAACGCCTCATGTATTTTTCTTCTTCCATTTTGGTGCTCTTCGCCATATTATTCTTACTTTTGCACTCCGAAATTGTGAAAATATGAATCGTATCACCGCTTACATTCGCCAGTCTTTGCAGGAAAGCTATCCGCAGGAAGAGATAAAAGCTCTTTCAATGCTGATTTGTTGCGACATGTTAGGCTTAGATGCGCTTGATATTTACATGGGCAAAGATATAATTTTATCCGAATGCAAACAGCGTGAATTAGAAAACATTATATTCCGTTTACAGAAAAATGAACCGATACAGTACATTCGCGGTTTTGCAGAGTTTAGTGGAAGGAATTTTAAGGTTGCTTCCGGCGTGTTAATCCCTCGACCGGAGACCGCAGAACTCGTAGAGCTAATAGTAAAGGAGAATCCGAATGCCCGTCATCTGTTAGATATAGGTACGGGAAGTGGATGCATTGCGATCTCTCTGGATAAAAAACTTCCGGATGTAGACGTAGAGGCATGGGATATTTCGGAAGAAGCGTTGGCTATTGCCCGTAAAAACAATGAAGATTTGGAAGCCGGGGTGAGATTTCTGCAAAGAGATGTATTGTCTGATGACTGGGAAAAGGTGCCGTCTTTTGATGTGATCGTCAGTAATCCGCCTTATGTGACTGAAACGGAAAAGAATGAAATGGACGCTAATGTCCTTGATTGGGAACCAGGGTTGGCATTGTTCGTTCCTGACGAGGATCCTTTACGGTTTTATAATCGTATAGCCTGTCTGGGAAGTGAATTGCTATTGCCGGGCGGAAAACTTTATTTTGAAATCAACCAGGCTTATGGCCGGGAAACAGCACACATACTTGAAATGAACCAATATCGTGATGTTCGTGTTATAAAAGACATATTTGGAAAAGATAGAATAGTTACAGCTAACCGATGAGTGCACAATTAACTGATGAAGAGGCTTTAAATCGCGTAGCCTCTTACTGCTCCACTGCCGAGCATTGCCGGGCAGAAATAAATGAGAAGTTACAACGTTGGGGAATTGCCTATGATACCATTGCGCGTATTCTTGACCGACTGGAATCAGAGAAGTTCATTGATGATGAACGTTTCTGCAGGGCTTTTGTGAATGACAAGTTCCGCTTTGCCAAGTGGGGGAAAATGAAAATAGCCCAGGGGCTTTACATGAAGAAGATCCCTTCTGATGTGGCATGGCGTTATCTGAATGAAATTGATGAAGAAGAATACCTTTCTATTCTGCGTGACCTGCTGGCTTCCAAACGGAAAAGTATTCATGCGGCAGACGATTATGAATTGAATGGAAAGCTGATGCGATTTGCCATGAGTCGTGGATTTGAACTGAAAGATATTAAGCGTTGTATCGACATTCCCGATGAAGAGGAACAAATTGACTGAAAAAATAAACGGATTCTTCTTTTTATTCTCGTTCAATTTCTGTACTTTTGCGGCAAATAATTAATAGTTAGTTTAGTTATGAAAAACTTAGAGAGACTATTTGCGGAGAAACTGTTGAAGATTAAAGCTATTAAACTTCAACCCGCTAACCCTTTTACATGGGCTTCTGGATGGAAATCCCCCTTTTACTGTGACAACCGTAAAACTCTGTCCTATCCTTCTCTTCGTAATTTTGTGAAGATTGAAATTACACGTCTGATATTAGAACGATTCGGACAGGTGGATGCGATTGCTGGTGTGGCTACAGGCGCTATTCCGCAGGGAGCTTTGGTGGCTGATGCATTGAATTTGCCGTTCGTGTATGTTCGTTCTACCCCCAAAGATCATGGATTAGAAAACCTGATTGAAGGTGAACTTCGTCCGGGTATGAAAGTCGTAGTCGTAGAGGACTTGATTTCTACTGGTGGTAGTAGTTTGAAGGCTGTTGAAGCAATTCGTCGCGATGGTTGTGAAGTGATCGGTATGGTTGCAGCGTATACATACGGATTCCCGGTAGCTGAAGAGGCGTTCAAAAATGCGAAGGTGACTTTGGTAACGTTGACCAATTATGAAGCCGTGCTTGATGTTGCTCTTCGTACAGGTTATATCGAAGAAGAAGACATACAGACATTGAACGAATGGCGTAAAGACCCTGCTCATTGGGATGCTGGAAAATAAGATTCATTTTTTGATCAAACATATTTGGTAAAAAGAACTGTTCGGGCAATATTTGGCCGGATTGTTCTTTTTTTGTTTTATACTAATAGAAAATTATGAGTAATTTTGAGAGTAGTGTCAAGGTAATACCTTACAGCCAGGAGCGCGTATATAATAAACTTTCAGATTTAAGTAATCTGGAAGCAGTCAAAGACCGTTTGCCAAAAGATAAGGTGCAGGATTTGAGTTTTGATTCGGACACGTTGAGTTTTAGTGTCTCTCCTATCGGAAAGTTGACTTTGCAAATTGTAGAGCGTGATCCTTGTAAATGTATAAAGTTGGCAACAACTAACTCTCCTCTTCCTTTTAATATGTGGATTCAATTGGTTGAAACTGCAGAAGAAGAGTGCAAAGTGAAGGTAACTATCGGAATGGATCTTAATCCATTTATGAAAGCAATGGTACAGAAACCTCTCCAGGAAGGTTTGGAGAAGATGGTTGATATGCTGGCAGTTATTGGATATTAAACTTTTTTTTATGGCACAGAAACTTTGGGAGAAGTCCGTACAGGTAAATAAGGATATCGAACGTTTCACGGTAGGTCGTGATCGTGAGATGGATCTTTATTTGGCCAAGCATGATGTGCTTGGTTCTATGGCTCATATTACGATGCTTGAAAGCATTGGGTTGTTGACAAAAGAAGAACTGGACCAGTTGCTGGTGGAATTGAAGAGTATTTATGCCTCGGCCGAAAAAGGCGAATTTGTGATAGAAGACGGGGTGGAAGATGTACATTCACAGGTAGAATTGATGTTGACCCGTCGTTTGGGAGATATCGGAAAGAAAATACATAGTGGTCGTTCCAGAAATGATCAGGTTCTGTTGGACTTGAAACTTTTTACCCGTACGCAAATAAAAGAGGTTGCCGAAGCGGTAGAACAACTATTTCATGTCTTGATCCGTCAGAGCGAACGGTATAAAAACGTTTTGATGCCGGGATATACACACCTGCAGATTGCAATGCCTTCTTCTTTTGGCTTGTGGTTTGGTGCCTACGCCGAGAGTCTTATGGACGATATGCTGTTTTTGCAGGCAGCATTTAAAATGTGCAATCGTAATCCATTAGGTTCAGCAGCCGGATATGGTTCGTCTTTTCCTTTGAACCGTACCATGACGACTGACTTATTAGGTTTTGATTCAATGAATTACAATGTTGTATATGCTCAAATGGGGCGTGGAAAGATGGAACGCAATGTTGCTTTTGCATTGGCTACGATTGCCGGGACGATTTCCAAATTAGCTTTTGACGCCTGTATGTTTAACAGTCAAAACTTCGGTTTCGTTAAGTTGCCTGATGACTGTACCACGGGGTCTAGCATTATGCCTCATAAGAAGAATCCCGATGTCTTTGAACTGACACGTGCTAAATGTAATAAACTGCAATCGCTTCCCCAACAGATCATGATGATTGCGAATAATTTGCCTTCTGGCTATTTCCGTGATTTGCAGATTATCAAAGAAGTTTTCCTTCCTGCTTTTCAGGAACTGAAAGACTGTTTGCAGATGACAACCTATATCATGAATGAAATAAAGGTAAATGAACATATTCTTGATGATGACAAATACCTCCTTATTTTTAGCGTGGAAGAGGTAAATCGTTTGGCACGTGAAGGTATGCCTTTCCGTGATGCATATAAGAAGGTTGGTTTGGATATTGAAGCAGGTAAATTCTCGCATACTAAAGAAGTACACCATACTCATGAAGGTAGTATCGGCAACCTCTGTAATGCAGAAATCTCCGCATTGATGCAGCAAGTGATTGATGGATTCAACTTTTGTGGAATGGAGAAAGCGGAGAAAGCACTGCTTGGAAGATAAAATAGACTTTCGGAGGATAGTTTTTTAAACTTTCCTCCGAAAAGATTTGGCAGAAACAAGTAAACTACTTATCTTTGCACCCGTTGAAAAAAACGCGGAAATAGCTCAGTTGGTAGAGCATAACCTTGCCAAGGTTAGGGTCGCGAGTTCGAGTCTCGTTTTCCGCTCTTTCTTTGAAAGGATGCTCGAATGGTGGAATGGTAGACACGAAGGACTTAAAATCCTTTGGCCATTGCGGCTGTGCGGGTTCAAGTCCCGCTTCGAGTACGAGTATTCTTTATAGGCTTTATGAATCATTGATTCATGAAGCCTTTTTTATTTTTATGGGTGTGTAATATACATTTGTTTTGTTTGAGGGAGCTTTGTAGTAATGGCTACTTGAAAAAAAATCAAAAAACAGTAATAATATTTTTTTATTCTGTTATTAATCTTTTATTTTGCTTTCAGATTATAAGTTTATAATGAATTATTATATTACCGCTTCTTTAACCTTATACATGGTACATTTAATTTAACCGTTAACGCTGAAAAATACTAGAGAGATGGAAAATAACGACAAGCAGATTGAATTAAAGTTTCAGAGGTTTTTTACTGTGAATTTTCCGAAAGTAAAGAACTTTGCTCAAATGCTGCTTAAATCTGAAAGTGATGCAGAAGATGTGGCTCAAGATGTTTTCTGTAAGCTTTGGATGCAGCCGGAGTTATGGCTGGATAATGATAAAGAACTAGATAATTACATTTTCATAATGACTAGAAATATAGTTCTGAACATCTTTAAACATCAACAGGTAGAGCAAGAATATCAGACGGAGGTTATAGAAAAAACTTTTCTTTATGAATTGACAGAAAAGGAAGAGATATTGAATAGTGTGTATTATAAGGAGATGCTCTTAATTATTCAGTTGACACTGGAGAAGATGCCGAAGCGTCGTCGGTTGATATTCGAACTAAGTCGTTTCAGGGGATTAAGTCATAAAGAAATAGCTGATAAACTCGATGTTTCTATCCGAACAATAGAGCATCAGGTTTATTTGGCATTGATCGAATTAAAGAAGGTACTCCTCTTTTTTATTTTTTTTCTCTAATATTTTTAAGTAGTATGTATGTAGTAGTTGTATTTAGTGTATAAAGCCCAAAAAAGAAAGAAAAAGATTCATGAAAAATTATATTCAACAACTCGTAGAATTATTCGGCCATAATAGCTATTCAGCCGGAACACAGAAGAAAGTGCAACAGTGGTTGGCTGATGAGGAGCATGTTGATGAAAAGAGTGAGGCTCTTCGTGAGCTTTGGAAACAAGCAGGAGAGCAGAAAGTGCCTGATGGCATGCAACAATCAATACAACGAATGCGGCAGAATCTGGGAATGCAGTCTATCACTTCACGTAGAAATTACCAGTTACTTATATGGAGAGCTGCAGCTATTTTCTTGTTAGCAGTCTCATCCGTTTCTATTTATTTGATGTTGGAAAAGGAACGGCCGGAAAAAGATTTAGTTGAATGCTATATACCGACAGCGGAAATTCGTGAACTTACATTACCGGATGGTACAAATGTCATGCTGAATTCGAAGAGTATACTACTATATCCGGAAAAATTTACAGGAGAGACTAGAAGCGTATATTTGATTGGTGAGGCCAACTTTAAAGTGAAACCGGATAAGAAGCATCCTTTCATTGTAAAGGCCAATGATTATCAAGTTACTGCTTTAGGTACTGAATTTAATGTAAATGCTTATCCGGAAAATAGCGAACTGATGGCTACTTTGCTGGAAGGTAGTGTGAAAGTTGAATTCAATAACTTGCTGTCCAATATTATTTTAAAGCCTAATGAACAGTTGGTATATGACAAACATACGAAAGCGTACAATCTGCGGATGCCTGAGATAGATGATGTGACAGCATGGCAACGTGGGGAATTGGTTTTTAGTAATATGTATCTGGAGGATATTTTTACAAGTCTTGAACGCAAATTTCCTTATGCTTTTGTATATAGCCTTCATAGCTTGAAAAAGAATACATATAGTTTCCGCTTCTCCAAACAGGCGAATCTGGAGGAAGTTATGAAGATTATATCGCAAGTTGTAGGAAATGTAAACTATGTTATCAAGGGAAATAAGTGCTATGTAACTAGTAAAGAATAAATATATTGTAGAACCTTTTAAATTTAATACGTAATGCAAAAAAATACCCGGAAGGAATGGCCGTTCCTCCCGGATATGAAATCAATCTCTTTTAATATTAGCGTAATATTGACGCTATTCTGAATGATCCTAGAATAATAACCAATTAACTAATACTAAAGATGCTACAAATCTACGAAAAAATAGCAGAAAAAATAGCTCATAAGCGGGTCTTTCTCACTTTTTTAAGTCTTATTCTTATACAGACTTTCGCTTTGGCTCAAAATGATAGTAAAATAACTATCCAGCAAAAGAACATCACTGTCATTGATGCCTTAAAAACTGTGGAAAAA
This sequence comes from Bacteroides sp. OF03-11BH, assembly GCF_003604005.1. NCBI lineage: Bacteria > Pseudomonadati > Bacteroidota > Bacteroidia > Bacteroidales > Bacteroidaceae > Bacteroides > Bacteroides sp. OF03-11BH. The sequence continues at coordinate 324,192 of NZ_QTMW01000002.1, read as the reverse complement.
CAGTCTAAAAAGTCTATAAATTATAGTGATTCCGAATTAAAAGGAAAAGTAATAGCCCAGTTAAACTTGCGGAACGCATCCCTCGAAACCGCACTTGATACCATCTTAAAAGGGACGGGCTTTTCATTCCAGATTCAAGGTAACTACATCATAATAGCTGAAAAGAAGCCTGTAGTTGCACAAACCCTTAAAAATATCAAAGGAAAGGTTACTGATGAAAGCGGTGAACCGTTGATTGGAGTAAATATATCTGTGGATGGTAGTTCTACAGGTACGATTACCGATTTCGATGGTAACTTTACGATCAAGGCGGCAGAGAAATCTATTCTCAAAGTATCTTATATCGGATATGCTGCACAGATAATTCCTGTTTCCAAGAAAGATTTCTATCCGGTTGTAATGAAGCAGGATACAGAAGTGCTCGATGAAGTTGTTGTAACGGCATTGGGTATCAAACGTGCAGAAAAGGCGTTGTCTTACAATGTACAACAAGTCAAGGGAGATGCACTGACTACGGTAAAAGATGCTAACTTCGTAAACTCGCTGAACGGTAAGATAGCCGGAGTGAGTATTAACAAAAGTGCTAGTGGAGTTGGTGGTGCGACACGTGTTGTAATGCGTGGTGCAAAATCTATCGAAGGTGATAACAATGCTTTGTATGTGGTGGACGGTATTCCTTTGTTCAATACCAATATGGGAAATACCGACAGTGGTATTATGGGTGAAGGTAAGGCCGGAACAGAAGGAATCGCCGACTTCAATCCCGAAGATATTGAAAGTCTTTCTGTTTTGAGTGGTCCTTCGGCTGCTGCGTTGTATGGTAGTAGTGCCGCTAACGGTGTAATTTTGATTACCACTAAAAAAGGAAAAGAAGGAAAACTTTCAGTGCAGTTCTCTTCTTCTTCAGAGTTCAGCAAAGCTTATATGACTCCTGAGTTTCAAAATACGTATGGTAACAAAAAAGATATGTATGAAAGCTGGGGTGAGAAACTGTTGACTCCTACAAGTTATGATCCTAAGAAGGATTTCTTTAATACCGGAACAAACTTTATTAATTCGGTTACGTTGACCACCGGTACGAAATCGAATCAGACTTTTGCTTCTGTTTCTTCTACCAATTCCAAAGGTATTGTGCCTAATAATGAATATGAACGTTTGAATTTCACAATCCGTAATACGGCAACTTTCCTTAATGATAAATTACAACTCGATTTAGGTGCGTCGTATGTGAAACAGAAAGACAAGAATATGGTATCGCAAGGACAATATTGGAATCCGGTGATGGCCGCCTATTTGTTCCCTCGTGGTGAAGACTTTGATGGAATTAAGTCATTCGAACATTTCGATGAAAGTCGCCAACTTCCGGTTCAGTATTGGCCGGTGGCAGATCCGGTATATGCTTCACAGAACCCTTACTGGACTGCTTATCGCAATGTAGCTACGAATGAAAAGAGTCGTTATATGTTCAACGTAGGGTTGACTTATAATATTACCGATTGGTTGAATGCGACAGCCCGTTTCAGAATGGATGACACACATGTATTGTTTGAACGCAAGATTTACGCTTCATCCGACGATAAATTTGCGGAAGGAAAGAAAGGACTGTATGGATACAATAACTATGAAGACCGTCAGGAATATGCCGACTTTATGTTGAACGTAAACAAACATATAGCTGATTTCAGTATTTCTGCCAATGCGGGTTGGAACTATTCTAACTATTGGGCATTGGAGAGAGGATACAAAGGGACATTATTGGGAGTGCCCAATAAATTTGCGGCTTCTAATATCGATCCGGCTAATGGTCGTATCTCAGAAAAGGGTGGTGATAGTCGTGTACGTAATCATGCTGTTTTTGCCAATTTGGAACTTGGTTGGAAGAGTATGCTTTATTTGACGCTGACCGGACGTAATGACTGGAATTCACGTTTGGTGAATACCGATGAAGAATCTTTCTTCTATCCCTCAATCGGTCTGTCCGGGATTATTTCCGAGATGGTCAAATTGCCCGAATTTATCTCTTACCTGAAAGTTCGCGGTTCGTATACGGAAGTCGGTGCGCCTGTATCCCGTTCGGGACTGACTCCGGGTACGGTAACTACCCCTATTGTGGGTGGTGCATTAGATCCTACCGGTATCTATCCGTTTACTGATTTCAAGGCAGAACGTACAAAGTCATACGAATTTGGATTAAGTCTGAAGTTGTGGAATAAATTAAGTGCGGAGGTAACCTACTATCATTCTAATACATACAATCAGACTTTCTTGGGTGATCTTCCGGAATTTACCGGATACAAGCAGATTTATTTGCAGGCCGGTAATGTGGAAAATCGTGGTTGGGAGGCTTCATTAAGCTATTCCGATCAGTTTAAGTTCGGATTAGGAATCTCTTCAACATTGACATTCTCTCGTAATATAAACGAGATTAAGGAGATGGTTGAAAACTATCATACGGATTTGATGGATGAACCGATTAATATTCCGGAGGTTTTGAAGGATGGTGGTCGTGTCATCTTGAAAGAAGGCGGAAGTATCCACGATATTTATGCCAACACCTTCTTGAAGAAAGACCACTTGGGATATGTTGAGGTAAAGAGCGACGGAACCTTTGGAATGGAAAAGGGGGAACCCGTTTATTTGGGAAAAACTTCTCCTGATTTCAATATGGGATGGAGTAATATGTTGACATACAAAGGCTTTGGGCTCGGATTCCAGATCAACGGACGTTTTGGAGGCGTGGTGACCTCTTCTACAGAGGCATTGCTTGATCGTTTCGGTGTATCCAAACGTTCGGCTGAGGCTCGTGAAGCGGGAGGCGTATTGTTGAAGGGACAAGGTCTGGTAGATGCGAAGTCTTATTATCAGATGACAGGTACGGGAAATTATGAAACTTCCGGTTACTATGTATACAGTGCCACCAATATTCGTTTGCAAGAACTTACCTTTAGCTATACTATGCCTAATAAGTGGTTTGGTAACGTGTTGAAAGATGTTACAGTTTCGTTTATAGCCAACAATCCTTGGATGTTGTATTGCGAAGCTCCGTTCGATCCGGAACTGACTCCTTCCACTAGTACTTACGGACAAGGTAATGATTATTTTATGCAACCGAGTGTTCGTAGCTTTGGCTTCGGTATTAAATTTAAATTATAATACACCTTCTTTATTATGAGAAAAATGAATCATTTTAAACTATTAGCGGTGATATGCGCAATGACGCTATTTGCCTCATGCAATTTTGAAGAAATCAATACCAACCAATTTGAGATGAGCGACGGAGAAGGTGCGATGGATGGTTTTGAAGTCGGAGGGCTGATTACAGCTATGCAACGGACAGTGATTCCCGTAGGCACACAGGCTGATGATACAGATGTTATCAATGAGTATCAAATAGCTTATCATCTATCGGCCGATAATTGGAGTGGATTTTTTGGCGAGAACAACAGTAACGGTTGGAACGCAGGTAGTAACAATACTACTTATTATTTGTTGGACAATTGGATAAAAGCGACCTATACACAGTCTTATACCAATGCTCTTGATCCTTGGAAGAAATTGAAAATAGCGTCCGAGAAAAATGGTACGCCCGAAGTCTTTGCTTTGGCTCAAATTCTGAAGATTTCCGCTTGGCACAAGACACTTGAAAGTTTCGGTCCGATACCTTATTCTCATGCGGCGGACGCTACAATGAACATTCCGTTCGATTCGGAGAAAGAGGTGTATACGGCGATGTTTGAAGAATTGACCGCAGCCATTGAAGAATTAACAGAAAAGGCGGAAAATGGGGTGAATGTAATGGGCGCTTATGATGCGGTATATGCCGGAGATGCTACCAAATGGGTGAAATACGGCAATTCGCTGATGCTTCGTTTGGCTATGCGTGTCCGCTTCGCTGATGCGGAACTGGCGAAAAAGTTTGCTACTCAAGCAGTAAATCATTCTATCGGCGTGATGACGGCTAAGGATGATGCGGCTCAAATGAGTCAAGGAGCAGGTATGACTTTTCGCAACAACATTGAATGGCTGGCAGGCAACTATAATGAAGCTCGTATGGGTTCTTCTATCTTTTCTTATCTGATGGGATATGAAGACCCGCGTTTGAACGTTTATTTTTTGCCGATGGATGGTAATGCCTCTTATGGTGTTGAGGCTTTCAACGGAAAAACATATCAAGCGGTGCCGGCAGGGCATGCCAATGCGCAGAATGATATCTATAAATCTTGCTCAAAGCCCAATATTCAAAGTGGAACTCCTACATATTGGCTGCGTGCATCGGAAGTTTATTTTTTGCGTGCGGAAGCAGCTTTAGTGTGGGAAGGTTTCGGCAGTGCGGATTCATGGTATAAACAGGGCATTGATATGTCTTTTCAGGAGAATGGTGTGACCGAACCTGTAGACGATTATATGAATTCCAATTTGTCACCTCGGGCATATGTTCTTTCCCATTATCAGTATGGGCAAACACTTTCTGCTCCGTGTGAGACTACTGTCAAGTTTGAAGGGACAACTGAGCAGAAGTTGGAAAAAATTATGATTCAGAAGTGGATTGCTTTGTTTCCTAACGGACAGGAAGCGTGGACGGAATGGAGAAGAACCGGTTATCCGAAGTTGAATGTCATTAAGACTTTGAAAGGAGCAGTGCAAGGCGCAACTCTTGAGGGCGGTATTCGCCGTATGATTTATCCCACCAGTTTTTCTCAGACTAACGAGGGAAAGGCTATTTATGAAGCAGCCTTGAAGTTGTTCAATAACGGTGCAGGTGGCGAAGATAAGTCTTCTACCCGTTTGTGGTGGGATTGTAAGAGATAACCTACATGTATCATTTTAATACAGATGAAGAATATGAAATCATTAAGAAAATTGTTATATATTATTCCATTGACAGGCATGATGGTAACTTCTTGCATGGATGTGGAGAATATTGAGATAGACCATATAGGCGGGTATGCCACAATGAACAATGCGGAGAGTGAGGCATATTATGCCAATCTGCGCGCCTATAAGGCGACTGCTTGGAATTACAATCGTCCCGTAGCTTTCGGATGGTATTCCAATTGGGCGCCTGCTGGAGCTTATCGAAGAGGATATCTCTCTGCTATGCCCGATAGTATGGATTTTGTTTCTATGTGGAGTGGCGCTCCAGGACGTTATGAAATCACTCCGGAGCAGAAGGCAGATAAAGAGTTTGTGCAAAAGGTGAAAGGAACGAAACTGTTGCAGGTAAGTCTGCTTTCTTATCTTGGTAAGGGCGCGACACCAAATTCGGTATACCTCGAAGTGGAAAAACAAGCGGAGGAAGAAGGCTGGTCGGCGGCTCAATTGGAAACGGCGAAGAAACAAGCCCGTTGGAAATATTGGGGATTTGAAGGTCAGTTTGAAAGTGAAAACCATTATGCATGTCTGGCGAAGTTTGCCAAAGCTCTGTGTGATTCTTTGTATGCAAACGAATGGGACGGTTATGATGTAGACTGGGAAATCGGTAGTGGTGTGTTTGATATGGATGGCACATTGAGTCAGAATAAGCATTTGATTCATTTGGTTAAAGAGATGAACAATTACATTGGTCCGAAAAGCGATCCGGAAGGTAAAGGACATAAAATGATCTGTATTGATGGAAATATTTATGGGCTTACCCATGAATTGGATGAGTATGTCGATTATTGGATTATACAAAGTTATGCTAGTTCCAATCCCGGTTTTGATGGTTATGGCGTTGATCCTAAAAAAATAATCTGCACAGAGAACTTTGAAAAGTATGCCATTAATGGAGGTCAATTGCTGAAGCAGGCTGCTGCTATGCCGCAAGAAGGTTATAAAGGTGGAGTAGGAGCTTATCGCTTCGATAATGATTATGACAATACGCCAAATTATAAATGGATGCGTCAGGCTATTCAAATCAATCAGCGGGTTTTCAATGAATGGAAAGCGAAACAAAACGAAGCGGAAAATAAACCGCAGAAATAAGTGGACTTATAAAATTCTAAAACAGTAAAAAGATGATGAATAAACATATATTCTATTATTTGATGGTAGGTAGTATGGCGTTATTGTTGGGCGCTTGCAACGACAGCATGAATGACCTGCTGGAGCCTAAGGTTTATTTCGAAAGCAAGGAATATAATTTCTCGGTGGAAGATGAAATGGATGTAATGACATTTGATCTGGTTTCAAGACTCTCGTCAGCAACTTCCTCTCAGGTAGACGTATCATATAGTGTAGCCGAACCAAGTGTAGTAGACGAATACAATGCAAAGTATGGCACAAATTATGAGATGCTTGATGTTTCGCAGGTAAAGCTAAGCAGTACGACATCTTCTATTTCGAGTGGAAAATTGTATGCGGATAATGTAGAAGTCGAACTTTCCGGGTTAGAAGCCTTGAAAGCCGGGAACTCATATGTTTTGCCTATGCGGGTGCATTCGTCTTCGGTGTCGACTCTTTCCGGAACAAACATTGCATATTTCTTTTTCTCCAAACCGTTGAAAATTACCAAAGCTGGTAATTTCAGTAATCACTATATTTCTGTGAAGTTCCCTGTCGGTACTTTCTTCTCGTCATTCACTTACGAAGCATTGATTAATGTGGATTATTTCCTCGATAATAATACGATTATGGGAACCGAAGGTGTGATGATTCTCCGTATCGGTGATGCAGGAGGAGGAATTACTCCTAAAGATTATTTGGAAGTGGCCGGAAGACAGAACTACCGTGTAACGAAACCGTTGTTAACAAATCGTTGGTATCATGTAGCGTTGACTTATGATCAACCGACAGGAAAAACAGGTATTTATGTAAATGGTGAGAAATGGGCTGGTTCAGATTGGGGTATTGACGGTTTTGATCCGAATTCGGACATGGGTTTTTATATTGGTAGAATCTATGGTTTTAAATGGGGTGAACGTCCATTCCATGGTAAAATGAGTGAAGTCCGTGTTTGGAGTGTAGCCCGTACGGAAAATCAACTTAAGCAGAATATGCTGGGTGTTGACCCTGCTTCAGAAGGCTTGGCACTTTATTATAAACTAGACGGATCAGAGACTCAGGAAGGTGGAGTTATCAAAGATGCCACAGGGCGTATAAACGGTACTACAAATGGAATTACTATTAAGACGTTGGATGCTCCGATAGCTATCAATTAATGGAACACACAAATTTGTGAGAGTTTTTGCTCTTTGCATTTTTGAATATGAGTGAAAGCCTGCTTACTGAAAAGATAATATTCTTTTGGTAAGCAGGTTTCTTTTATTTATGTTTGTTTTATGAAGAAGTTACTATTTATCCTGTTTATATCTTTTCCATCTAAATGTTTTTGAAGCGTGGTGAAGAACGGGAAGTGAAGTTTATTTTGTCCGAAGAGGATTTCTCGCTTGTCGATCGGAATTTAAAGAGGATTGTGGAGCCGGGAACTTTTCAGATAATGATTGGTGCTGCTTCCGATGACATAAGATTACAGACGAAAGTAGCTATAAAATAGGAGATGCCATCTTTGACTGAATGTATTTGTAGCTTGCACCTATTTTTATTGTCAAACAGTTAGTATAACATTCAAATAAATGAATATCAATGCTCTCTTGATAATAACCTCTGATAATAGGCTGATAATGAAATATAGTCTCGATGCTATCATTTCACTCCACTTGGTTCGCGCTTTATAATTCGATTTTTAGATTTGAATGATCATAGACTATGGGAATACTTTCCCCATTAACAGACACAGATACCGGGCATTGTAAACTTCTGATATAGGCTTTGACTTTGGTGGAGCCATCAATCCATAGCTGCATGCGTCTATTTTCTTCTTTCTGAATAATAAATAGTTTTGCCAGCGAGGAGAAATAAGAGGTAGTTCCTCTTTTTAATGAACTGCCATAACCAATAAAATACTCTTTAGCATCTGCCGGAGCGCTCTTTTCCGGATATGTAACTATAAACATATAAGCATCTGTAGACCAGCCATCGGCTTCAATCCATGAATTGCTATGCATTAATCGTCCGTCTGCTAACTGATTAATATAAATATCTGTAATCTTACCCTTATTGCGGATGCGTAAACCAATCCAGTTTTTACCTTCACGTTTCTCAATCTCAGGAAGCTCTTTTTCATCGGGAGTCTCTTTTAAAATAATAGCAGTCACACCTTTCACTCTATTGACTTCGTCAGGCAAGTGAAAAGAATAATAACTATCTTTACTTTTCAAATCTTCAGTCGGTACTTCTATTACTTCCCAATACAAATCGTCCGGATAATCATGCACAAAATTAGATCGTGCCAACGTGCGAGGATATAATGGACGGACTATTACTGAAGAATTTCCATTTGTAATGTTTAGATCTGTCCCTTTTTTCTCAGTTATTCCTCCCGGATGCCACAACCATTCAAAATGACCGGTTTCATAGGTTTTTAAATCATCAATGATATAGATGACGTTGTCTAGCCACAAAAAGTGACGGAAGTTGCGGCTAAACTGGTCCGAATAAGGACCTGTACCATTTGCCAACACATATTTTATATTTCCGGCATCCAACAGATAATGCAGATATCCTCTTAAGGTAGAACCATAATATTGCTGTTCTCGTCTTTGCCCTTTGCCATTGAATAATACGACATTATGTGCCTCGCTTTGAAAGAAGTAGTTGCGGTATTCGGGATTCGCATACCAACATCGTCCTCCATCTTTGATAATATCCTCTCCTTTATGAAAGACTATGAATGAATTGGCATCGGCATGAGAATGATTCCAGGTATATCCGGACTTGACGGCTAACATTGTGGCATCTTTCTCCCAAGAGTTGCGCATGGTTGCCCAACCGAAGTCTTTGAATAATTGTGATTTCTTTAGTTTAGGAACCTTGGGTGCTTTACTCAAATCGGGAGTATAGAGAAATCCTATCGGGCGGTCGATAAAATATCCATCACGGTGTTGCCCTTGCTCTATCTGATTCATATACCAAAGCATATCATCATTTTGAATCCCCATTGCATATAATAACATCAGACTACTTTCGGCAGCCGTGTTTTTATGACTGTCCCCGAAGTTTATATTATAAAGCATACCTGTACGTGGATAACAGATATGTACAAAAAAATCTGATAACTTCTCCAGTTGGGGTATCTCTATTGCTTTATCTTCCTTGTGAGTATTCATCCAAGCTAAGCGGAATAATAAAGCCTCTTGAATCCCGTAGTTTGCATAGTTCAGACATTCATACATTCCACCGGCCTCATCAAAGGTCTTTGGCTTTTGATGAAGCACATCTCCTGCAAACTCAAACCATTCGGGAAGGACTTCGTTGATAATCTTTACAGCATCTCTTGCTTCTTCCAATTCATTCTGTAAGCTTAGTGCAAGTAGACCACCCATACACGTACAAGAAGTCCACCAGTTGTGCCCCATTGAGTTTAGTGAATGAATACGTGTTGGCTCCAAGATCCAGTCACCTAATAGCGGGTCCATTGCCAGACGTTTTAATCCGTGAGCTATTTTTCTTCTTTCAGATTGAGAAAGTTCTTGATAGATGGCGTCATAAGCTATTGCTGCATAAAAAGCTTTATGTGCAATCTCAAGGTCGGCGTTCCAGGCTGGGGTACGAGCCATCATTTCTTGATTGCCCCAAGTTTCGTCCTCAGTGACATCCAGCAAAATCTCTTTTATTTTATCAGCATACTTCTTTTCATCCGTCATTAGAAATGAGAGTGCTAAATAGTCTATCTTATTCAATTGAGTTTTCTGCAATAGGTTATCGGCAGTTTTCCTGATTGAATTCCAAGCTTCAGACATTCGTGTATCCTGTCTGACACTTATTTTTGCCTGCTCAATTCGTTGAGGGGTATAAAGTAAGGCTGGATGCTTTATTTTTTCTGCATGGATAAAAAGTAAATATAAAGCTGCTGAAAGACATAAAAGAATTCGTTTCATATTACATTTTGCATAAATTGGTTCCTTATTTAAATGAAATACGAATGAAACGTCTATCTCGCTTAATCATTTGTGTTTTTTCGAAAATTATAATGTATACCCTTGTTGTATTGATGTTTAATCTCTATTTTTGTCTGGCAAATTAGGCTGGCTTATGAAAAATACAAAGCGTACAAGCATTATCACACTCGTTCTCCTGCTAAGCATTTTTAAGGTATACTCACAATATATGTTTCGGCATTGGGATGTGGTTGATGGGATGTCGGATAATCAAATACGATATTTTACAATGGCACCGGATGGTCGTATGGTCATTCGAACAGCTTCTATTTTAAACATCTACAATGGTGCTACATTCGAACATTTTTATCACGATAGGCGGAAAATCTATAAATGGGATTTCAACCGGAATCAAATATTTAAAGATTATCACGATGCTTACGGACGGATATGGATGAAATCTCCGGGATATTTGTTATTATTCGATTTGAATACCAATCAGTTTATTTATGATATTGATTCCGAATTACGCCGGATGGGAGTAAGTGGAAAATTGAAGAATTTGTTTATTGATGAGAGCAAGAACTATTGGTTTCTTACCGAAGATAATACATTCTATTTTTTTGATATATCCGCAGGAGAATTACAGATAATCGAAAAGGGGAACAGTGACTTTACATATCGGCACGGTATTCCGTACGAGTTAGCTCAATATAAGAATACTTATTATATCGTATATTCGAGCGGGCTGATTCGTCGTTGGGACAAAACCTTGCGAGATTACACCGGTCAGGATACTTTTTTTGTAGGACGTATCTCTGAAGCTACAGACCGGTTAAAAATACAATCTACCTCCGATGGGAATCTATGGCTGATGTATAATCAGGCTGTTTGCTATCGTGATAAAACTGATAAAGGTTGGCAAGAGATAAGCACCATTAAAGGTATGTCCAACTTCTTTACCTGTATGGATTTGGACAAGCAAGGAAACGCATGGGTCGGTTCTTCGTGGTCTGGATTGCGGAAAATTGAAAACTCTACACATAGAATTGAAACAATGCCCGGATTGAAATTAGGTGACGGCAGTGTGTTAAGTAATGACATACAGTGCATCTTTGCCGATAATAATGGCGGAATTTGGGTAGGCACTTTGTGGCAAGGGATCTGTTACTATAATCCGAGTATGTATAAGTTCAAGCTAATTCAGACTGTTCAGAATAAAACAATGATTACCAACGAATCGGTGCGTTGTTTGTTGGAAGACGAAGACGGAACGATACTCATTGGTACTACTGCATACGGATTGATGCGTTACTCTCCTTCTACGGGAGAAGTCAGCAGGGCATTCAAAGATATTCTGTCCGGTGATCTTTGTCTGACTCTTTATAGAGACAGTAAAAAGAGATTGTGGGTTGGAACGTATTTGAATGGATTTTGCTGCATAGATGGAAAAAATGTGAGATATTACAATAAACAATTAGTTAATACAGAGTTATTCCCGGAGCAGAATATCTCCCGAGCAGTTTATGAAGATCCGGATGGGCGTTACTGGGTCAGTGTCAGTAATGAAGGAGTAGGTGAGCTAGACACCTCAACGGGAAAAATACGATTGTTGCGGGATAAACATCCGAAGATTAGCTTTCATAAACGCGATTATGGTTTTTATCCTGTCAGCAATTCTACTTTTGCGGTGTTTGGGGAAAATGGTATTTACTACTATGATACTCATAAAGATAAAATCTTTGTTCCTGAAATAGACGATCCGGATAATCCTAAATTTATGGGGCCTCAGGTAAGCTATAATTGTGTGTACAAAGATAGCCATTCGCTAGAATGGTTTGGGACGGATATTGGAATTCGTGTATGGGACGAACAAAAGAAGAAAGCTCATACGATAACTACAGAGACCGGATTGGCTAACAATTCTATATCGTCAATCATTGAGGATGATAGCGGTATTTATTGGGTATCAACGGTAAGTGGTATCTCACGAATTGAATTAAAAGAGACTTCTGAAGGATATGATTTTCTCATAGTCAACTTCAGTTCAGAAGACGGATTGCAGGGAGGAAAGTTCTATGAGAATTCATCGTTAAAAACCCGTGATGGAGAACTGTATTTTGGCGGTCATCATGGCATTAATTCGTTTCAACCTCAAAAGATTTATTATAATCATGTCCACAATAAACCTATATTCACTGCATTCCGTCTGTTCAATTCTCCTGTTAAGGAACACACAGAATATAAAGGGCGTGTTATTCTTGAATATCCGATAAATAATACTCGTGAGATTCATTTGAAGTATAATGAGAACTTTGTTACTTTCGAATTTGCCGGGCTTAACTATGTGAATACTTTGCAAACCTACTATAGGTATAAACTCGAGAATTTTGATCCGGACTGGAATGAAATAAAGACCAATGGTCTGGGAGTGGCTACCTATACCGGTTTACATCCGGGGAAATATAAATTAGTGGTATACACAGCCAATAATGACAGAAGTTGGGGAGAACAGGCCGCAGAAATGACTATTGTCGTTTCTCCGCCTTTTTGGGCAACTGTTCCTGCTTACATATTTTACATATTGATTGCAGGTGGAGTCATCTATTTGTTTTTTAAAGCTTATAGGAAGAAAAAACTTAAAAAGCAGTTCGAACAAGAGGCATTGAAACGTGAACAGCAGAAAGAAGAGCTTAATCAGATGAAGTTCCGCTTTTTCACCAATATCAGTCACGAATTCCGTACTCCGCTTACTTTGATAATGACGCCTTTAGGTATCCTTATTCAACAAGCGGAGAATCCAATGAAGGACAAATTGAAGTCAATCTATAACCATGCCGGTAATTTGTTGGAGTTGATTAATCAACTGCTTGATTTTCGGAAACTGGAGATGGGAGGTGAAAGTCTGAAATTACATCAGGCTGACATCGTAGAGTTTGTGCGGTACATTGGTTCAGGGTTTAAAGAACTGGCGACAAATCGATCTATAAAGTTTTCGATAGAGAGTGAATGTCCTGGCATGAATATCTGGTTTGATGATACGAAAATGCAACGGATTCTGAATAATATTTATTCCAATGCATTTAAATTCACTCCTGATGGAGGGCTTATCTCAACGATTGTAGCGACGGAGAAAAAAGATGAAAAGATATTCGTAAGAATCGAAATATCCGATACAGGATGTGGAATCAGTGAAAAAGACTTGAATGTGATATTTGACCGCTTTTATCAGTCGGAGCCAATTCCTGGTGTGACAGGTTCCGGTATTGGTTTGCATATGGTCAAAGAATATGTCTCTTTGCATAACGGAAAGATAGAAGTGCATAGCAAAATAGGAGTAGGAACAACATTTTTGATATATATTCCATCCGATTTGAAAGGAGACGACAGTGAATCCAAAGCTCCGGCTATGTCTCCCGATGTGGAAGAAAAGGTGGTATATTCGGACAGGAAAACTATTTTGATAGTGGAAGACAATGTAGAATTCCGTCGTTTTTTGGTGGAACAATTGATAGGTCAATTTAATATTCTGGAGGCTGGAGACGGAGCCGAAGGCGAAGAAGTTGCCATACATAAGTCGCCGGACCTGATAATATCCGATATGATGATGCCGAAAGTGGATGGTCTGGAAATGTGTGTCCGGATTAAAAACAATATTCAGACCTCACATATCCCGATTATTTTGCTCACGGCACGTATTTCAGACGAAGCTCGGATAGAAAGTTATAAAGCTGGTGCTGATTCTTATATATCGAAACCTTTCAATTATGACATATTACTGACGCGTATTAATATGCTTTTAGAACAGCAGGAAAAGCGTAAGGAAATATTTCATAAAGAAATAGAAATCTCTCCTCAGAATATCACTATTACTTCTTTAGATGAAGAATTTGTGGAGAAAGCCTTACGGTTGGTGGAAGAGAATATGGAAAATCCGGAGTTCTCGGTTAATAACTTGTGTGATGACTTGGGGATGAGTCGTAGTCAGCTATACCGTAAATTTGAGTCCATTACTGGATTGACACCGAATGATTTTATTCGTTCTGTCCGATTGAAACGAGCTGCCCAGTTGCTTCGGGGCAGTTCATATAATATTTCGGAGATTTCGGACAGGGTCGGATTCAATTCCATTAAATATTTCAATAAATACTTTAAAGAAGAGTTCGGATTCACTCCGACGCAATATCGTTCGAATGGTAGTGGAGAGACTAAATAAAAAGTCTCTCCACTACCATTTATATACTGAAAATGCCCTAAAAAGGGTATAATGAGACAAACTAACCTAATAATCGGGACAAATTATCTCAATGGTGTCGATTGGATTCGTCTATTTTTGCAGTGTGATTAAAAATAACTATGAACTGCAAAATGATGGAACCATGAAGAATATTCTATCTAAAAGAACATTTATTGTATTACCACTATTTCTTTTTTCACTTCATCCGCTTTGGGGACAGAAAAGTAACTTTAAAAATGACATTTGTATTCCGGGCAAACTGTATATGCTTTCGGATATAAGGAATGATGTTTTTGTCGAAGCACTAATTAAAAGATGGAGACCTTACAATGACTTTGTGAGATTTTCGGGTGACTGTGTTTATTCGAGAAAACTGAATCGTGTAGCTTCTGTCGATACTCCTGTGGATGGATCGAATATGAAAATCGAATTGGTCAATTCGGATGAGTTTGAAATAATAAAAGAAAAAGCAATTTCTATATGCGTAGGGAAAAAAGGAATAGGAACTCAGGAAGTTACTGTTCAGATACTGGGGGACAGTTTTGTCAACGGAGCTTTTTTCAGGGACGCGTTGCTGTCGAAGAATTATATTCCCGGTATAAAACTGGTCGGACTAAGGAATATAAAGAATGAAGAAGGACAATATGATGAAGGGCGGGGTGGATGGACAGTGAAGAAATACTTCGAGATTCCTAAAGGAGAGATGACATCATATCATGGATATATGCAACCTGTGGGTGAATATAGATATTGGGGGAGTTGTGAGTTTTGGAAAAACTGTTATAAGGTGATTAATGGTGAACTGACAGATACTGAAATAGTCTATAACTGTGGGAGATACGATCAATGCATAACTAAATTCGATAAGGAGACAGGTTATTTGGCAGCTCCGAAGAAAAACGATTTAATGTATGATAATGCACGTGGAAGCTACATGGTTTATACAGGAAAGAAGTGGAAGAATGTTGAGGTTGATGAGAGAAAATGGGCTTTCAATTATAGAAAATATCTGGATATGTGGAATCTTGATGCACCTAAGTTCTTTGCACAGATGTTGGGGCTCAATGATTATCGCGACAGTTTGACGGCCGATTATCGGGAATGGAATAAAAAGATTGCCGAGATGAAAGAGTCATATTACAAAGCTGTGCCCGATGGTAAATTTATAATTCTGATCCCGTGTACAACCTGTGGTTCGCTCAACAATATCAGAGGAGATTTTACGTTACGGCAGAATGCAGCCATGTGGCAACTGCGAAAAAATATCATTGATACATTTGATGGTAGGGAAAGTGAAGGATACTATGTCGTTGACATAGGCATTACCATTGATAATGAAAAAGGGTACAACCGGAATCGTGACGGAATACAGACCGGAAATCCCCATCCATATCCTAATTATCCGACAATGGGAATTCCTCTTGCTGCCTTTATTCAATATTATAGAGAACTTTAAAATAACAATGATGGCTAATACTTTTGATGATATCATAACTTGCTCTTATAAAGAGTATCACCAGATAATTCTCAATTACATAACCTATCGCATCACTCATCGTTGTGAGGCAGAAGATTTGGCTCAAGATGTATTTGTACGTTTATTGGATTATAAACAAATGCTTCGTCCGGATACTGTAAAGTATTTCTTGTTTACCATTGCCCGTAACATCGTAACCGATTATTTACGCAGATACTACAAAAAACAAGAAGTGAATAATTATATCTATGATATGATCCCTTCTTTTACTAATGAAACAGAAGAGAAGATTATTGCCGATGACTTGTGTAAGACAGAACAACGGATACTTGCTGCCTTTCCTGTACAACGGCGTACGGTGTATGCGTTGAGCCGTTATGAAGAAAAAGATACGGAAGAGATAGCCAATATGTTGAATCTTAGTCAGCGTACGGTAGATTATCATTTATTTTTAGGACGTCGTGACATGCGCCGATATATGAAGAATTGCATTTAATATGAACTGAATTAATAAATAGAAGTGAAGCCAATGAAGAAAAAAAGCAGAAAAAGTAAAATGACGGGATGTCTGCACATCTTGCCGAGTCTTGAGAATAAAAATAATAATGTAAAAACCTCAGATTTAATTTCATGAAACTCCGAAAGAAAATGCTATGTATGGTAAAGCAGGTGAAGAAGATAACAATCTTTGCTTGTTTGGTGTGTGTGGTGTATCCCGTTGCTGGGATACAAGCGGCTGTCGGTGAACAGCAGTCGGTAGCACAAACCCTGAAGAAAATTAAAGGAAAAGTGATTGACGTGTTAGGTGAGCCGCTTATCGGCGTCAATGTGAGTGTAGTCGGACAAACGGGTGGTACGATTACCGACATTGATGGTAACTATTCGCTAGATGTTCCTGCGGGTGCTAAATTGAAATTTAGTTATATCGGTTACGAAGACCAAATAATTGATGCAGGTGTAAAAGCGGTACTAAATGTGACAATGAAGGAGAGTACTGAAGTGCTCGAAGAAGTGGTAGTTGTAGGATATGGCGCACAGAAGAAAGAAACACTAACAGGTGCGGTGACCGTAGTTAGTGACAAGATGTTAAAGGATAAGGGAGCTCTCTCTAATCCTGCACAGGCTTTGCAAGGACAAGTGCCGGGAGTCATTATAACCCGTAACTCGGCTGCTCCGGGAGATGAGAGCTGGAATATGAAATTACGCGGTTCATTCTCGAAGAATAATTCAGCTCCGTTGGTGATTATTGATGGTGTGGAGTCTGACGATTTTTCCCAATTAAATCCGGGTGATATAGAGTCCATCAATTTCCTTAAAGACGCTTCTGCAGCTATCTATGGTAGTAAAGCTGCCGGAGGTGTTGTTCTGGTACAGACTAAAAAGGCCAAAGAAGGTAAGGTAAAGGTGGAATATAGTGGTTCGGTAACTGCTAAATTCGTAGGGTTGCAGCCTACACTGATGACATTGGATGAGTGGTGTGATGCTATGGAACAAGCTCGTTTGAATGATAACAAAAAGCTGGCAGACGATCAATGGCTGCAATACGTAGCTTTGGCTCGTCAGAATAAGGGACATTATATTAATGTGGAGCAGTCGGGTAATCCTTTCCCGGATTCTTTCCAAGGTTTATACGACTTCGTCTTTTTTGATACCGATTGGCAAGATATCATGTGGGGGACAGCAGCTTCCACTTCACATGAACTGAGCGTATCGGGTGGTAACGAAAGGTCTGTCTTCCGTCTTTCCGGACGATATATGTATGATGATAGTAATTTGAAATGGGGTAACAATAAGAATCAACGTTATAATTTTCGTTTGAGTAATACATTCCATCTTACAAAGAACTTTGATCTTGAGTCTATCATTTTCTATTATCGTCAGGATCAAGTGTCACCGACGCAAATTGGAGAAGCTTTGACAGCCGGAACGCAACAACCGGGTTTTCCTTCTTCCACGATGGATGGGAAACCTTATGCGTGGGGTAACTGGGCTACGCCCAACTGGCGTTGTGAATTGGGAGGAGACAACAAACTCAACACTTCCGGTATCAATATCAGTGAGACATTTAAATATCGTTTTGACGAGCATTTTGATGCAGTAGCCACTTTGGGGTATAACACCTCTACTGCCATTCGGGACGTGAAAAACCAAACAGTAGATTATTATGACTACACTGGTACAAAACGGGAAACGCGTGTGGAACCCAGGCAAGAGGATACTTATTATATTAAAACAACTGCACGAACCAATCTGTATACGTTAAATTTCTATTTGAACTGGAAGCGGACATTCGGTAGTCATAACCTCGGAATGATGCTTGGTACGCAATATAGCATGAAAGAATATGATTATACTGCAACTAAGGCTTTGAATATTTTACCTTCACTGAATATTATCAACGGAATAGGAGAGATAACATTACGCAACACAAAGAATGAAGGACCTTCCAGATATCAGGAAGCATTGCTTTCTTATTTTGCACGTTTGAACTATAACTATAAATCCAAATACTTGCTTGAAGGAAATTTCCGTTATGACGGTTCTTCTAAATTTCAGCCGGAGAATCGTTGGGCTTTCTTTGGAGGTGTATCCGGAGGATGGCGTATCAGTGAAGAAGAGTTTGTGAAAGGGCTGGGTGTTTTCGATGATTTGAAACTACGTCTTTCTTATGGTACAGTGGGTAATCAGGGAGGTATTGATCGATACGATGGTGTGCAGCTATACGATTTCAAACAGAATGGAGGTGCATTAGTGGGGAGTGGTTTACTTTCCTATGTGGATACAAACGGTAAGCTGTTGAGTACAGACCGTACATGGGAAGTCATCAAGAACTACAATATCGGTTTGGATTTCGGTTTCCTGGATAATCGACTGACAGGTACTGCCGAACTTTTTTGGAAGAAGTGTAACAATATGTTGATTGATGTCACCTATCCTGGAACATTGGGGGATAAAGCTCCTACCGCTAATAGAGGTAGTTTTAAGGCAAACGGTTGGGAAGGCACGATTAACTGGTCGGATAAAATAGGAGAAATTTCCTATCATCTGGGGGGGACTTTCACCTATACCACTAACAAATTGGTAGATAATGGGGGTGACGCTGTGATTAAATCCGGTGTAGTTTCAAATCGTGAAGGCTATCCGTTGAATTCCGTGTTCGGTTTGAAATATTGCGGTAAGATACAAACGCAAGATCAGTTGGATAAATATATTAATCAATATGCCAATGGCAATAACAATATTGCTATGCCTGGTAACTTGCGTTTGGGAGATAATATGTATGAAGATGTCAATAAAGATGGTAAATTGACAGAAGCTGACTATGTATATTTGGGAACTGACGATCCGAAGGTGTCTTTCTCTTTTAATGCCGGATTATCGTGGAAAGGCTTCGATGTCTCGGTTATTTTCCAAGGAGCCGGTAAACGCACAGTATGGCGTGGTGGCGAAAATAATCAAAAGGGAAAGAATGACAATTGGCGGATACCGATGATGTCTTGGTATAATAATTCAACGAATCAGTCGGTTGGTAATGTATGGTCGGCAGAAACGCCGAACGCCCATTATCCCACTTACACACATCAGACACAGATCAATCTGTATAACTATATTTGTTCTTCCTGGTCAGTGGAAGATGGTGCTTATCTTCGTCTGAAGAATGTTACGTTAGGCTACACGTTTCCGGCAAATGTGCTTTCGAAGACTAAATTCATAAGCTATGCCCGTATTTATGTATCGGGAGCTGATTTGTGGGAGAATAGTAAAATCAAGGATGGATGGGATCCGGAAGCGTCGCGCAAAGTAGAGACATTTGGCCGCTATCCTTTTACGAGAAACCTGACGGTAGGATTAAACTTGACCTTTTAAATATTAAATAGTATGAGATTAAATAAAATAAAAAATCTGTTTGTCGTTTTAACCTTGGGACTGTCCACACACTCTTGCCTTGATCTCGAGCCGCAAGAACAGTTGGCGGAAACGAACTACTGGAACACACCGGATGACTATATGCTATTTGCCAATCAATTCTATGGCTGGACACGTCACTTTTCAGGAGCAATGGAATATAAGTCGACAAAACCGGTACATTCTGATTATACTTCAGATCTGTTTACCAATAAAGATGAACGTAATTTATTTAGCAATGGAAGCAATGCTGTACAGCCTGCGGATGCTAACTATACCAGCAATTACTCGCACATCCGCCGTACGAATCTGTTATTGAAAAATGCAGAGTCATATGCCACTCCGAGTGACATAGCCCAGTATGTGGGTGAAGCAAAATTCTTTCGTGCTTATTCTTATTTCGATTTATTGCAACTATATGGCAATGCTATTTTGGTGAAGGAACCTATGGAGGTAACTGATGCGCGAATGTATGTCAAGCAGAATGATCGTAGTGAAGTGGCTGATTTCATCATTAAAGATTTGAAAGAAGCCGTTCCTCTGTTACCGAAGTTCTCCGAAATACAAGAGTATGGGCGCATAAGTCGGGAAGGATGTCAGGCATTCTTGTCACGAGTGGCGTTGTACGAAGGTACCTGGCAAAAAAGTCGTGGTAACGTAGAACGTGGAAAAGAACTGCTGGATATTGCGGCGAAAGCTGCCAAAGACGTGATCGATAGCAAAACATTCAGTTTGTTCAAACCGGAAGCATTGGGTGACAGTGCACAGAAATATATGTTCATCTTGGAGGATGCGAAGTCTAATCCTGCCGGATTACAGAAAAGTGCTAATAAAGAATATATATTTGCTCGGCGCTTTGATGAAATATTGGCACCTATCAACTGGAATATTACACAAAGTTCATTATATAATGCAATATGGATTAGTCGTAAATTCGCCAATATGTATCTTTGTCAAAATGGACTTCCCATCACTTATGGAGGAAAAACAAACCCTCAATTCAAAGGGTATATGAAAATAGATGATGAATTTCAGGATCGTGACAATCGTATGCGTTATACAATGATGCGTCCTCACGATAACTTTTGGAACAATCAGAAACCACGTACTTCTTGGGATGGAAAGGATAAGAACCCATATATCTCTAATTTTGTGCCGAAGACGGGGACCGGATATCACAATCAGAAATGGGCAACAGAGCGTAAGGTGGAAGATAAAAAAGAAGGTTATGATTTTCCTATAATCCGTTATGCTGAAGTTTTGTTGAATTATGCAGAGGCAGTGTATGAACAGGACGACAAGATCTCGAATACTGACCTGAATATTTCCTTGAATTTGGTGCGTCTCCGTGTTAATCCGGCTATGACTCCATTGACTAATGAACTGATTACTCAAAATGCGGGTATGGATATGCGGACAGAAATCCGCCGTGAACGTACCATTGAACTATTCAATGAAGGCTTCCGCTTAGATGACCTGAAACGTTGGAAGACAGCAGAAACAGAAATGCCGATGGATATTGTAGGAATTCAGTGGAAAGGTACGGAGTATGAAAAAGTGTGGGCGAATTGTCCTTATGAGACCAATGCTGAAGGTTGTATCATTATTGAAAAGGGGCGTAAATGGGAAGAAAAGAACTATCTGTTCCCGTTGCCGAGTGACCAGTTGCAGTTGAATCCTAATTTGCAACAGAATCCCGGATGGGAATAATAATAAAAACAAATAATTGTAAGTGACATGAAAAACAGATATTCATTGTTTAAGAAAGGATATTGGGAGGCTGGTGTATTACTTGGCTTATGTCTGTTAATAGCTTCCTGCGGAGAGAAGGAATTTACTACTGACATGCCCGAGAACAAGTTGATTACAGCTATTTCATTGAAAGTGAGTAGTGAACTGCCTGTGCAGTTGGGAACAGATACAACTATTGTCTATCATATTACTCCCGAAAATGCGGATCATACAGAGTTGAAGTGGACGACTACTAACGAATTGGTAGCTACAGTATCACAAGATGGAACGATTTCTGCCAAATCGTTGGGAAAAACGATGATTACCGTAACTCCATCGGTAGGATTTGGAACAGCATCCACTGTACGGACTATCGAGGTAACAGTGATTCCGGAAGTAATCAAGACTACCGGGATTCAGTTTACAAACGTTGAGGAAGGAGTTTACGAAACTGATAAATTACAGTTGAAATATGATATATTGCCTGCTGACCATACTTATTCTTATTTGACTTGGGCAAGTAGCAATGAAAATATTGCGACGGTAGATAAGAATGGAGTAGTGACGGGGATAAAAGCCGGAGATGTGACTATCTATGCATATACGCACGATGGCAGTAATGTAAGAGGAGAATATTCATTGAAAGTGATGAAATATGAACCTGCGACGAATGTTGAGATTGTTCCTCATACGGATGTTCTCTACTGGAAACAGCAACTTGATTTAGACTTTACGCTAACACCGGAAGTAGCTACTGTAAGTTCTGTGGAATGGACATCAAGCGATGAGAAGGTATTGACTGTGGAAGGAGGAAAAGTGAAAGCCATGGGCTTCGGAACAGCCACTGTTACTGCCACTTGTATAGAGACTGGCAATAAATCGACTATCGACTTGACTGTAGCCTCAGGTTTTTATGTATGGGATGCCACAACAGACTTTGAGGGATGGGTTATCAATAGTAATATTGGCTCTATGGAGCGTAAAGACGGAAAACTGGTTATGACCGTGACTGCTGATAATAATAAGCGCGTGTATATGCAAAGAGTCTATAGTACGGTAGCTAATCAGATGGATATGAATTTTAAAGATTATCCGGTGATTGCCATGAAATGCACAGATATACCATCGGGTGCACAATATACTCTTAATCTTGCTAACTTGGGAAATACCGTAAATATCGCACCGGCTATGAAAGTTGAGAAATTGTCAGATGGTACACAACTGGTTTATTATGACGCATCTTCCTTAGCACAGTTTACCAATACAGAAGGGGTCGTTCCGATTAGAGCCTTTATGTTCAAGATATTAAAAGTCGATATTCCTTCATTCTCGGCAGACTGGATACGTACATTTAAGAGTGTAGAAGAAATGATGACGTTTTCAGAGGTTGAGGCTGGGAAATAATATGGACTTATATTCACCTTATAGTTAAATGATTATGAAGATAGATTATATAAAGAATCAGATAAAGGTAGCAGGCATGGTGATTGCCTGCACCTCACTATGCTCGTGTAACAGTGAAATAGAAGATGGGACGACCGATATAGATAGTTGGCCGCTGCCTCGCATAGAAGTGACCTATCCTACGGAATTTGAACACCCGGGAGTTGTTTTTACTGTAGAAGACATCGAGCGTTTTCGTAAGATTGCTACCCAACAGATACAACCACAATATGCGGCTTATGAATTATTGAGTGCGGATAAACTCTCTCAAAGTACATATATAATGAATGGTCCTTATGATGAAATTTATGCCGGTGAAGATGCTTCTCATCCGAACATAATGAATCAATTTGGAAACGATTTCGCGGCAGCTTGTCAGAATGCCATTATGTTTGCTACTACACAACAAAAAGGCTATGCTGATAAGTCAATGGAGATCATACGTGGTTATTCCGTTAGCCTTAAAAAGCCGGTCTATAGTGCGAGACAAGCTGGTTTGGATCATGTGCTGATGGTGGGTAACTTATGCATAAAACTAGTTTATGCTGTTGAACTTATGCGATATCTTGATGGCTCCGGGATGACGAATGAGGACTTTCAGGGAGCATGTGATATGTTTAAGCGGTGTTTTATTCCCGTATTAGATGATTTCTTCTCTATCACAGAGCCTAAGAATAAGGCAGTCGGTAACTTTGGCGCATCTGCCATTAACTGTTACATGGCCATGGCGATTGTATTGGATGATATGGAAATGTATAAGAAAGCTATAGATATTTATCTTTACGGATATGAAAATGGTTCTATACGTTATTATATAGATGGAGAAACTGGACAATGTCAGGAAAGTGGTCGTGACCAAACACATGCACAGTTGGGATTAGGTATGATGTCCATGCTTTGTGAGACGGCCTGGAAACAAGGTACTGATCTCTACGGTGTGTTAGACAACCGCTTGCTGAAAGGCTATGAATATACAGCTAAATATAATTTAGGGTATGATGTGCCATTCAAGTATATGCCGGAACTCACCGGGAAGTATAATTGGTATGAAATAGACGAAGTAGACAAGAAAGAGGTAGCCAGTGGTCAGAGACCTGAATCAAGACGTGGTAAATTTGCTCCTGTCTATGAGCGGGTGTACAATCATTATGCGACACGTTTAGGATTGGGAATGCCTTATGTGAAAGAAGTCTTAGAAACAAAGGTTCGTCCTGAAAACGCCGGTACTGATATTGCTCATTTGGGGTATGGGACTTTTCTGTATTGTAGCGAAGGTTTTGAATAGTAGTTTATGAAAAGACTGTTTTTTATATTCATTTCTTTCTGCATGGCGGCGGCTCTGTCCGCCCAATTGCAGGAAAGAATGGTTAAAGTGAATGTTGTACCTGATCATGTCGATTGGAAGTACGAACTGGGTGAGAAGGTGAAATTCAACGTTGTGGTGACAAAGAATCGTGTACCTCAAGAAAATGTGACTGTATGGTATGAAGTTGCTCAGGATATGATGCATCCATTACTCAAAGATACCATTGTCTTGGAAAATGGTGTGCTGACATTGGATGCCGGAACCATGAAAACTCCTGGCTTTTTGCGTTGTCGTGTCTGGACAAAATATGACGGTAGAACTGTTGAAGGACGGGCTACGGCTGCCTTTGAACCTGAGAAGATAAAACCGACAGCTGTTTTGCCAAACGATTTCAATACTTTCTGGGAAAGTGCCAAACAGGAGAATGTTCGAATTCCTATGAATGTGAAATTGCGTTTACTGCCCGAACGTTGTACCGAGAAGGTGAATGTTTATGAATGGAATGTACAGAACTACCGTTTGAACAGCCGGGTATATGGTATTCTTTGTGTGCCGGTAAAGCCCGGAAAGTATCCTGCTTTATTGCGGGTACCGGGAGCGGGAGTACGGGGATATGCCGGTGCGATTGTAGAAGCGGAAAAAGGTATGATTACGTTGGAGATTGGCATCCATGGTATTCCGGTAACATTAGAACCGTCCGTTTATGCTAGTTTGAGCCAGGGAGGACTTTATCGATATCAATATCAGAATTGGGACAATCGTGATGAAGTTTATTATAAACGCGTCTATATGGGATGTGTACGTGCGGTAGATTATCTTTGTTCTATGAAAGAATTTGATGGCAGCAACCTCTTGGTGCAGGGAGGTAGTCAGGGAGGTGCGTTGGCCATCGTCACGGCGGTTCTTAATCCGCGTGTGACAGGAGTCGTTAGCTTCTTTCCGGCACTTAGCGATTTGAGCGGCTATGAGAAAGGACGGGCAGGTGGATGGCCGCATTTATTCAGAGATTCCACCGATGCTGTCGAAATCAGAAAGAAGAAATTGGAAGTATCTTCTTATTATGATGTGGCTAATTTCGCAAAGCAGCTGAAAGTCCCGGTCTTCTTCTATTTAGGATATAACGACATGGTATGTCCTCCTACTTCCACATTTTCTGTATATAACGTAATTACTTCCCCTAAAGAGATTGTGATAATGGAGGAAGCCGAGCACTATGCTTATCCGGAACATTGGTCACAGGCTTTGCAATGGATTTATTCTAAACAGGGAATGTGAGAGGGGCTCTTATGATTCGTATGTTACTACTCATATAAGATTTGTACCTGTTTTATTGTCATACTGTCAGGGATACATTCAAGTAGATGAATATCAGCACTCTGTCACCTGACAATAACCATTGATAATAGGCTGACAATAAAATATCCCGACTTTTATTGTCAGCCTTACTTTTATCTCTTATAATACCTTTATAACCTGATAAACAGTACCTTTATAAGTATGCTTCGAAGGAATACCGCATTTTTGCAGCAATCTCCCGAAGTGATATACTTTGTTATCAGACAATGACATACCGCTTTTCTTTTTCAGATAATTTAGTATTTCGACCGGAGTAAGAAATTCTCCTTCCTCTTTCGTTTGCGCAGCTTTAAAATACTGATAAAACAATTGCAGCATAGCCGGTGTTTGCTCAAACTCACGGTTATTTTCAGTCATAATCTGCTCATCTTCACTGTCAAACCAGTATCGTTCACCATGATAAATCTCGTGCATGGCTTGTGCGTAAAGCTGTTCATAGTCTATCGGCTGTGTAGTGTCGATGTTTCCTGTCACTTCAATGCAGATGAAACGACGGCTTCCCGAAGGATCAGTCAGCAAATCTTTCTGATTGCTTGTACCGATAAATGAAGCATACCGCTGCAATTCAAGTACCGAGCGACCATGCGGTTTCCGAAGATTGACCACGGGCTTTTGGAGAATATGTTTCAGAAATCCCTGTTGTGGCAGGGTAATCTGGTCAAACTCATCGATGTTGATGAGCGCAAATCGATTCAGATACAGTTCTGCGTCCCGTTTTTGGCTGAAATCAATACTGTCTGTATAGTAAGCGCGAAGTGCAGGCGGAATCATTTCACGGCAGAAAGTTGACTTATGAGTTCCTTGTGCCCCCATTAATATGGGCGATGTATTGTTCGCATGCATTTTATCTACCCCTCTCCAATGTGAAACCATATTCAGGAACCAACGGTGGAAAAGCAATTCCCAATGCGGATTCTTGCAAGGAACCCTGTTTGCCAAAGCATGAATACGGTCTTTGCCGTCCCAATGAGGCAGATGAAACAGAAACTCTTCCAACGGATTGTAGATCGGCACACGGTTGGAATGTAAGTATCGGTCTATATCCCTATCCCATACGCCAATACCTTCGGATTGTGCGTCGAGCATGATACTGTTTTGTGCCCGTTTGTCAATGGGATGAAAGTAAAACTGAAACGAGAAACGCTCCCGATATTCCACTTCCCCGATCTGCGTATTATAACGGAACTCATAACGACGGTTCATAAATTCATCCATTTGCAGGCTAAGACGTTGCTCTTTAGTCAGGCAGCTGCTTTTGGGCACTCCCTTACATTCCTTATATACGTTTCTTATCATTTCGCGTACCAGCATCGGATTTTTTCTTTTGTAATAACGCGTGATGGTTCGTCGGGTTACCTCCTCTTCCGGGATGCCGGAGTAGTAACAATTTTCGGCAAGCGGGACTACTAATGTTTGCAAATCATGATCGTTTCGATGCCAGTCCGTTTCCATTTCTTCGAATGTTTTCCGCAATGCCGCTTCATAAAGCAATGCTACCGTATCTTCCGTGTCATACCCCGGCAGTGCTCGATTCAGCGGAGATGCTTCAGTGCTCGATTTCTCATGATAAGTCATCTCGCCGGGCATACCGATGGGCTGTGAAAGATAGAAAGGTACGGGAGCGGGACGATAAATCAAGTCCGGATCATAACTAAGACGTGAGAATTGTTCCAGTTTCGGCTCTTTTAATAGAATGTTGAAGGGAAGTTGAGGCTGATAACATTTAATGGCAAGCCGGTAAGCATGTGCCTGAAACACTTCGGCTTCTTCCGTTGTTTGCGGTAAAGTGCCGTCCGGACGGGTGAAGCAAGTCCATATCTTGACGCTTTTACCACTTGCTCCCATAAAAGCCAGCATTGTTTGGGGAAGTTCGGCAGCCTTTTGCTTCACGATTTCCACTTCTGTCTTTCCGGCTAGCGGACCGATGGTCAGTTCTACAATGCCATTGTAGGTTTTCATTCGCTTCACTCCGTTCACTCGCCCGAAGGCTGCTGCGGGAATCACTCGTGGTAGTTTGCTGGCGAGGGAACAAGGCTCATCGGGTAGAACAAAATGCAGGGCCTGACGTAATCCGGTTACCGGGCGGAGCTTGGTTTCTTTTTTCATTTTTTCTATCAGCAGGTCGATGTCTGTTACGCTTAGTGCCTCCGTATCTCCGTTTTCCCTGATTTGTGTAATCTTCATTTTTCTTCTCTTGATATTTAATGAGAGTAAGTGTTTGTTATTGGTTTCAAAGGTACGGATAAGGTATCTGTAAAGCAAACTATTTGCGCTTTATCGCGATAAAGAATGTGCTTTCTTGTTATACTCTATTCAAGAAGGCGGACTTGAAACATTAACAAGCAAGTAAAGATATGCTCGCCACTGTGTATTGTTGCATAAAGACACCGTTATTCTTACGTTAACTTACCGGTATTGGTAGTTCGCCACGGTCGTGACGAGATCTTCCCACGGCCGTGGTAGGAATTCGTCACGGCTGTGGAAAGAAGTAACCACGGCCGTGGGAAGGTAAAGATACCGGTACTTTAGCCGAACAATACTGCTGCTTTAGCCGAACAATGCTGCTGCTTTAACGGAACAATACTGTTACTTTAGCAGAACAATACCTGCTTCTTTAGTGAAAGATACCGGATGTGCAGTACTCATTTAACTACTCATTTAACGGGGCGACATTCGCTTCGTAGCGAGTTTATATTTCTTATAGGCTCTTTGCTAATATTGAACTTCCTCTCTTTCAATACAAAACTTCCTGTATTTATTTCCGTATTTCCACTTTGTTTCGAAAAAAAAGCATATCTTTGTCATACGCTTTCTGTTCACCAGCGTGGTGAAAACAGGTAAGAAGCGTTATTTATTTTGAAATAGGAATATTATTGCATTATCCCTCGTCCTTGAAATCTAGCAAGTTTCTGTCCGTAGAGGGGTGGTTCAACAGATATTCCACGTGAACGGTCGTATATCAACATATTGATGGAAGATGTGTTATATATAAACGATTAGCGTGGATGTCTGTTGTTATCATTATCTTATGGACGGGTTTGCTAGGCCTCAAGGACAGATAATGATTCAACAGCATTCACGCTTTTCTTGTACCCGGTTGGTTTCATGATCCTTATAAATCCCCAACTCCAATCTCCTGTCCGCCCGGAATACAAAAAGCGCGAATGTTTGTTGAATCAACATCAATAGAGTGCTATTTATTCCTTGTTGTATAACAAATTAAAAACAAACACTATGTCACAATGGATTAGCATAGAAGCGGCAGCCGAGAAATACCGACTCGAAAAAGAGTATATCTGGCTCTGGGTGGAAATGAAAAAAATCACAGTGTCTTATGAGAACGATACAGTTTCCATAGATGATGATAGTATCCAGCAATTCATAAAACGGACTAAGCTGGGAATTACGTCTGAATATATCGATGAGTTAGAGCAACTTTGCATGGAAAAAAACAAAACCAGCAGATTGTATGCTTCACTCTTGAATATGCGGGATCAGGAATTAATGGCAATTAGAGGACAAAGTTCGCGACTGGACGGTTTATGGAAAATGGTGGAGGAACAATACGAAAGACTGCGATCCTTCGAGAAGAATTCTATGTCGGACAACGCTATTTGTAGCAACTGCTGGATCAGAAAGATATGCAGGAGATTGAAACGAATTCTATAATTCTGCCGTGAATTTAATCTATTAAATAGCAGGCTGACAATAAAAGTACGATCTTTTTATTGTCAGCCTATTGTCATAGCTTATTGTCAGGGCGCAATGAGTTGCTAGTCACCGTATTATCCAGCCAAAACTCCTGCTGACAATAAGAACCCTCCAATTTATATGTAAACCTAAAACCTATGAAACTTTTCTGTTATTAATTACACGCATGGCCGCAGTATAGTATTCGCAAGGAACAGAAATCAAAATACTGTTTAAA
This sequence comes from Bacteroides sp. OF03-11BH, assembly GCF_003604005.1. NCBI lineage: Bacteria > Pseudomonadati > Bacteroidota > Bacteroidia > Bacteroidales > Bacteroidaceae > Bacteroides > Bacteroides sp. OF03-11BH. The sequence continues at coordinate 294,891 of NZ_QTMW01000002.1, read as the reverse complement.
CCATTGTCTTTCGTTGACACTTGAATATAAGCTTCATTCAACAAACTCTTTACGCTGGCTACTTCCCAAGGACTACCAGCAAAAACTTTGACTTGAGAAATCTTTCTACTTGTAATCATGATCTTTATAGTGTGTTTTTGTTTTTACTGCGACAAAGATAAGAGAGAAAAGCAACATAGAGGTGCAATATTGTTTCATCTATAGTATACAAATGATTCATTGAATCAGGATTTGTATTAATTGACCAGTTTTTTGCGTTAATAAGAGTTGTTTTCCCTCACATCATTCATTTCTTATTTTGCGTATTTGTTATTGTTTCTACAAGGCTATTGATATAAACCTCTATATTATCATAGGCAGTACTTAGATTTCTTCCGTTTGCATCATATTTGTTTGGGTTCAATCCGTTGGCGGTTTCCCATTCGTCAGGCATGCCGTCATTGTCAGAATCAGTAATTTGTGGCAATGATTTTAATGTTGGCCATGCGCTCCAGTCGCTACCAGCTCCGGAAGGCTTTAGGTCTTTCTGACTATCGATAAGTCCGCCCTTAGGATAATTCTGACTTTTCCAATGGATGATACCTTTGTCGCAATGTTCACAAGGACCGTTCGGGCAGGGGGCATCTCCTAATCCGTTGTGTTCGTTCTTTCCGATGAATTGTGCCGTTCCTGTGCGTGTCTCTTCAACGATACGAGTATCTATATCATCTCGTTTGAGACTGCAACCCGCATATTTCAACACCAGCTCGTAAGCTTTTTGTGCTGTGTGGGTAGTTACCGCATCTACTTCTACCGGAGTATCCCGTTTCAGTTCATCGAGAGAGTGACCGGTGTTGTTACGGATACCAGTCCAGTTGTCTTTGTTCACTTTTGCGGCTGCTGCTTCTGTCAGTTGGTTTCCTGCCTCGAAGTAATTCCGGCTGATATGATACTGTCCCAATACCCCTTTGATCGGTGCAAAATCTCCATCAGAAGAGCTGATGTCGATAGCCATCACACGGTTGGCCACTTTGGCATCCGTAGCGGGTCCGGGTTTGTAGTAGTTGTCCACAATGTTAATACCCATTGCTGCGCCGCCATAACATCCGTTACCGCTCCAGTTATAAATAACATTATTACGCATATCAGTACGTTCCTGACCTTGATATTTTACTCCGGAACCGAAACGTGGTGTGCGACTGTCATGGTGTGCCATCAGATTATGATGATAGGAAGCGTTGACTCCTCCCCAAATACCGCCATATCCATGAGGGCCTTTGGTATGTCCCGATAAGCGGAGACTTTCTGAAATAATACACCATTGCATAGTAAAGTTAGTATTATCATAGAATGAAGCACATTCGTCAGTGCTCCAACTGATGGAACAATGGTCAATCATGATATTGTTTTTCTGGCGTCCTCCCAGAGCATCTGCACCGTCGGAAGCCGAAGAGCCCAGCAAATCCGTATCTCCCATTCGGAAACGCAGGTATCGTAGAATTACATTATCGGCCGATACATTTACTGGAAAGTGAGCCAGGCAGATACCGTCTCCGGGAGCTGTCTGTCCGGCTATCGTGACATCACCGTTCCGAATGTCCAGTGTTGATTTTAGATAAATGGTGCCGGATATACAGAAGACAATTATACGAGGCTCCTTTTGTTCGATGGCATACCGGAGGGTACCCGGTGCTTTGGAGTCTTCCAGGGATCTGACAATATATACCTTTCCACCTCTTCCTCCTGTAGTGTTCATTCCTCCTCCTTCAGCTCCGGGAAAGGCATATGCTGTTTCTTCTACTGGTGGAGATATGGAGGGAGAATCCGGTGGAGTCTCCTGTTCTTTATTATCTTCATTGACTGAAGATGTGGAACAGGAGGAGAACGATTCTACTTGTGTGGCAAACAGTAGTGCCACGAAAATGAATTTTACCTTGTTGTTTTTCATATCTTACCTGATTTTTTATAAAATGTGATGATAGTGATACTGATACAAATGTAAGTGGATAGAATTTGATAGACAACTGGTTGCATAGATAGTGCACCAGATTGCACAAAAAGTCCGCAACTTTTGAATGGTATTAAAAAAGTCCACGCAAACAAACAAATAGTGAGAAAGTATTCATGTTGTTCCGTATACTTTTGTAACGTGAAATAGTAACTGCTCAAGGCAGGACGACCAAATAATAATGGAATAAGAATCTATCATTAAGAATATAACAAATAATTTATGAAAGCACATTTATTTTCAAAGATGTCCCAAGGACTATTGTTGTTATCAGCTTTGCTGGCAACAAGTTGCAAGGAAAGTAGCAATAACTTTTTTGTTCCCGACCATGAAGCCCCTTCTTTGGTGTCTGTAACTCCTGCAAATGGTGAAACGGCCGAAGAAAACAGTACGATTCTGCTTACTTTTAACGAGTATGTGAAAGCGGGAGAAGGGAAAGCGAATTTTAATGGGGAGGAAGTGGAGTTGACTTTCAAAGGTAAAACAGCGTCTTACGCTTATACTGCTTTGGACTATAATCAGGCCTGTCAGTTCAGCCTCCCCAAAGGTGCAGTCATAGACTTTCAGGGAAATGTATTCGAAGGTGTCAGTATTCAGTTTACAATCAGAGAACGTCCTCAACCGGAAGCACGCATATTTGATGCGGTGGTCAGTCCTGACGGAAAAGGAAACTATACCAGTATACAGAAAGCAATAGATAATGTCCCCTCGAAAAGAACAGAACCCTGGCTCATTTTCGTGGCGAACGGAACGTATGAAGAACAAATTATGATTCCTGAAGACAAACCGTATATTCATCTCATCGGACAGGATGTGGATAAGACAATTGTCAAGTTACGAATTAACAGCTCAACCGAAGCCAGTGCGACTGATCCGGATGTGTGGAAGTACTCTTATAAGAACTTAGGAAAAACGGAAGCCGCTATGGTATCAGTGAAAGCTACGGATTTTTACGCCGAGAATATTTCTTTTGTAAACGGATATGGTAAGGAGTTGCAGAAAGGTCCTATGGCATTGGCTATGTATACCCAAAACGATCGTAACTCATTCAATAACTGCAAGTTTCTCTCTTATCAAGATACATGGCAGACAGGACCTAAGTCGGATAATGGCAGACTGTATGCACAGAATTGCTGGATTGAAGGAGCCGTTGATTACTTCTATGGAAACGGGAATTGCTTTCTCGAACATTGCACCTTTTATAATATGAGGGATGGCGCAATTATTGTTGCTCCTTCTCATAAAGTAGGAACACGTTGGGGATATGTGTTGAATAATTGCATTGTGGATGGAAATGAATTGGCTGATACAGAAAGTGTCAAGTTGGGGCGTCCCTGGCATAATTCTCCGATAGCTGTATATCTCAATACGATTTTTAATATAAAGATAGCTCCGGAAGGATGGACGGATATGGGAGCTATTCCTCAAATGTTTGCTGAATATAACAGTAAGGATAAGGAGGGGAATACTGTAGATTTAAGCCAGCGTAAAACGCAATATACCTATCAGGATGAACAAGAGAATCCGGTGACAGGCATTTGTCAGGCTGTCCTTACGGCAGGTGAAGCAGCTCGGTATACGTATGAAAACGTTGTTCGTGAGGGCGATAATTGGGACCCGAAGAAATATATGGAACAAATATCCGCACCGGAAAATCTGAAAAGAGAAAACGGAATATTAAGTTGGGATGCTTCAAAATATGCAATTTGTTATTTGGTAATTGCGAACGATGAAACTGTACAAATAACCAAGGAAACGTCTTGTAATGTTGAGGAAGGAAAGACATATCAGGTGAAGGCCGTTAGTGAGTATGGGGCTTTGAGTGAACCTTCAAAAGAGTGATGACAATTAAAACTTTAAAATATGAAAATGATAAGTAAAGTATTCAGTTGTATGTTGGCTTTTTCTTCTCTGTTGGGGAATGTGGAAGGACAAAACATCTATAGAATATGGTATGACAAACCCGCTTCTTATTGGGAAGAAGCACTCCCGGTTGGTAATGGACGGATTGCAGCAATGGTGTTCGGTGACCCTCAACTGGAACAAATACAGTTGAACGAAGAAACAGTGTCGGCGGGCTCTCCTTACCAGAACTATAATGAAGAAGCAAAAACGGCTTTGCCGGAAATGCGCCGGTTGATTTTTGAAGGAAAGTACGAAGAAGCGCAGAACATGGCGGCAACGAAGATTCTTTCACAAGTGGGGAATGAAATGCCTTACCAGACAGTGGGTCGTCTGAATATCCGTTATCAAGATCACAAAAAAGTAAATAATTACTATCGTGATCTGGATATAAGCAATGCAGTAGCTGTGACTCGCTACGAAGTAGACGGAGTGGAATTTACCGAAGAAACATTTGCATCATTTACCGATCAACTGGTTATCAGGCATATCAAAGCATCTAAACCGGGAACAATCAATTGCGAACTGTTTTTTAATACCCCGATGAGAGATCCGAAACGTAGTATTTATGGAAAGAAAGGTTTGCGGCTGGAAGGTATTACGCATGGTAGCCGTTATTTTCCGGGTAAAGTGCACTATTGTGCCGATTTGGATGTGAAACATAAAGGTGGGAAAGTGATAACTGCCAATGACACGTTGCTTAGCGTTCAAGAAGCCAGTGAACTTACATTGTATATCTCGATGGCGACTAACTTTGTCAACTATAAAGATATATCGGGCGATCCGTATCAACGGAATAAAGCTTATTTGAAAAATGCAGCGAAAGATTATAGTAAAGCGAAAGCCGCTCATATTGCTGCTTATCAGAAACAATTCAATCGTGTAACTTTGGATTTGGGTGAAACTTCCCAAGCCAATAAGCCGATGGATGTACGTATCAAGGAATTTTCTTCATCCTATGATCCGGCATTGATAGCATTGTATTTCCAGTATGGACGTTACTTATTGATTTCATCTTCACAGCCCGGATGCCAGCCCGCCAACTTGCAGGGCAAATGGAATCATAACCCGGGACCTCCCTGGAGCTGCAATTATACAACGAATATTAATGCTGAAATGAATTACTGGCCGGCGGAAATCACCAACTTGGCCGAACTTCATAAACCATTCATCCAGATGGTACGTGAATTGAGCGAGAATGGGCGTGAAGCTGCCAGTCGAATGTATGGTTGTCGTGGCTGGGTGTTGCATCATAATACGGATTTGTGGCGTATGACGGGTGCGGTGGACCGTCCTTATTGTGGGACATGGCCTGTGGCTAATGCATGGCTTTGCCAGCATTTATGGGACCGTTATTTGTTTTCCGGTGATAAGAAGTATTTGGAGGAAGTATATCCGATGATGAAAAGTGCTTCGGAATTCTTTGTCGACTTTCTGGTACGCGACCCGAACACGGGTTATCTGGTTGTCACTCCTTCCAACTCACCCGAGAATTCTCCGCGCTGGATAAAGAAGAAAAGTAATCTTTTTGCAGGAATCACAATGGATAATCAGTTGGTTTTTGATTTATTTTCAAATACATGCGAAGCTGCCAAAGTGCTGAACGCAGATACTGATTTTTGTGATACATTGAAGAATATGCGCCGGCAGTTGCCTCCGATGCAGGTAGGGCAGTACGGACAATTGCAGGAATGGTTTGAAGACTGGGATCATCCTAATGATCGTCACCGGCACATCTCTCATCTTTGGGGGCTATATCCCGGTTATCAGATTTCTCCTTATCGTTCTCCGGTACTCTTTGAAGCGGCAAAAAACACATTGATACAACGGGGAGATCCTTCTACCGGTTGGTCAATGGGATGGAAAGTTTGTTTCTGGGCCCGTATGCTTGACGGGGACCATGCTTATCAGTTGATAAAGAATCAGCTGACTTATGTCAGCCCTGAAATACAAAAAGGACAGGGAGGCGGAACGTATCCTAATTTATTCGACGCGCATCCACCTTTCCAAATAGATGGTAACTTCGGTTGCACGGCTGGTATTGCCGAAATGCTGGTGCAAAGTCATGATGGTGCGATTCATCTGTTGCCTTCATTGCCTTCGGAATGGAAGAGCGGGACAGTGAAAGGGTTGCGTGCCCGGGGAGGTTTTTTGATTGATGAATTGACCTGGAAGGACGGTAAGCTGGTAAAAGCTGTGTTACGTTCGGAAACCGGAGGCAATCTGCGCCTGCGCTCTTACTGGAAATTGGCTGCTGAAGGAGCATTGTTGAAACAGAAGAAGGAAGAGGAAGCGAATCCGAACGCATTATTTAAAGTACAGCAAATCTCACGCCCGATGATTAGTGAAAAAGCGCCTTTAAAAGGAGTGGCATTACGTGATACTTATTTGTATGATGTGGATACACGCGAAGGAGAGGTGATTATTGTTACAGTAAAATAAGACATTCTATATAAAAAGTCCACGCTTTTGCATAAATAATGAGTGGAAAACAGATGTAAAAGTGTGACTTTTGTAACATCAAAAATGAAACAAATTAATCAAGATAATACTATGGATGTACAAAGACATTTATTTTTGAGAAGATGCTTTGCGTATATATGTTGCTTGCTCTTGTGCTTTATAACGGCGACAACAGTATATGCACAGAAGGTATCTGTGAAAGGAACGGTGGTGGATACCAACGGCGATGCTATTATTGGTGCTAGTGTGAAGGTGTTGAAAAAGTCCTCCGTCGGTACAATTACCGACTTGGATGGAAATTTCACTTTGTCTGTTCCCGAAGATGCAACAAAGTTGGAAATTAGTTTTGTAGGAATGAAATCAGTTGTTGCGACTGTGAAACCGGGCAAACATCTGAAAGTTGTGTTGGAAGAAGACAATCAGACTTTGGACGAAGTGGTAGTGGTAGGATACGGAACCTCACGTCGCGGAGATTTGACCGGTGCGATTTCTTCAGTGAGTGAGAAGGTTTTGAAGGATATTCCGATAACTTCTGCGGCTGCGGCTATTACAGGAAAACTGGCAGGTGTGAATGTAGTGGCTACTGATGGATCGCCCGATGCAACAATCCAGATTACAGTACGTGGTGGTGGTTCTATTACCCAGGACAATTCACCGTTATATATTGTTGACGGTTTTCAGGTGAGTAATATCAATGATATTCCTCCCGGTGATATTCAAAGCATTGATGTTTTGAAAGATGCTTCTTCTACCGCCATCTATGGAGCTAAAGGTGCGAACGGCGTTATTCTTGTTACTACCAAAAGCGGTAAGGCGGGAAAAACAGAAGTCTCATTCAATGCTCACTGGGGTGTCAGTAATGTGTATAATCTGACGGGGGTACTTTCACCTTACGAATACTACTGTTATCAGAAAGAACTTGATCCGGGCACCTCTCTGACTAGTAGCATTAATTCGATGTATGGACGTTGGGACGACCGCAATATTTATCGTTCGGTAGAAGGCACGAACTGGCAGGATAAAGTATATGGAAACACCGGATTCAAACAAAGCTATAACGTTGGTATAACAGGAGGAACGGATGCCACATTGCGTTATAATTTGAGTTATACGCGGGATGATGAGAAGTACATTATGCTCAACTCCAATTATGTGAGGGATAACTTGAGTGTGAAGATGGATAAAAAGTTAAGTAATAAATTGAAGTTTGAGTTTTCCAGCCGTCTGACTAGAATGGTGATTGACGGTGCGGGTACCAATGGAGGTAAATTGAGAGATGCCGTTCTTTTCTCGCCAATCAACAGCCTTGCAAGTATAGATGCGGGAGATGCTTTGGGGGGTGAAATTGATTACTCGGATGATGCATTGTTATCATCATTGAATGATCCTGTATATAATACGGTGAATGAGTATAAGAAGCAAAACCAGTTTTCTATGACTTATAATGCCGGATTTAACTGGGAAATTGTTAAAGGATTGACTTATCAGCTGAAAGGTAGTTACGCATACACTTATAATTATACCGATAATGTCTGGTTAAAGAAAACCGGAGAGTCGAGCTCCAATGCCGGTCAGCCCGTAGCCAAACGTACGGATGAGAAAGGTGCACGATGGAACTTGCAGAACATATTGAGTTACCGGTTCTCTCTGAAAAAGAATCACCGTCTTGATCTGATGGCCGGACATGAAATGGTGAGTAATTACAGAAATCAGATGATTGCCTCATCCAAATATTATCCTATGGATTTTACGGCGAGCGAAGTGTTGGCTATGTGGAACTATGGAGAATCCCAACCAACGTATACCACTCTTGGTGAACCTTCTCGTACGGCATCTTACTTCGGTCGTTTAAACTATGCTTTCAAAGACCGGTACATGTTCACTTTTACAGCCCGTGCCGACGGAACGAATGTGTTCGCTCCTGAAAACCGTTGGGGATTTTTCCCGGGTATGGCATTGGCATGGCGCATTTCCCAGGAAAAATTTATGAAGCAGACGGAAGACTGGCTGGATAATCTGAAACTTCGTGTGAGTTACGGGTCAGTTGGTAATGCGCGTGTCAATTCATACTGGAGACAGGATTATAAAATGGAATCTTCTGCCAATAGGCAATATTATCTGAATGAAACAGTACAGAGTGCCCTGAAATTGCAGAACACCTTGCGGAACGAGAATCTGACTTGGGAAACGAAGTTATCCTCTAATGTGGGAATAGATGCCAGCCTCTTTAATAGCCGTTTGAATGTGACGGTTGACTTCTATAATGATATAACGAAAGATTTAATCTTACGCATGGATCTTCCTTCAAATTCGGGATATGAATATCAGTATCAGAATGTAGGCCGCAGTACGAACAGGGGAGTTGAACTTACGCTTAGCGGAACGATTATCAATAGTAAAGATTTCTATCTGGGCGCTAACTTCAATATATCATTCAATAAAAATATAGTGAATAAACTGGATGGAACGGCAACCGTATTGAGTGCGCAATCCAACTGGCGACCGGATATCGGCTCTGATGATTTTCGTGCTATTGTAGGTCAGGCGGTAGGACAGATTTATGGATTCGAAGTAGAGGGCTTTTATTCTGTAGACGACTTTACGTTTGATGAGAATACGAAAAAATGGATACTGAATGAAGGGGTAGTAGATGACAGGGCTTTGTTCTCTAACGACCTGCCTAACTTTGGTCCGGGCTTTATCAAACTGAAGGATCAGAATAATGACGGTGTGATCGATGCGGATAATGATCGTAAAGTGATCGGTAGTGTACAACCAAAGCATATTGGCGGATTCGGGCTGAATGCTGCATGGAGAGGGTTTGACTTGGCGGCAATGTTCAACTGGTCATATGGCAATAAAGTATATAATGCCAATAAGATTATGGCATCCACTCATACGAATCGTAAATATAATAATATCAGAGATTTTATGAGTTTGGAAAACCGCTGGTCGATTATTGATCCGGAAATGGGTGCCAATGTAATGTATGGTAATGATGCCAATCCGGAGCGCTTTGTTGAAATCAATTCCAAAGCCTCTATCTGGATGCCTATGATGGGGCGTACGCTTGTGACGGACTGGGCGATTGAAGATGGTTCTTTTTTGCGTTGTAGTAACCTGACGTTAGGGTATACGCTTCCGGTTACTGTGACTCGTAAGCTAGGAGTCAAGAACCTGCGCGTGTATGCTACGGCCAATAACCTGTTTTGCTGGACAGCTTATTCCGGACAGGATCCTGAAGTGAGCACACAACGTTCTACCCCTTTGACTCCGGGTGTGGATTATTCTGCATATCCGAAAGCGCATTCTTATGTATTCGGTCTTAATGTTACTTTTTAATACTTGAAAAATGAAAATACAGAAACTATTTTTAGCGGTTTTATCCTCCTCTGTGTTATGCACCTCGTGTATGGATAATTTTTTGGATACCGAAAGTCCTTCTATTCCAAGTGATGAGAATCTGTTTAAATCGACCGCTCTGACGGAAGCAGCCCTGATGGGTGTGTATGCGACAATGACGGACACCTATATATATGGTCAGAAACTGTGTGTCAACTGGCAGGGAGCTTCTGACGTGGAGGTTGGTTCGGGTGCGTTTTCTACGGAAAACTATAATTCGACACTTCGTGATGAAGGTGCTGGCAATTTTTATGACGACAATTATAACCGGAATACCAGATGGGACAAACTTTATTATCTGGCAGAATCCGCCACTACTATCGTAGATGGTATACGTCGGTCACCGTTGATGCAATCTACTTCGGACAAGGCTGCCATGCGTAGATATTTAGGAGAGGCATTAGCACTAAAAGCGTTAGGCTATTTTGAATTGATCCGTTATTGGGGAGATGTGCCATATAAAGAGCATGCGTCTGAAAGCGGATTGGGAAATGTCTATATAGGAAAAGTGGATCGTGATATTGTTTATAATTATATCATAGAGGATTTGAAAGAGGCAATTGAATATCTGCCTTGGATGGGAGAAGAATCATATACGGTAGAACGCATGAATAAAGGTTTTGCCAAAGGACTGCTGGCAAAAGTAGCGCTATTTGCCGGAGGATGGTCTGTACGGGATGGAAATCAGTTTCCGGACTTGGATGTGGAACATCATCCGACCATTCCGGAAATGAACGGATATTTCGTCGGTCGCCCTAAGAATTGGAAAGATTATTATGAGCTGGCTGCCAAACAGTGTGCGGAGATTTTGGGAGCGACTGATAATCCTCATGAGCTTGATCCCAGTTATGAGAATATTTGGTCTACTGTCAATCATCTGGAATACAACAAGTATAATGAAAACCTGTTTGAAGTTGCTTTTGGTGAAGGACAGAATGGAGATGTGGGGGCCACGATGGGATACAACCTGAACAGAGGAGTTTTTAATACCACCCAAGGTATGGGAGGGGCAGGATATGCGGCTACTACTGCTTACTATTTTTATTCATTTGATCCGGCAGACACCCGTCGGGATGTTACTTGTGTTTTCCAGGAATATATCAATGAGAATGGAAAAAATAAGGAAGTTATTCGCTGTAATCCATTAGGAGTGGCTTGTGGTAAATGGCGTTGGTATTGGATGACTGATAATTATATGAAAGTCCGTTTCCCGAAAGCTAATTCACGTATTGCTACTGGTATCAACTGGATTTTGATGCGGTATTCAGATATTTACCTGATGTTTGCGGAGGCTCAAAATGTATTGACAGGGCCGGATGCAGTTAGTCCGATTGCCGGTATGTCTCCCCGACAGGCTTTGGAAAAGGTTCGTGAAAGAGCATTTGGTACTGGTGCTCCCGAAATCACGCAGTATGACGCGGATTTCTTCACGGCTATTGTCAATGAACGGGCATGGGAGTTTGGTTGTGAATCTATTCGTCGTCAGGATTTGACACGTTGGGGATTGTTGGCGGAGAAAATAGAAGAGATGAAAATAGGTCTTTGTATGTTGTATGACTACAAGCCGGTGACTATTTTCGGGAAGACTTATCAAGTGGATGAAATACCGAGAAAAATCTATTATAAATATGAAGACTCTGATAATCCGGAATACATTGATATGTCGTCTGTTAACTTCAATGAGGATATGGGAACCGGTACTGCTTCTACATCAAAAGGACAGTATGAGTGCAACTGGATCAGTATGCAGGTGACATTGAATAAGGATGGTGATATAAATGCAACCCTGAATACTAATTATGTGAAAACAATGGCTAGAATATTGGTTTGCGGTACAGGACTGAATGCGTCTTACGACTATTCGAATTTGTTTGGCAGGCTGAACTGGGGCGGTGAAGCCGAAGCGGAGTTCCGTAAATATTCTGTTGGTAATGGAGTGTGTAATTATCGCCATGTATTCGCTATTTATTATGAGGATGTCAATAAGACGCAAGGGTATGTTTCTAATTCGTATGGTTATAAATAATTAATGGCAGGAAAAAATGAAAAGACTAGTTAATAGATTATCCGGAGCATGCCTGTATGTACTATTGGCTTTGATAGTGGGTATGTCTTCCTGTGAGGACGATGCCAATGACTGGACAGTTAATAAGAACTATGATGCTTTGTTCCGTCCGTTGACGTTCGATAAGTCGGCTACCGATGCGACTTCGGTTACATTAAGATATTCGCAGATTGTGAATGCAAAAGTCTATATTTTTGAGTTTTATACGGACAGCTTGGAGTTTAATGCGGAAAATTATGTAAGGACAGATACGATTCTGAAAGATACATTGACTGTATTTTCAGAGAGTAATACGCCTATGAGGGTGGAATATCGTACTTTGTTTCAGGAGTTCAACGGTTCTACGCAATATTCTGTTCGTATGAAAGGAGAAGATGCGCAGGGAAAGGCAAGCACTTATGTCAGTGTAGCATTTAAAACTCCGGATGAGCAATTATTTACCGGAGTGGAAGTTACAGCTAATTCCGCAACCTTGACATGGGAAGAAACGAACAGGGTAACTCATCTGACGTTGGCTCAAATGGTGGATACGAAATATGGTGAGGAAAAACAGATTGATTTGACTTCGGAAGATATAGCGGCTTGTTCAAAAACACTCTCCGAATTGGAGAATGGAGCGACCTATCGTGTTCGGATTTATAATAATGATGCATTACGTGGTTCGTATGTATTCAAGACACTGGGATTGGGTGGTAGCGAAATCCTTTTTGTGGAGGCTACGGAAACCGGAGTCATTGATTTAAGTACATTGTTATCTAATTTTGTGAAAGAGAAAGAATGTAGCAATGTAACTGTCCAACTTACTCCGGGGGCGGTGTATAAGGTAAGTGAACTAAAGATTCCGGGATTGGATAATATTTTGTTTACCAGTACGGAAGCTAATGAAAATAATCGTCCACAGCTTATTGTGACTAATAAAATATCATTGGCTTCTCCGATACAGTCTCTGTCATTCGAGTTTGTTTGCCTGAATGGAAATGGCGAGGCCAGTTATATGACGGATTGGAAAAATAGTTCTTATGCCCAGTCTATTTCATTCACAGGCTGTGCTATACAGAACATAAAACGTACGCTTGTACGTATTAGCGATGGAAGTGGTGTGTTCATGACGGATATTACGATCGATAACTGTGTCATATCCGAAGTTGGTACGGACGGATATGGAATGATTAATTTCGGAAAAAATATCGATCAGTTGGAAAGGGTTTCTATAACGAATAGTACATTGATTAATATTGGTGACCAGTTGATGGACGTGAAAGGGGGAATCGGTGATGTGATATTGGAAAATTGTACTTTCTATAATTCTATGGATGCTAAGAAGGAATTGCCTAAAGTTTTCCGTTTCGATAATGCGGCAAGTACTCCGCCTTCTCCGAAATCTGCGACAATGCGGAATTTGATTTTCTCCGGTCCGAACAAAGGAAAGAAAATGAATAGTGGAAATGGTGCTTATGACATTTTGAACTTCTCTGATAATTGTTATATCACCTCCGACCTGCAGGAAGGCAATAACAGGTTTGAAGAAATAACGAGAATAAAACAAAGCTCGGATGACTTGTTCGTTGATCCATTAAACGGTGATTTCCATATTAAACCGGGAGCCGGGTTCGCCGGAACGGGTAATGCTGGTGATCCACGTTGGTATTAATTGATCCTATAATTGTTAGGTATAAAGAATATCATGAAGAATATTGTATTATCAATTTTATTGATGAGTGCCTGTGCAATGATTTATGCACAGGCGGACTCATCGCCTTATCAGGCTATTGTAGCTGTTGATGGTAGTGGAGATTATAAAACGGTTCAGGAAGCAATCAATGCTGTACCTGACGGACAGACGAAACCTTGGTTGATTCTGATAAAGAATGGCTTGTATAATGAGCAGGTGATTATCCCTAAGAATAAGCCATACGTACATTTAATAGGCCAGGATAAGGATAAGACCATTATTCATTTAAACTTGAATGTTGGTAGTAAACTGACCGGTAAAGAAATAGGTGGAAAAACAGCTTATTGGGAACACTCGGTTCATAATCCTTCCTCTCCAGTTTATAAATACGAGGGATCGGTAGTGGTGGTAAAAGGAGACCACTTTTATACGGAAAACATTTCGTATGTGAATGACTGGGGAGTTTTATCAGATAATGGTCCGCAGGCTTTGGCTATGAATAGTCAGGCAGATTGTGCTTCCTTTTATAATTGTAAGTTCCGTTCTTTTCAAGATACTTGGATGACTGCCAATAATGATGTCAGTCGGCACTATGTGAAAGATTGCTGGATAGAAGGCGCGGTAGACTATTTTTATGGTGGTGGTGATGTGTTGCTGGAAAACTGTACGCTTTATAATGTACGGAGTGGAGCAGTAATAGTGGCTCCTTCCCATAAAGATGCCAAATATGGTTATGCTTTTCGTAATTGCACTATAGATGGAAACAGTGAAGCGGCTGACGGACGTTTGAAGTTGGGGCGTCCATGGCATAATAATTCGAAGACGGTGTATATCAATACCATCATGCTTATCCCTGTCGCTGATGAAGGATGGACGAATATGGGAACGGTTCCCGGGATTTTTGCCGAATACAATAGTCGTGATGCACAGGGTAATGTGTTGGATTTAAGTAAACGCAAAACGGAATATCAATATAAAGACCGCCAAACCGGTAAGGAAGTATCGGGTACCTGTCAGGCAACTATAACGAAAGAGGAGGCGGACAAATATACGTACGAAAATATGATTCCGGGTAATGATGGCTGGAATCCGCGTATTATGATGGAGAAATTAGGAAGTCCGCGCAGTCTGGTTTATCAGCAAGGCACTCTTAAATGGAATCCTGTGAAAAATGCGATCGGATATATTGTATATGATGGAGAACAGATTCTCGGGACGACTACTGATACCTCTTTTCCGGTGTCGAAAGTGAATTATGCTTTGAAGGTATCTGCCGTGAATCAATATGGAACGCAAGGTAAAAAAGGTGTATTGTAATTGAATATAGAAAACTGGTAAGGAAAGGGGAGGTGCTTATGAGGCATCTCCCTTTCTTTCTTTATATTCTGTAGGAGTGACTCCCATGATTTTTTTGAAGCGCCTGCTAAAGTACTTCGGGTCATTGAAACCGGTCATATAAGCAATTTGGGAGAAACTGTATTCACTTTTTTCAATTAGCTGGGCGGCTCGTTTGATGCGCATTTCACATACGAAATCTACCGGAGTCAGCCCAACAATGGATTTTAATTTTCGGTAGAATACCGTACGGCTTAACATTAGTTTGTTGGCGAAGTCGTCGATGGTGATATCTGTATTATCCATTTGTTCCTCCATAAACGCCATTACTTGTTGCATGAATTGTTCATCGTATGGAGTCACTTGAGGTTGTGAAGGCTCCCACCCATTTATATGATCCTCTTCTTGAGTATGCTCTGACAGTTTCGATAAATATAGATCTTGTAGCTGTTTACGTTGACGGAGCAGCGACAAGATTCTGGTTTTTAAGTATGTAGAGCTGAATGGTTTGGTAATGTAGTCATCGATACCTTGTTCCAGTCCTGCTATCCGATCATCTAAAGAAGATTTTGCTGATAGTAATATGATAGGAATATGGCAGGTGTCATGATCGGCTTTGATTGCTTTCACCATGTCTAATCCATCCATGACCGGCATCATAACATCACTGATTATCAGATCCGGAATGTACTGCTGTGCATATTTTAATCCTTCTTTTCCATTTGTTGCTTCGAGAACAGTGTAAGTCTCTGACAGGATATTCCATAGGAAATGACGTAATTCATTGTTGTCTTCGACAATAAGAATGGAAGTTTTTTCATCCTCTGCGTCGGTTTTATTTTCATTCTTTGCGTATGCTGCCTTGAAGGATGTACTATCCGAATCTTCTTCAGTAGCTTGTATCGTCGGTGAATTATTGTCACTGTCGGATAAAATAAATTCGGCTTGTTGATCGTCTGCAAATGCTTTTTCTTCCTTAGGAAGTGTGACAATGAATTCACTTCCACTTCCCGGCTCGCTTTTCACTTGGATATTTCCGTGATGTAATTCTATTAATTCGCGTACCAGTGAAAGCCCAATGCCGGATGAGGGCTGCAGGATATTGTATTGTGCCAGTGTTTCAAATCGATAAAATAGGGATTGTTGCTTTTCGGGAGCAATGCCAATGCCTTCATCAGATACGGAGATGGTGACTTGCTCCGAACCTGTTATCATATTTACCGTTACTTTCTTCCCGTTCGGTGTATATTTGAAGGCATTTGAAAGTAGATTGAAGAATATCTTTTCAAATTTGTCACGGTCTACCCATGCGTATATTTTGTCTGTATTAGTTTGAAGTTGGAAATCAATTCTCTTTTCTTTTGCTATAAGGTGGAAGCTTTCCATTATCTTCTGTAATTGGGAAACGAGTTCTGTCTTTTCTACCAACACTTTCATCTTCTTATTTTGGATTTTGCGGAAATCCAGTAGTTGATTAACCAGACGAAGCATACGTTCTGTGTTTTTATGTACCAAATTTAGATGTTCCCGAACTGTCGGAGAGATTGCTTCATGCGCTAGAATTTCTGATACAGGGCTGGATATTAAAGTTAAAGGAGTGCGTAATTCATGTGAAATATCAGTGAAGAAGCGTAATTTGATATTGGATAAATGTTGTTCCAAGTCAACCTGATGCCGCAAACGGTAGATATAGAACAGAATGTATACAATGATAGTAGTGAATAACACGAACATGACAATATAGAATAACCATGCCCAGTATGTTTCCCAAAAAGTGGGTAAAACATGAATGGGGAGGGTGCGTATATTATCGGTCCATACTCCGTCGCTATTGCTGGAACGGATTTGCAGTTGATATTCTCCGGCAGGTAAATTTATGTATGTTGCAGAGCGGTTATTACCGGCTTCGTTCCATTCTTCTTCCAGGCCTTGCAGGCGATAGGCGTATTCGATGGCATCGGGATTTACATAATCAATGGCTGCAAATTGAAAGGTGACATTACGTTCCGAAGGATTTAGTTCCAGTTCTTTTATGTCATCAAGTGCTACATGAAGTTGACTTCCTTGTATTTTGAGTCCGGTAAATACAATAGGAGGTACATAAGAACTTTTTTTCATTTGTTCTGTGTTGATTTCAAGTATCCCTTGATTGGTTCCGAGAACGATTTTCTTTTGACTGGTTAGTGTGGGAACTGCTTCAGTGAGATTCAGTTCTCTCTGAAAGTAATTACTTCCATAATTCTCAAATGTTCCTTGTTGTGGATTGAATTTGGATATGGAGTTTTCGGAGATTACCCATAATTGTTTTTGAGTATCTTCGAGCATTGAAAGTACCAAATCAGAAGCTAATCCGTCTTTGATTGTATAACTTTTGAATTGTATATCTTCCGTGAGCAGATTTTTAGAGATAACCTGGCTGATTCCTCCGGTGAATGTTATTACATAAGTGTTTTTTCGACTGTCAGTAAATATCTGCATGACATCATTACTGCTAAGGCTGGAATCTACATTAGGGATACGGTTGCTGTGATAGAACTTAATTTCTTCAGGCTGATCGAACTTATTGGAGAATGTAAGTAAACCATTGGTTGTGCCAATCAATAACACTCCGTTGGGGGCTTCTGCGATATGTCTTATTTTGAGTGAAGTAGAAACAGGATAGTTTTTCAGCCGGTTGCCGCTATGGATAAAGTTGGTAGAACCATCAGGTGCTTGTGATAATAGGTTGAGACCACCTCCATAACATGCGATCCATATATTGTCATGGCTATCCTGAATAATACTATAGACACTATTGTTACTTAAACTGTATGTATCTTGTGGCTGATGGACGAATTGTTGTAAAAGATAAGAGTGTTCGTTTTTCTTCTTTAGAAGGATGAGGCCGTCTTTTTTGGTTCCCATCCATATATTTCCTTGTTTATCTTCCATAAAACAGTACACACTTTTTCCGAAAGTAACCTCTTGAGGGGTGATTATGCCCTGTGGAGAAAGGTAGCCTTCTAATGTCCCATCCGGACGGTAAATTCTGACGTTTCCCTTTTTGGAAGCAACCCAGAGACGTTTCTGTTTGTCGGCAAGAAAAGCACGTATTTCCAATCCATTGTCTATGGGACGTATTTTGTATTTATTGGGATAGAAAGATATTTTGTCTACGCCCCGGTCATTGGTAATCCATACATTCTGTTGCCGGTCGGTATAATAATAACGAATAGAGGGGGCAAATAGGGAAGCGGGATTATTTTCATCTGCAAAGTATAGTTTCAGTTGATTACTGTCGCGGTCATAATAGCACAAATGCCCTTTTTGAGGACTCATCCATAGTGTGCCTTCATGGTCTTCAAAGATCATGTACCGGTTGTCGCGTTCATATTGGATTAGGTTTTGTATAGGAGCTGTGAAGTGCTGCTTATCTCCTGTTTTCAGATTTAGCTTTATCACACCGGAGGTATTGGCAAAGATCCAGACTTCTCCGGTTTTGTCCTGATAAAAGAAATGAGCTTCATTGGATGGCTGGGTGGCTGTTTGTATATTAAAATGTTGGAATTTTTTCTTTTCTGTATCGTATGTTATAAATCCGTTGTCAGTTCCTAAGCCGATCTTGTCATTAGAAGGGGAAATGGAAGATATGGAATAGATATCTGTGACAGGACATGGTAGCTCCTGGAATTTTATATTTCCGTTCTTGGGATCATATATTGCGATTTTTCCGGAAGTTGAGATAAGATATATTCTCTTATTATATTCTTTGACCATTTTGAACGGATAATCGCTGTTGATTCGTTTTTTCCCGATGATGGTTACTCCCTTATCTGTCATGATCCATTCGTCCCCGTCGGAATCTTCGTAAATGTCGAATATCTTGTTTCCTTTTAAATTTTGGTTGAAACTGCTGTATAAAATGATATCTTTTCCTTTTTTGCAGGTTTGCTCATTGATTCTGAAAGCATAACCTTGTTCGCAGGTGATCCATGTAATCCCTTTATTTAAGGTATAGATATTGCTGACTGTGTTGGTCTGTTGCAGGGATGATTCAATAGGAAGGAGTATGTCAATAAACTTCTCTGTTTGAATATCGAATAGATATGCACGGTTATCATAAGATTTGCACCATATATCTCCGTCTTTGCTTTCTGTAATATAAGAGAAGCGGTTGGTCGTTAACGTACAGCCGTCTCCCGGGAATGCTTTGTAATTTTTAAATGTGTATCCGTCGAATTTGTTCAGTCCATTCCAGGTGGCGAACCAAAGAAATCCTTTTTTGTCTTGCATTATATTCACTACTACTCCTTGCGAAAGGCCACTATTGACAGAGAAGTGTTTAATCTGGCAAAGAGGTTGAGCTGCTACAGTCAGACTGGTGTATAAGCATAAAAGGAAAACATAGAGTGTCTTCATGATATTATAAATTATGTGTAGAGCAAAAATAGATAAAACTGGATTAAAAAGGAAATATAAAACCGTGATTGAACATAAAATGCACGCTTTTGCATATTTAATCCACCTGTCTATCCTCTATCAAGCACAATTATTACCCTATAAGGAGAGAAGATACCTCGTACTTTTGTTTTGACAATTAGAACTGGTAAAATTTTAAATGAAAACTATAAATGAAACGTCTATTTATTTGTGTAGTGGGACTTGTTATAGCCGTAACCGCATGGTCTCGTACCTTTAATATGAAGGGGCTTGGAGCTGATCCCCGAGGTATTGAATCTTGTACGGAGTTAATAAACCAAACGATTGAAAAAGCATCTTCTGAAGGTGGAGGAACTATTTATTTTCCGGCAGGTGTTTATTTGACAGCCACTATCCACATGAAAAGTAATATAACTTTGTATGTGGAGTCCGGAGCTGTTCTTCGTTTTTCAGATCGTTTTGAAGATTATCTTCCTTTTGTGAAGATTCGTTGGGAAGGTACAGTGATGAATACTTTGTCTTCCCTGATTTATGCGCATGATGCGGAGAATTTGACTATAACCGGGCGTGGAACGTTGGACGGTAATGGATTCAAATGGTGGAGCTGGGAGAAAGAAACACGGGAGCTGATTAAAAAGAACGGAGGAAAATTGCCTGCTTTGAATAAACTACAACGAATGTGGGAAGAGGCTAATGAAGATCTGGAAATTTCGGATTATTATAAACTTTCTTTAGAGCGTCGTATGTTTCGGCCTCCTTTTATTCAGTTTTATGAATGTAACAATGTGTTGATAGAGAATGTGAAAATTGTCAATTCTCCTTTTTGGACCATAAATCCGGCTTTTTGTGATAATGTAACAGTGCATGGAGTGACGATATATAACCCTTCAAAAGACCCAAAAGGTCCCAATACGGATGGAATAAACCCTTCTTCTTGCCGGAATGTGCGTATTTCTGATTGTTTTATTAGTGTGGGGGATGATTGTATTACAATTAAATCGGGGCGTGATGCTGATGGACGGAAATATGGAAAGGCATGTGAAAATATAACGATAACTAATTGTGTTATGCTTTCCGGTCATGGAGGGGTAGTTATTGGTAGTGAAATGTCAGGCGGTGTAAGGAGAGTGACAATTTCTAATTGTGTTTTCGATGGTACGGATTCCGGTATTCGCTTGAAATCTTCTCGTGGGAGAGGAGGGGTTGTTGAAGAGCTTCGGGTAGATAATATCGTCATGAAGAATATTCAGCGGAATGCCTTCATCTTTGATTTGTTCTATGATAAAGAATCAAAAGTGGAACCTGTCAGTGAACGGACTCCTGTTTTCCGGAACATTCATTTGAGTAATATCACAGGTTCTGATATCAAGCAAATTGGTTATATTAAAGGGATTGAAGAAATGCCTGTACAAGGTTTGTCCTTTTCAAATATTAATATGAAGGCAGAGGTTGGATTTATAGTTGATATTGCTGAAGATATTCGTTTTGATAATGTGGATTTCTCTTCGCAGACTGGTTCACCGTGGCAATTCAGTAAGTGTAAGCAGATTGTTCTGAATAATGTTAGATCGAAGTATCCTGTAAACCAACAACCGATTGTTACTTTTGAAGATGTCGATAATGCTATTATTAATAATTGTTTTCAGATGACTCCTGTGAAGGATTTTTATAAAGCTAATAACAGTCATATTATTGAAGGACATAATTATTGGAAAAAAGAGAGTTTTAAATAAACAGGAACTATCATATTATTTCTGTTGAATTTTATTGTTGGGTAGATATGAGAAGAACGATATTACATCATCTGTAATATCGTTCTTCTATTGATTAGAGTTGTTTATAATTTACTTCTTATCGTTTTCGCGAATCTCCACCCGGCGGATCTTACCGCTGATTGTCTTAGGTAGCTCTTCTACGAACTCGATCACACGCGGATATTTATAAGGAGCAGTCACTTTCTTCACGTGGTTCTGCAATTCCTTAATCAGTTCTTCTCCGGCACGTGCTTTATAGTCTTTGGATAGAACAATCGTAGCTTTTACTACCTGACCGCGAATCTCGTCGGGTACTCCGGTAATGGCACATTCCACAACAGCCGGATGAGTCATCAACGCACTTTCCACTTCGAATGGGCCGATGCGGTAACCGGAACTCTTGATAACGTCGTCTGCACGACCGACAAACCACAGGTATCCGTCTTCATCTTTCCAGGCAACATCGCCGGTATAATATATTCCGTCGTGCCAAGCTTCGTGAGTACGTTCCGCATCCCGGTAGTATTCTTTGAAAAGTCCGAGAGGTTTGCCTTTGCTGGTGCGGATTACAATTTGTCCTTGCTCACCGGCTTCAACAGAGCGACCTTCATGGTCAATCAAATCTACATCATATTGAGGATTCGGCAGCCCCATGCTTCCCGGTTTCGGTTCCATCCACGGCATAGTGGCGATGGTAAGGGTTGTTTCTGTTTGTCCGAAACCTTCCATCAGTTTGATACCTGTCAGTTTCTTAAACGTTTCAAATACGGCGGGGTTCAATGCTTCTCCGGCAATGGTGCAGTATTTTAGTGAAGACAAGTCGAACTTTGTCAGGTCTTCGTGAATCAAGAACCGGAAGATGGTAGGAGGCGCACAGAGAGAGGTGACATGATATTCCTGGATTTTTTCCAGAATAGCTGCCGGGGTAAACTTCTCGTGGTCGTAGACGAAGATATTGGCTCCGGCAATCCATTGTCCGTAGAGTTTTCCCCATACCGCTTTTCCCCAGCCGGTATCGGCAATGGTGAGGTGAAGACTGTTCTCGTCCAGGTTGTGCCAAAAACTACCGGTAACGATATGACCTAACGGATAAGTAAAGTCATGTGCCACCATCTTAGGTTCGCCGGTAGTGCCGGAGGTAAAATACATCAGAGAGATGTCATCATTAGTATTCGCATGGCGCGGACGTACAAATGGAGCAGCATTTTCGATACCCTGATGGAAATCTTCGAAGCCTTCCGGGATTTCCGGACCGACACTGACTAACTTTTCAACCGTGGGACATTCGGGAAGAGCATCTTTGATATGTTGCAGGATGATTCCTTCGCCGGCAGCTACGATCATTTTGATGTCGGCAGCGTTGCAGCGATAGATAATATCCTTCTTGGTCAGCAAGTGAGTAGCCGGAATAACGGTTGCTCCTAGTTTGTGAAGAGCGATGGTGCTATACCAGAACTCATAACGGCGTTTCAGAATCAGCATCACCATGTCGCCACGGCCGATACCCAGGCTCTGGAAGTAAGAGGCGGTCATGTCCGTAGAGCGTTTCATGTCGGCAAATGAGAATTGGCGACTTTCGCCTTTGTCATTTGTCCAGAGTAAAGCGTTCTTGTCAGGTTGTTCGGCAGCCCAGGCGTCTACTACGTCATAGCCGAAGTTGAAGTTCTCCGGGACGTTTATTTTCAAGTTTTTGATAAAATCCTCTTGTGAACTGAAAGAGGTCTGTGATAAAAATCTTTCTACCATGATGTTATTACATAATTACTGCCAGAAAACGTACTGTTTTGCCATCGAGCGCTTTCATGCCATGTGGAAGTTTAGAGTTAAAATAGATACTGTCGCCTTGGTTGAGGATGATTTCTTTGCCTTCGATGTTGATAAGCATACGTCCTTCGATGACAAGGTTGAATTCTTGTCCGTTATGTTGGTTATAATGGATTGGTTCGTCGTTTGCTTTCGGTTCAACAGTGACGATGAACGGATCGGCGGTACGGTTCATGAATCCTGAAGCCAGTGATTGGTATTTATAAGCTTTGGTACGTTCGATGCTGACTCCTTTGCCGGCACGGGTCACGAAGTAGCTGCTCATTTTAGGCTCTTCACCAAACATCAGGGCGTCGAGAGCTATATTATACGTGCGGGCTATTTTTTGTAACATGCTGACAGAGATATCGTAGTCTCCGGTTTCTGCAAGTCGGTATTCTTCGGCAGAGATGTCGCTGTCGCGGGCGATATCCTCTGCGGTCAGTTCCAGTACATCACGTAATCCGCGGAGGCGTTCTGCGATCTGTTTAATTTGTTCATTCATACAAGTGGTTCGTATTTTTATGATTAATAATTCTATGGTATTATTTGGAGGCTTTCATGGCTTTGATGATAGCGGAGGTGAATCCGTTGTGTTCCAGTTCATTGATCCCCTTGATTGTGATTCCGCCCGGAGTGGTGACCTTGTCGATTTCTACGCTGGGGTGGGTGTCGTTGTTCTGAATCAGTGCGGCTGCTCCTTTTAAGGATTGTGCTATCATTTGCATGGCATCTTTGGGACGAAGTCCCATTTCGATTCCGGCTTGCATGGCTGCCTGAACGTATTTCAATACGTAAGCGATACCGCAGGAGGTCAATGCGGTGGCTGCCGCTATTTTATCTTCGGGAATAAGCATCACTGTTCCCATCTCGCTGAACAACCGGAGGATGAATTTGTCCTGTTCATCGTTCGTATTGCGGGCGGCAACAAGCGTCATACTTTCCAGTTCGCTGATAGCGGTGTTCGGAATCAGGCGGAACATGGCCATTTCCGGTGCTACGACATAATGAGCCAGTTCTTCAAAACTGATGCCGGCAGCTACGGAGATGAGTATCTGTTTGCTTTTCAGTTTCAATTCGCGCATCACCGGTTCCATAAACCACGGTTTGACAGCAAGGATGACAATATCTGCTCCTGTGGCAGCTTCCACATTGCTGTTGGTGATAGAGATACCCGGAAATTCCTTTTTCAGTTTCTCTAGTTTTCCGGCACTCGGATTGGACACAATGATGTCCGAATCGTCTATCAGACTTCCTTTTGCCAGGCCACGGGCTATTGAACCGCCCATGTTTCCTGCACCGATAATGGCTATTTTCATATACGCTTATTTTTAATGAGTTGTTAAAGGCAAAGGTAGCAGTTAATTACGAAAAAACAAAAAGCAGCCGGAATAAGAAATAAATTTCTAATAAAGGCTGCTTTTATCGTTGGCTGTTTATTAATCAAATGAGCGATTAGAGTACTTTCTTGAACCGGGCAAGGAAGTCTTCTGCTTCCTCCATAGTAAGACAGAGAGGAGGTAACAGGCGAAGTACATTCGTACCGCTTGCTCCGGTAAATACATGCTCGTCATAGATGAGGCGGCTACGTAGTTCTTTGATGGGTTCTTCGAATTCGAGTCCGATCATGAGTCCGCGTCCGCGTACCTCTTTTATTTGCGGGAATTTCTTCAGTTCTTCCAGTAAGTAGTTACCTACTACCTTTGCGTTTTCTATCAGATTTTCTTGCTCAATGACGTCCATCACAGCGAGTGCTGCCGAGCATGCCAGATGGTTTCCGCCGAAGGTAGTTCCCAATTGACCATATACCGGTTTAAACATCGGGCTGATCAGGACACCTGCCATCGGGAAACCGTTGCCGATACCTTTGGCTACAGTGATGATGTCCGGCTTGATGTCATTATATTGATGGGCGAAGAATTTACCGCTACGTCCGTATCCGCTCTGAATTTCATCGAGAATCAGGATCGTTCCTGTTTCGCTGCAAGCTTTGCGGAGTTCTTGCATAAATTCGGTGGTCGGTATCTTGATACCGCCTACCCCTTGTATTCCTTCAATGATAACAGCGCATGTGTCTCCTTTAGACAGTTCCTGCTTCATCGCTTCCATATCGTTGAGCGGGAGATAGGTGACATGACCGTTATTGTTGATAGGGGCGATAATGGAAGGATTGTGAGTCGCTTCTACCGCCAGAGATGTCCGTCCGTGAAATGCCTTATTGAAAGATACGATTTTGGTACGTCCGTTATAGAAGGAAGCCAGCTTCAAAGCGTTTTCGTTCGCTTCGGCTCCACTGTTAATCAGGAACAGGCTGTAGTCTTCGTAACCGGAAATCTTGCCCAGTCGTTCGGCTACCTCTTGTTGGAGTTTGTTGATGACGGAGTTTGAGTAGAAACCAAGTTTAGCCACCTGGTTACTTATCATTGCTGTATAGTGAGGGTGTGCATGTCCGATAGAGATAACGGCATGACCTCCGTAGAGATCCAGATATTCCGTTCCGTTCTCATCCCATACCTTGCAACCGTCGCCCTTGACAATGTTGATGTTATATAAAGGATATACGTCGAATAATTTCATAATTCTTTGTTTTTAAAAAGCTGAAGGCTTCAAACGTAGTCCTACGGTTTCTTCCAGATTGAACATCAGGTTCATGTTATGAACCGCTTGTCCGCTGGCGCCTTTCAGCAAATTGTCGATACAAGAGATAATCAATAGTTTGTCACCGTGTTTCTCCAGATGTATCAGGCACTTATTAGTATTAACGACTTGTTTCAAGTCAATATTCTTGTCTACGATGTGTACAAAGGAGTCTTTTGCATAATATTCCTCATACATACGAACGATTTCTTCCAGTGCTACTTTGGTTTTGACTACCAGCGTTGCAAAGATACCACGGGCGAAATCGCCACGGTATGGAATGAAGTCGATCTCCGCATCGAAACTGTTTTGCAGCTGTTTCAGTGATTGCTTGATTTCCGGAACATGCTGGTGCTCGAATGCTTTGTACACACTCATATTGTTGTTTCTCCAACTGAAATGACTGGTAGCACCCGGTTTCACTCCGGCTCCCGTACTTCCTGTAATGGCATTTACCATTACATCATTCGTCAGCATCAGATTCTTGGCAAGCGGAAGTAAACCGAGCTGGATGCAGGTTGCAAAACAGCCGGGATTGGCTACGTGCTTTGCCGTACAAGTGGCACGGCGGTTCAGTTCCGGCAGACCGTAGATAAAGTCGTGGTCGTCGCTCATAATACGGTAGTCCATCGAGAGGTCGATAATCTTCAGGTCTTCCGGTATGTTGTGACTTTCCATGAATTTCTTTGTGTCGCCGTGGGCGGTGCAGAAAAAGAGAACGTCGATTTCGTCCAGAGGTAACTGGTCGGTGAATCTTAGATCTGTTTCTCCATACAAGCCTTCGTGTACGTCGGTAATTCTGTTTCCGGCATTACTGCTGCTGTTGATAAATACGATTTCAGTTTCCGGATGGTTGAGCAGCAGACGGATTAATTCGCCTGCTGTATATCCTGCGCCACCAATGATTCCTGCTTTAATCATATCTCTTCGTCTTTGTGGTTATTATAGTAGACACGTAGCGGAGTAGAAGTGACTTTGATAAAGCCTTTGGCGTCTTCGGCTGTCCAGCCTTTCTGCATTTCACCGTATTCTCCGAATTTAGTCTTCACCAGATCGTCTTCCGATTCTACACCTACGGTAGAGAAGGAGAGAGGGCGAAGCTCGAGGATAGCCGTACCGTTTACGTTACGCTGGCTTTCCTGCAACATCGCTTCGATGTCACGCATCACCGGTTCGAGGTATTGGCTTTCGTGGAGGAACATACCGTACCAGTTGGCTACCTGGTCTTTCCAGTATTGTTGCCATTTGCTCAATGTATATTTCTCAAGGAAGCGATGGGCGCCGATAATCAACATCGGGGCGGCTGCTTCGAATCCTACACGGCCTTTGATACCGATAATTGTATCACCCACGTGCATATCACGGCCGATACCGTATGCTGCACCAATCTCTTCCACTTTCTGGATGGCTTTGATCGGGTCGTCAAACTTCTCGTCGTTGACAGCTTTCAGTTCCCCTTTTTCGAAAGTCAGGCGGAGCTGTTCGCTGCCTTCTTTTTCAACATGTTTGAGGTAGGCTGTTTCCGGGAGTCCTTGCGCGGAGTCGAGGATTTCGCCACCACAGATAGAAGTACCCCACAAACCTACATTATAAGAATATTTCAGTTTGGTGAAGTCCGCGCTGAAACCATGTTTGTTCAGATAATCAATTTCTTCCTGACGGCTCAATGCCATGTCACGGGTCAATGTGATGATTTCTACATTGGGAGCCAATACGAGGAAAGTCATGTCGAAACGGATCTGGTCGTTACCTGCTCCGGTAGAACCGTGTGCGATGGCATCCGCACCGATTTCGTTGGCATAGCGTGCGATAGCCAGTGCCTGGAAAATACGTTCGGAACTAACAGAAATAGGATAAGTACCGTTACGCAGCACATTTCCGAAAACCATGTATTTCAGGCTCTTTTCGTAGTATTCCTGGGTTACGTCCAGTGTCACGTATTTCACTGCTCCCAGTTTATAAGCATTTTCTTCGTTTGTTTTCAGTTGTTCTTCGCTGAAACCACCCGTATTGGCACAAGCTGCATATACTTCGTAACCTTTTTCTTTGGCGAGGTACATGACGGTGAACGATGTGTCCAGTCCGCCGCTGAATGCCACCACTACTTTTTTCTTCTTTTCTTCCATAGTGCTGTATCTTTTAAATGTTATTTCTTTCTTGTTCTTTTTTGATGTTCCGCGGCTCTGTCGGATCGTACAGCATGGCTGTGCAGATGCAGAACTTGCGGTTTTTCGCTACCAGAATATCATGGTTGATACATCCTTCGCATCCTTTCCAGAAAGCTTCGTCGTCTGTCAGTTCGTTGAAGGTGACAGGCACATAACCCAGTTCGGTGTTCATTTTCATGACAGCGGCTCCGGAGGTCAGACTGAATATTTTTGCTTTCGGCCATCGGAGACGTGCCAGTTGGAAAGAAGCTTGTTTAATACGTTTTGCCAGTCCTAACCCACGGAAATCGGGATGAACGATCAGACCGGAAGTAGCCACATATTGCTTGTTTCCCCATGATTCGATGTAGGTGAATCCGGCAAAAGTATCGCCACAAAGAGCAATAATCGCCTTACCTTCTTTCATCTTTGTCGCTACGTATTCGTGTGTACGTTCCGCAATTCCTGTTCCTCGTACGGCGGCAGCATTTCTGATAGTTTCCAAAATAGTGTCAACGTAAACCTCATGTGAGGCGTCGGCTACCATAACATCTATTTGTTGAGTGTCCATTTCTTTATTATATAATAATAGGTATAATTATTCGATATTGGGAATGATGAGTGACAGAAGCTGACGTATTTTGCTGATGGCAACTCCTTCACGCAACACCAACATGATTGTATCGTCACCGGCAATGGTTCCCAGTATTTCACTGAATTCATTGTTGTCGATGTCATACGCCATGCTACTCGCATAACCGGGACGGGTGCGGATAACGGCAATGTTACCGGAAAACTGTAAAGAGATAAATCCGTTGTTACGTAACATTTCACCGGCACTCTGGTCGGTAGAACGTTTATACATAATGTTGTTCGGCAGTACATATACGTACTTTCCGTTCATACTGGCAGCCTTGGCTACTTTCAATTGTTTCAAGTCGCGGGAGAGGGTGGCCTGTGTCAGTTCGAAGCCTTCGCGGTTCAGCTCTTGCAGCAGTTCTTCCTGCGAACCGACCTCCTTGCTTGAGATTATCATTTTGATGGCGTCTAACCGATTTGCTTTCTTCTTCATTGTATAATTATTCTAAGAATGGCGCAAAAGTATGCATTATTTTGGAGAAAATATGCATAAAACCAAAGTTTTTTTGCATAAAAGTGAAAAATATGCTAAACGGTGAGAGCCTGCTTTTTTGTTTTGTGTCAAAATGTATACCCTTTCAATCAAAATACATAAGGAAAGGGAGGAGGGAATCGCCTATCTTTGCCATGTAGGTAAATGGATACCTTAAATATATAGACAGAATACCATGAAACAAAACTTTTTTGCAGTCGACCTGGGCGCAACGAGCGGCCGTACAATCTTAGGAACTTTCATCGAAGGCGGATTAAATCTGGAAGAGATTAATCGTTTTCCTAACCACCTGATTGAAGTGGGTGGACATTTCTATTGGGATATTTATGCATTATATCGTCATATTATTGACGGGCTGAAGTTGGTGGCTCATCGTGGCGAATCCATTGCTTCTATTGGTATTGATACCTGGGGAGTGGATTTTGTATGCGTCGGAAAAGACGGTAACCTGCTTCGTCAGCCATACGCGTACCGTGATCCTCATACGGTAGGAGCACCGGAAGCTCTTTTCTCCCGTATTTCGCGTAGTGAAGTCTATGGCAAAACGGGTATTCAGATTATGAATTTTAATTCACTTTTTCAATTAGATACTTTACGTCGCAATCACGACAGCGCATTGGAGGCGGCAGATAAAATTCTGTTTATGCCGGATGCATTAAGTTATATGCTGACCGGAGAGATGGTGACGGAATATACAATTGCTTCGACAGCGCAGCTGGTAAATGCTCAAACACGTCGTTTGGAACCGGAGTTGCTGAAAGCAGTAGGTTTGAGTGAAAAGAATTTCGGACGTTTTGTATTTCCGGGTGAAAAGGTGGGAGTATTGACGGAAGAAGTGCAAAAGATAACCGGACTGGGGGCAATTCCTGTAATTGCAGTAGCCGGTCATGATACCGGTTCTGCTGTTGCTGCCGTTCCGGCACTCGATCGTAACTTTGCTTATTTGAGCAGTGGGACTTGGTCGTTGATGGGAGTTGAAACAGATGCTCCGGTGATTAATGCCGAAACAGAAGCGTTGAACTTTACCAATGAAGGTGGTGTGGAAGGAACCATCCGTCTGTTGAAGAATATCTGTGGAATGTGGTTGTTGGAACGTTGCCGTTTGAATTGGGGAGATACAAGCTATCCTGAATTAATCAGTGAGGCGGATGCTTGCGAGCCGTTCCGTAGTCTGATTAATCCGGATGATGATTGTTTCGCGAATCCTGCGGATATGGAAAAAGCCATTGCTGAATATTGCCGGGCTACCGGACAAGCAGTTCCCGAGAAACGTGGACAAGTGGTGCGTTGTATTTTTGAAAGTCTGGCTTTGCGTTATCGTCAGGTATTGGAGAATTTACGTTCGCTTTCTCCCCGTCCGATTGATACATTGCACGTAATTGGCGGCGGTAGCCGGAATGATCTGTTGAACCAGTTTACAGCTAATGCGATAGGAATTCCTGTGATAGCCGGTCCGTCTGAAGCAACAGCTATCGGTAATGTAATGATTCAGGCAATGGCAGCAGGTGAAGCAACGGATGTTGCCGGTATGCGCCAGTTAATCAACCGCTCTATCCCGTTGAAGACTTATCAGTCGCAAGATACGGAAGCTTGGGACGCGGCTTATATCCATTTTAAGAATTGCGTTCGATAATACATTGAACAACCGACAGAATAATCATTTATTTAAACTAATAGAATATCATGAAAAAAGAAGAACTGATTCAGAAAGCGTATGAGATTGCTGTGGAACGTTATGCAGCAGTAGGTGTAGACACCGAACAAGTATTGAAAACGATGCAGGATTTTCATCTGTCACTTCACTGCTGGCAGGCTGACGACGTTGCAGGATTTGAAGTACAGGCCGGCTCATTGACCGGAGGTATTCAGGCAACCGGTAATTATCCGGGCAAAGCTCGTAATATTGATGAATTGCGTGCTGACATTTTGAAAGCTGCTTCTTATATTCCGGGTACTCATCGTCTGAACCTGCACGAAATCTATGGAGATTTCCAGGGTAAGGTGGTAGACCGTGACCAGGTAGAACCGGAACATTTCAAGAGCTGGATCGAATGGGGTAAAGAACATAACATGAAGCTCGACTTCAACTCTACCTCTTTCTCTCATCCGAAATCAGGTGACTTGTCTCTTTCTAATCCTGATGAAGGCATCCGTCAGTTCTGGATTGAACATACCAAACGTTGTCGTGCCGTTGCGGAAGAAATGGGTAAGGCACAGGGGGATCCGTGTATCATGAATCTTTGGGTACATGACGGAAGCAAGGATATTACGGTAAATCGTATGAAATATCGTGCATTGCTGAAAGATTCTTTGGATCAGATCTTCGCTACCGAATATAAGAATATGAAGGATTGTATCGAATCTAAGGTGTTCGGTATCGGTCTGGAAAGCTATACAGTGGGTTCTAACGACTTCTATATCGGTTATGGTGCTTCTCGTAACAAGATGATTACATTGGATACCGGTCATTTCCATCCGACAGAAAGTGTAGCTGATAAAGTATCTTCACTGTTGCTTTATGTACCTGAATTGATGTTGCACGTAAGCCGTCCGGTTCGTTGGGATTCAGACCACGTTACTATCATGGATGATCCGACAATGGAACTGTTCAGCGAAATTGTTCGTTGCGGTGCTTTGGACCGTGTACATTATGGTCTTGACTACTTCGATGCATCTATCAACCGTATTGGTGCATACGTAATCGGTAGCCGTGCTGCACAGAAATGTATGATTCGTGCTCTGCTCGAACCGATTGCCAAGTTGCGCGAATACGAAGCAAACGGACAGGGATTCCAACGTCTGGCTTTGCTTGAAGAAGAAAAGGCGCTTCCTTGGAATGCAGTTTGGGATATGTTCTGCTTGAAGAACAATGTGCCTGTTGGTGAAGATTTCATCGCAGAAATTGAAAAGTACGAAGCCGAAGTAACTTCTAAACGATAAGTTATGGAAATCTTAATCGGCTTATTGATTATAGCTATCGGTAGCTTTTGCCAGTCCAGTTCTTATGTACCTATCAAAAAGGTAAAAGAATGGAGCTGGGAAAGCTTCTGGTTAATACAAGGTGTATTTGCCTGGTTAGTGTTCCCGTTCCTGGGTTCACTACTGGGTGTACCCCAAGAGAGCAGTTTGTTCGACTTGTGGGGAGCAGGAGGTGCTGGAATGAGCATCTTTTATGGTATATTGTGGGGAGTAGGAGGGTTGACTTTCGGACTTTCCATGCGCTATTTGGGTGTTGCGCTCGGACAGAGTATCTCACTGGGTACTTGTGCCGGTTTCGGTACCCTTCTTCCGGCTCTTTTTGCCGGTACAAACTTGTTTGAAGGTAACGGGCTAATTCTTTTGTTGGGTGTTTGCATCACGTTGGCAGGTATTGCTATTATCGGGTATGCCGGTAGTTTGCGTGCGCAAAACATGAGCGAAGAAGAAAAACGTGCTGCTGTAAAAGACTTTGCATTGACAAAAGGGTTACTGGTTGCACTTTTGGCTGGTATCATGAGTGCCTGCTTTGCTTTGGGACTGGATGCGGGAACACCTATCAAAGAAGCCGCTTTGGCTGGTGGAGTGGAAGGACTTTATGCCGGTCTTCCGGTTATCTTTCTGGTTACGCTTGGAGGCTTCCTGACAAATGCAGCTTACTGTTTGCAACAGAATGTGGTTAACAAAACGATGGGTGACTATGCTAAAGGAAAAGTGTGGGGCAATAATCTAGTGTTCTGTGCGTTGGCTGGTGTACTATGGTATATGCAGTTTTTCGGATTGGAAATGGGTAAGAGCTTCCTCACCGAAAGCCCGGTGTTACTGGCTTTCTCCTGGTGTATTCTAATGGCATTGAACGTAACCTTTAGTAATGTTTGGGGAATAATTTTAAAAGAATGGAAAGGGGTGTCAAACAAGACCATAACTGTGCTGATAGCTGGTCTGATCGTCCTTATCTTCTCTTTAGTATTCCCAAATTTGTTTTAAAAAAATCAAGAACGGATTACACGGATTACGCAGTTTTTTTATAACTTGCGGCAAAATCCATGTAATCCGTGCCTAATTAAAATATATATATAATGAAATCAATTTTAGAGAATCGTCCGGCACTTGCCAAAGAAGTAAACAAGGTAGCAGAAGTTGCCGGATACTTGTGGCAGAAAGGATGGGCTGAACGTAATGGTGGTAATATCACTGTTAATATCACAGAGTTTGTAGACGATGAAATCCGTCAGATGAAGCCGATCAGCGAAGTAAAGTCTATCGGTGTGACTCTTCCTTATCTGAAAGGCTGCTATTTCTACTGCAAGGGAACTAATAAACGCATGCGTGATTTAGCCCGCTGGCCGATGGAAAATGGTTCGGTAATCCGTATTCTGGATGACTGTGCCAGCTATGTGATTATTGCGGATGAAGCCGTAGTCCCGACATCGGAATTGCCTTCTCACTTGAGCGTACACAATGACCTGTTGAGCAAAAACTCTCCTTATAAAGCATCTGTACACACACACCCGATTGAACTGATTGCCATGACACATTGTCCGAAATTTCTGGAAAAAGATGTGGCTACCAATCTGTTGTGGAGTATGATCCCTGAAACAAAGGCATTCTGCCCGCGTGGTTTGGGTATCATTCCTTATAAATTACCTAGTTCGGTGGAATTGGCTGAAGCTACCATCAAAGAATTGCAGGATTACGATGTGGTGATGTGGGAGAAACATGGTGTATTTGCAGTGGATTGCGATGCGATGCAGGCATTCGATCAGATTGATGTACTCAATAAGTCGGCTCTGATTTATATCGCAGCTAAAAATATGGGCTTCGAACCGGATGGTATGAGTCAGGAACAGATGAAAGAAATGTCAGTTGCTTTCAATCTTCCTAAATAAGATTTATACTAGTCATTGATTTTAATTACTTTAGAAACCGTGGCATTTTCTACCCTGGAAGGTGCTGCGGTTAACCCTTTAAACAAATAGATAACCATGAATCGCATTATTTTAAACGAAACTTCGTACTTCGGTGCCGGATGCCGTAGTGTCATTGCTGTGGAAGCAGCCAGACGTGGCTTTAAGAAAGCCTTTTTTGTAACGGATAAAGATCTTATCAAGTTTGGTGTGGCTGCCGAAATCATTAAAGTATTTGATGAAAATCAGATTCCTTACGAACTTTATAGTGATGTAAAAGCGAATCCTACGATTGCAAATGTACAAAACGGTGTGGCGGCATACAAAGCTTCCGGAGCCGATTTTATCGTTGCTTTGGGCGGCGGTTCTTCCATCGATACTGCCAAAGGAATCGGTATTGTTGTGAACAATCCGGATTTTGCAGACGTGAAATCTCTGGAAGGGGTAGCCGATACCAAACACAAAGCGGTGCCTACTTTCGCGCTGCCTACTACTGCTGGAACAGCTGCCGAGGTAACGATCAATTATGTGATTATTGATGAAGATGCCCGCAAGAAAATGGTTTGCGTAGACCCGAACGACATTCCTGCCGTAGCTATCGTAGACCCTGAACTGATGTACTCAATGCCCAAAGGACTGACTGCAGCTACCGGTATGGATGCTTTGACTCATGCCATCGAAAGTTATATCACTCCGGGTGCTTGGGTAATGAGCGATATGTTCGAATTGAAAGCCATTGAAATGATTGCTCAAAACTTGAAAGCAGCTGTGGATAATGGTAAAGATGTGGCAGCCCGCGAAGCTATGTCACAGGCACAATATATTGCCGGTATGGGATTCTCGAATGTCGGTTTAGGAATTGTCCACTCGATGGCGCATCCGCTAGGTGCGTTCTATGATACTCCTCATGGGGTAGCCAATGCCTTATTGTTACCGTATGTGATGGAATACAATGCTGAATCTCCGGCAGCTCCGAAATATATCCATATTGCGAAAGCAATGGGAGTGGATACTACCGGAATGAGTGAAGCCGAGGGAGTAAAAGCGGCTGTTGAGGCAGTGAAAGCACTTTCTGCCAGTATCAATATACCGCAGAAATTACATGAAATCAATGTGAAGGAAGAAGATATTCCTGCACTGGCTGTAGCTGCTTTCAATGATGTTTGCACAGGTGGTAATCCTCGTCCTACTTCGGTAGCAGATATCGAAGCTCTATATCGCAAAGCTTTCTAAAGTTAGTTTTTGCGGAAGTTCTTTTCACCACAGATTACACAGATTTACACAGATTTAATTCTTAAATATCGGCTTCCGATTAGAAAATAATCTGTGTAAATCTGTGTAATCTGTGGTGTTTTTCTGAAAATAATTCCTATTTTTGTCCAACTCAATTACATGAAAACACACTGGTATGATCGAGGATAATAGTTTAGGATTAGAATTTAAATATCTGATTGTAAATGACATGGACCGTAAATTCGGGCTATGGGTAAATACCGTCGGCTATCAATCCATTCCTCCCGATTCACCTTATCCGTTGAAAGAGCATCCTTCCGGTTACTTCTTTAATGCAGAAAAAGGAAGAGTGCTTCGTGAGTATCAATTGGTATATATCACCAAGGGACGTGGTTTGTTTTCATCTGATTCTACCTCTGAAAAGCAAGTTTGTAAAGGTCGGCTGATGGTATTGTTTCCCGGACAATGGCATACTTATCGCCCGTTGCGGCAGACTGGTTGGACGGAATATTATATAGGTTTCGAGGGGCCTATGATAGACGCCATTGTTGATGATGCTTTTTTGTCGCAGGAACAGCAAATACTGGAAATAGGCCTTAATGAAGAGTTAGTCTCATTATTCTCCCGTGCTCTTGCCGTAGCCGAAGCGGATAAGATTTCCGCGCAACAATATCTTTCCGGGATTGTGCTCCACATGATAGGGATGATTCTTTCCGTCTCCAAGAATAAGGTTTTCGAGATGAGTGATGTGGATCAGAAGATCGAACAGGCAAAAATCATTATGAATGAAAATGTTTCCGGCAATGTGGACCCGGAAGAGTTGGCTATGCGACTTAATATTAGTTATTCATGGTTTCGACGTGTTTTTAAGGAGTATACAGGTTATGCTCCGGCTAAATATTTCCAGGAATTGAAACTTCGTAAAGCTAAACAAATGCTGGTGGGAACTTCCCAGTCAGTAAAAGAGATTTCTTTTTTTCTAGGTTTCCAGTCAACCGAATATTTTTTCTCTTTCTTCAAGAAACGTACGGGACTAACTCCGTTGGAGTATCGTTCGTTCGGGCGGGAAGAATGAATAGGATGAAGTTCATATCTATTAGTTATTTGGCTCTGATTTTGGGAATATCATAAAAACTGTTACTTTTGTGGCGAAGATAATGTGCTATAAACCATCATTCTTGATATGCGCGGACAAAAACTATCTAAGATCCATTTTCTTATTCTGTTATCTCTTTTAGGATTTATATCTCCTCTTCAATCACAGGAATATAAGTTCAGAACATTGGGTGTGGAGGATGGATTGTCGCAAATAACGGTGAGCGATATTTGCCAGGATGAGAAGTCGCGTATATGGATTGCCACACTGGATGGTCTGAATTGTTTCGATGGCAATCATATCAAAGTCTTTAATCATTTTCATAACGATTCCATCAGTTATGGTAATCTATATGTCACCCAGATGGTGGAGGACGGCCAGGGGAGTCTTTTTCTCTTGACCTCTACGGGACTTTTCCAGTTCGACCTTGAAACGGAGAAATATTATATTCTTCCGGTGCCTTCTCCTTCCACTCTTGCCAAAGGAAAGTTGGGAGTGTGGATTGCAGAAGGGGGAAAACTCTTCTTATATGATAAGAATACCCGTTCCGTGAAACCCATGTATGCGGAGGTACATTTGCCGGACACCGGGCCGACAATGGTAGAAGGTTCGGAAGGAAATCTTTGGGTTGCTTTGAAAGATGGCGGGGTGATGCGTGTGGATACTTGTGGATCGATGTCGCTTTATTTGCCCGGAATCAAGGTGATGAAACTGATAAAAAGTAACGATCAGAATATTTGGGTTGGTTCGCAGGATCATGGTGTTTTCTGTTTTTCACCTCAAGGTGCAGTCATACATCATTATGATTATAACAACAAGAGTGTTTACACGGTCCGGGATGATATGGCAAGAGCGCTATGTCAGGATTTGGAAGGGAATATATGGGTAGGTTACAGAAGCGGATTGAGTAAGATTGAGGTGGCTACCGGGAAAATATTTCATTATCAGGCGGATCCTAACCGGGTGGGGGCTATGTCCAATCGTTCGGTGACTTCTCTTTATACGGACAAACAAGGAACTGTCTGGGTGGGGACCTATTGGGGCGGCGTGAACTTCTTCTCACCGGAATATCAACATTTTGTACATTATCATGCTTCGGATACCGGATTGTCTTTTCCGGTGGTGGGTGCTATGGCAGAAGATAAATCCGGAAATATATGGATTTGCACAGAAGGTGGAGGACTGGATTTATATCAACCGGAACAAGGAACATTCAAACATTTTAATGCGCATACCGGATATCATTTTAGTACGGATTATCTGAAAGATGTCGTTTTTGATGAGGCTAATAACTGCTTGTGGATTGCTGCTGACTTTACAAACAAGGTCAACTGTTTTCATCTTGATAACTATCGGAATGATATATATGACCTCGAACCGCTCGGAGAGGAAAGTGTGGGAGAAGCTCTGTTTGCCTTGGCCGACACTCCTCGTAAATTGTATGTAGGTACAACATCTGCAGTTGTTAGTCTGGATAAACAGACCTTAAAAACTGAAGTGCTGTTTCATCAAAAGGAGTTGTTTACACATAATTATAACACTTTGTTGCTTGATTCGAAAAACCGGCTATGGTTTGCTTCCGATGATGGTTGTGTAGCTTATGTGATTGATGAAGGGCGGTTTGAAACGTATAGGATAAGTCTGAAGAAACAGGTCAGATCTCAAAAAGAGCTGGTCAATGTCATCTATGAAGATCGAAAGGGAAACATTTGGGTCGGAACACATGGCAACGGGCTTTTCTTGTTGGATAAGAAAGAGCGATTGTTTCGTTTACATACTCCTGAAAGCGTATTGTCGGGAGAAAATATCAGAGTGTTGGGCGAAACTCCTTCCGGGAATTTATTGATTGGTACCGGACATGGATTGTCTGTGTTAGAACAGAAAGACGGGAAAGTGATAAACTTCAATTCTAAAACAGGATTTCCGCTGACTCTTGTCAATAGGAAATCCATGCATGTATCCCGCAATCATGATATTTATATGGGAGGAGCTACCGGACTGGTTGCCATTCGTGAAAGTAGTTTGTCCTATCCTCCGAAAATATATGATTTGGAGTTGGCTCATTTGTATGTCAATAATAAAGAGATTACCACAGGCGATCAAACCGGCATCCTAAATAAGTCCTTTGCCTATACCGACCGGATTAAATTGAATTATTTGCAGAATGTGTTTTCTATCGGTTTCTCGACAGATAACTTTCTGCATATTGGCGGTGGTGAGGTAGAATACCGGTTGATAGGTTCTAATGACGAATGGAGTGAGAATCGTTTGGGGAATGATATTACCTATACAAATATATCTCCGGGCGATTATGTTTTTGAGATCAGATTGAAGAACTTTCCGGAAGTAATCAGATCTCTTCATATAACGATCACACCACCTTTTTATGCCACCTGGTGGGCTTATACAATTTATGTGTGTGTGATTCTGACGATTCTATTCTTTGTAGTGAGAGAATATAGAATTCGGCTGTTCTTGAAAACCTCGTTGGACTTTGAACTTCGTGAGAAACAATATATTGAAGAAATGAACCAATCCAAACTGCGTTTCTTCACTAATATCTCACATGAAATCAGAACCCCTATTACCCTTATCCTGGGGCAGGTTGATCTGTTGTTGAATTCCGGTAAGTTGTCTACGTATGCTTATTCGAAATTACTGAATATACATAAAAATGCCGGTAACCTGAAATCATTGATAACGGAGTTGCTTGATTTCCGGAAACAGGAGCAGGGACTTTTGAAACTGAAAGTTTCTCAATTTGATTTATATTCTTTACTCAAAGAGCATTATGTATTGTTCAAAGAATTGGCAGCTAACAGGAATATTTCGTTTGTTTTGCATGCTGACTGTGAGCAATGCCTCGTGTGGGGAGATCGTATGCAATTGCAGAAAGTGGTTAATAACCTGCTGTCGAATGCTTTTAAATATACTTCAGACGGTGGAAGTATCAGTATGGAATTGGCTGATGGAGCGGATGAATGTATGTTTTCCGTTTCAGACAATGGGGCAGGAATATCCGAGGAAGATTACGTGAAGATATTCGAGCGGTTCTATCAGGCCGAGAATATCGGACAGTATGGAGGAACGGGTATCGGGCTGGCTTTAAGTCAGGGGATTGTGAAAGCTCATCAGGGAGATATAACTGTAGAAAGCCAGTTGGGGAAAGGTTCATGCTTTAAGGTCACTCTGAAGAAAGGAGATGCTCACTTTGATTCTTCTGTTTCCCGGATTGAACCGGAGCAGGATAAGGAATATATTTATTATTCGGAAGATAAAGAACTATTGGTTAAGGAGGTACAAACGGCTCAAAGTGAGAGTGGGACTACTGACTGCAAGCTGTTGGTTATTGATGATAATGAAGAAATCAGAAATATCCTTGTAGATATCTTTTCTCCATTGTACACGGTTGAAACTGCAAGTGATGGTGAGGAAGGGTATGAGAAAGTAAAGATGATGCAACCTGATCTGGTTATTTCGGATATTATGATGCCCGGAATGCCCGGAACGGAATTGTGTGCCAAAATTAAGAACAATATTGAAACTTGTCATATCCCTGTCGTTCTTCTGACTGCCCTTAGTGCGCCCGAACGTGAGTTGGAAGGATTAAGAATTGGAGCGGATATTTATGTGGTGAAGCCATTTAATATGCGGCGGCTGGTGATGCAATGCAATAATCTGATTAATACCCGCAGACTTTTACAGAATAAATATGCCCATCAGCTGGATAGCAAAGCGGAGAAGATTGCAACGAATGAACTCGATCAGAGGTTTATCGAACAAGCGACACAGGTAGTGGAAGATAATATGGAAAATCCCGAATTCAGTGTAGATGTCTTCTCACGTGAGATGGGGGTGGGACGTACTGTCTTATTCCAGAAGATAAAAGGTATCACGGGAAGTACGCCAAATAATTTTATCATGAATCTGCGTCTGAAAAAAGCTGCATATTTTCTGCAGAATTCTCCGGAAATGAATATATCGGATATTGCTTACCGGTTAGGATTTGGAAATCCTCAATACTTCAATAAATGTTTTAAAGAACTTTTTGATATTGCTCCTACGCAATACCGAAAAGCTCATAATACCTCCTCCGAACCCTCTGTGAAGTGATTAAAATAAGTCATCTGAATTTTTAGACTAGATAAAACGAACAATTCGATAGGGTGCAATATATTCAAATGTGATACTTTTGTGGCGTTGGATAATGCCAGCTTGTACTTGAGTTTTCTTTGGTTAGGTGTGTCCGCACACACTTTCATTTGGTAGACCGGGTGCTGTGTAATCTTTATTCTAATATAATAATTATTGTGTAGTATTATGAAAGACAAATATCCATATAATAAATAAAAGATAACATCTTATTGGAGAGAAACAATATATTTTCCCCAATTAATTAAGTAGTGAGTAAAACCTTGATAATTAACCAATTTAATTTTATTCTAGTTATGAAAAATTTGCAGAGTAGGACAAAAGTGCGGTTGCTTCAGTCGTTCCTTTTGATTTCCTTGAGTCTCTTTTTCCTTGTCAATCCGGCTTATGCTCAAGGCGGGTTTGCAGTGAAGGGAGTTATTGTGGATAAAACAGGATTTCCTTTGCCTGGCGCCAATGTGATGGAAAAGGGAACATCTAATGGAACAATTACAGATTTAGATGGTAATTTCTCATTGAATGTTTCGAAGAAGGGAGTTACTTTGACTGTATCATTCATGGGATATACCCCTAAAGATGTGGTAGTGAAAGATAAAACAATGAATATTACGCTTGAAGAGAACTCTAAGCTATTGGACGAAGTAGTGGTAGTGGGTTACGGTACGATGAAAAAGCGTGATGTAACAGGAGCTATTACTTCCATCTCAAGCGAGGCCATTGAGCAAAAAATGGCTACTAATGTTTTTGAAGCATTGCAGGGTACTACTGCCGGTGTACAGGTGGTATCCGGTTCCGGACAGCCCGGTGAATCTTCTTCTATCAAAATTCGTGGTACTTCCACTTTTTCTGCCGAAGGTGTGACTCCTCTTTATATTGTAGACGGTGTTCCTTTGGAAAGTATCGATGGTATCAATACCAATGATATTACTTCTATGGAAATTTTGAAGGATGCCGCTTCTGCAGCTATCTACGGTTCCCGTTCGGCGAACGGTGTGATTATTATCACTACTAAAAGTGGGCAGGAAGGTAAAGCCCGTATTGATATCAAGTATAATCACTCGTGGGGTACATTGTCTCACAAGGTTCCACAAGCAAACCGTAAAGAACGTTTGTTGTACGACCAGTACCGTAAAGAGTATTTTGAAACATACGGCGGAGGTAATCCGGATGAAAGTAGTGATATACTGAATGATCCGTTGAACTCTTTCTTTAATGTGGATAACGATTATCTGGACATGATTACAAGCACTGCACAAAAAGATCAGGTGGATATCAGTGTAGGTGGTGGTACAAAGAAACTGAAATATTTCATCAATACCGGTTATTATAATGAGAAAGGTATTATTTCCAATACAGGTTTCCAGAGATTAAATACTCGTATCAACTCCGATTATTCACCGACAGACTGGATGAATATGGGTAGCCGTATTTCTTTGACTTATTCTAAAAAGAAAGGTCTGAATGAAGGTACTTTATTGAGCGCAGTGTTGACTCGTCGTCCTTATTTCAATACTTATTATCCGGATGGCTCTTTGGTCGGAGTGTTTAACGGTCAGAAGAACCCTATTGCGCAGGTCAATTATACCACCGACTTTACTGATTCTTATAAGGCTAACTTCTTCCAGTTCTTTGAAATCAAATTCAACAAGTATTTGAAGTTTAGAGCTAATATTAATGCCAACTTCTATCTGGATAAACGCAAAAAACTCGAACCGAGTCTTATCACCGATGAATGGCAGAAACAGAATAAAGGTTATTCTTATAATTACCTGAACTGGAACTGGATGAATGAAGACATCCTTACTTATGCACGCAAAATAAAAGATCATAATTTTACGGCCATGGTAGGTGTTAGTGCACAGCAGTGGCGTTATGAAAACGAAACATTTGTGGGGATAAACTCGTCTACAGATTTTATCTATACAATGAATGCTTTTGCCGCAAACCTGGATTTGTCATCTACAGGCTCCACATTAAGCAATCACTCTATGGCTTCCATTTTTGCCCGTGTGACTTATGATTATAAAGGAAGATATTTGCTCAATGCCATTATGCGTCGTGACGGTTCTTCTCGTTTTGCCAAAGAGAACAAATGGGGTAATTTCCCTTCCGTATCTGTGGGATGGCGCTTCTCGGATGAGAAATTCATGAAATTTTCGAAAAAGTTTCTCGAAGATGGTAAGATCCGTGCAAGTTTCGGTATCACGGGTAACGAAGCAATCGGCAACTACGACTATATCTACTCTTATTCTCCGAATTCTATTTATGACGGAGTGGGTGGCGTTATTCCGACTCGTATCGGTAAAGACAATCTGAAATGGGAGGAAACTAAACAGTTCAACCTTGGTTTGGACTTGA
This sequence comes from Bacteroides sp. OF03-11BH, assembly GCF_003604005.1. Classification (NCBI taxonomy): domain Bacteria; kingdom Pseudomonadati; phylum Bacteroidota; class Bacteroidia; order Bacteroidales; family Bacteroidaceae; genus Bacteroides; species Bacteroides sp. OF03-11BH. The sequence continues at coordinate 252,451 of NZ_QTMW01000002.1, read as the reverse complement.
ATTTCTGGAATAGCCGTTTGACGATTACTGCCGATTACTACGATAAATACACAGACGGTTTGTTGGCAAACTACCAATTACCTAAGGAGTCTGGTTTTGCATATATGAAAACCAATGTCGGTGAGATGAGCAACCGCGGGTTTGAAATTGCCGTTACCGGTGATATTATCCGCACGAAGGATTGGAAATGGAATGCTTCTTTCAATATCTCCAGAAACATCAACCGTATTGAAAAGCTGTCTGAAGGTAAGGCATATATGGAAGGTGATATCTGGTGGATGAAGGAAGGTGGCCGTGTGGGTGACTTCTACGGATTTAAAAGCGCCGGTGTCTTTGCATACGACGAATCGAATGCTTTCACTGATAAATGGGAACAACTGACTCCGGTGTTTGAGAATGGTGTATTCCAGTACAAATATTTGTTGGATGGAAAAGAATATACAGGTAATATTCGTCAGAAGACGTTGCCGAACGGCAAACCGTTCCGTGGTGGAGATTACAACTGGGAAGAACCGGAAGGAACCCGTGATGGTGTGATTGATGATAATGACCGTATGGTGATCGGTAATGCCATGCCTGATGTAACCGGTGGTTTGAATACAACGGTGACTTGGAAGAATTTGAGTTTATACTTAGGATTCTATTATTCATTGGGAGGACAGATTTATAATGCAGCCGAACATAATCGTAATATGTTCAAATACACCGGAACTACTCCTTCACCGGAAGTCATCCATAATATGTGGTTGCATCCGGGTGACCAGGCAATCTATCCGCGTCCGTATAATGATGATTACAACAATGCCCGTATGGGTAACTCGTTCTATCTGGAAGATGCTTCCTTTATTCGTTTGCAGAACATACGTGTAGCATACGATCTTCCTGAAAACTGGATAAAGAAGCTGATGTTGAAGAATATAAATATCTACGCTTTTGTAAACAACGCCTTGACATGGACCAACTATTCGGGATTCGATCCTGAATTCTCTACCAACAATCCTCTGCAGGTAGGTAAAGACTCTTACCGTTATCCGAGAAAGAGAGAATATGGTATTGGTTTTTCTGCAAACTTTTAATTGAAGATATCGTATGAAGAATATAAAATATTTTGTTGGAGCTGTATGCCTGGCTCTATCGTTGAATAGCTGTTCAGACTTTCTGAATGAGGAACCGGTAAGTGAAATTCCGGCAGGTGACATGTGGCAGACTGCCCGTGACGCTAAGGCAGGTATAAATGAAATCTATGGATTGTTACGTTCCACTTTACGGGAGAACTATTTCTATTGGGGGGAGTTCCGTTCGGATAATGTAGCTCCCGGAGCACCGGTAATGGCCGATCAGGCACGTGTTATCAACAACCTAATGTCTACGGATGAGAAATGTGCAAAGTGGACGACTCTGTATCAGATGATTAACCAGGCAAATCTGGCTATTAAATATGTTCCTAATATCAGTATGCCTGATGTGGCAGACCGAAATGACTATCTCGGACAAGCTTATGCATTGCGTGCTTTGGCCTACTTCTATGCTATCCGTGTTTGGGGAGACGTACCTTTGTTTACAGAACCTACTGAAAAGTATTCGGAAGCCATCTACAAAGAGCGTACGGATAAAAACTACATTTTGGAACATGTCATTCTTCCGGACCTGAAGAAAGCGGAAAGCCTGATTAACCGTAACAAGAATTACGAACGCAAACGCATTTCTATCTGTGGCGTATGGGCCATCATGGCGGATGCTTATATGTGGGCTAAAGAATATAATCTGGCCGACCAGACCATCGATAAGATGGCGACTATCGCTTCTAAAAAGGGCGGTCGTTTTGTAGACTTCGAACCTAACATTGCTACTTGGCATACCATGTTTACGGAAGAGCTGACTAATAAACCTTCTGATGATACACCGGAAAATGATGAATATAACTCCAGAGAGTTTATTTTCCTTGTTCATTTCAACATGGATGAAGTCGGCACGAATGGTTACAGTTACATGTATCAATGGTTTTCCGGTTCAGGGAATCGTGCGGCAGTCATGTCTGATAAGTTTATGAGTATCTTTGATGAAAAGGATATGAAAGGTGATTTACGCAAAGATTATACGGTGAAGAATTACCAAAATGGAAATGAATTGCGTAAATATATGGCAGGTGACATCAGTAACTCTTTGAATAAGACATGCGAAGTAGCCTATCCAATCTATCGTTACACAGATATGATGTTGTTGCAAGCTGAAGCTCGTGCTCATCAGGGAAAATGGGGGGAAGCTTTGGATTTAGTAAAAACTGTACGTGACCGTGCCGGATTGAATACACTGACTGAAAATGATTTTGCTTCAGAAGAAGAGGTAGTCAATTATATCTTGCGTGAACGTCAGGTGGAGTTAGCTGGCGAAGGACGCCGTTGGTTTGATTTACTGCGTACCGAAAAGTGGAAGGAAGTGATGAAACCTATTAACGGAATGGAGCAGGATGGCAATGAACTTTTCCCGATCCACTATTCACATATCTTGGAAAATCCGAAGATTGTGCAGAATACGTATTATGGTAATACTAACAACTAAAAAAGGTAGAAGCAATGAAAAAGACAATATTATATAAGACTCTTTTCTTTTGTTGGACAATTTTGGCATTGACCGGTTGTGATCTGGACTTGCAAAAGAACTATGATTATGAGCCTTCGGTGGATGATCCGTATGTAAAAGTGACAGCGTGGGAATATTTTCAGGATCACAAAGATATGTTCTCGGAGTTGATAGCAGCTATTGAATATACAGGCTTAAAGGACTATTATACCCAGACTGATAATAAATATACTTTTCTGGCTTTGAATAATGCCGGTATGCAGCTTTATCGGGAGAATGAATTTGCAGGCGTAGCTTCCATTACAGATTGTGATAAAGAAAAGGTGAAGAATATGTTGCTTTATCATATTGTAGATGGAGAATATAGTTCTTATGGGCAATTGCAGGTAGAACCGATGTTCGTCTTAACTATGCTGAAAGGTGAGACTGGATTGATGACAATGTCTGTTTGGAAAAATCCATGGCAGGCTGCAGTAGGTAAGATTCTGGTGAATCAGACCGGAAGCAACGGAAAATCTCCGCAACGACAAGCTAAGACTAGCAATATTCTGCCGACAAACGGTGTGATTCATATATTTGAGAACTATTGCAAATATTCCAAATAACCACAGTTAATTAAAAAGAGAACTAATTATGATTCGTAAAATATATACCTTATTAATATTAGGACTTTGCTTGGGCTTTGCTGCCTGTGGCGACGATAATGATGGATTGGATCCTAATGCAGCGGCTCCTGTGATTAATTTTCCTATGGAGCAGCTGGACGTTGATTTGAATAAAGTAGACAATCTGCCGGTAGTGGCTGTTATTAAATCACAGGCAGGGCTTCAGAGCGTGACAATGAAATTGCAGACGGTGGAGGGAGTGACAGAATATAAAACTGTAACCGACTTTTTCAATCCCAACTCGTATAGCTTGTCTGAAAACTTGGAGTACAATGCAAATTATGAAGCTTTTATCATTGAAGCTACAGATAAACTGAATCATGTTACGAGTGGGACTTTACCAATTGCTGTTACCGATGTAATGGCACGTCCTGTCATTACATTCGATCCGGAAGAGATTGTATATGATGAGATGGATGAAAATCCGGTAATTCCCCGTACTACTTTCGAAGTTGTTTCGGAAGCCGGCTTGAAGGTTGTGGAAGTGTATTTGGTATCTGCCACCGGACAGGAATCAAAAGGAAGTGTGGAACTGAATGGCAAAAAGGATTTCTCGTATGACGAGATGATTAATTACAAAGAAGGCGATAAAGGTTTCAAAGTAAAAGCAGTGGATATATATGATAATGTGACCATTTCAACTTTACCTGTGGAATATAGAACAGTGCCAATACCTGTATTGACTTTGCCTGAATTGCCTATTTTTGCTACAACAGATGCAAAACAGGGAGTGCCGGTGAAGGTCGAATCTGTACGAGGAGTTCACGAAGTAATTATTTACCGTATTGAAAACGGACAGGAAATCGAAGTCTTACGGGAACAGAAGAATGGTGAGAAACAATTGGATTACACTCCGGAAATTGATTTTACTGAAACTACGTCTCAAATTAAAGTGGTGGTTTCTGATGGGAGAGTGGGAAAAGAAGCTGTCGGAACTGTGAAAGCATATGTAAATATGGATGTTGCCACAGTGAATATATCTAGTAAGACTTTTGCTAATAGTGCGCACGAAAAATATCCGGATGCTTATGGTTTGTTATCTTTCAAAGATTTAAAAACGTATTCTGTTGATTATGCATTAGCTAGTGCGGATAATGCGAAGAATGTTGATTTGAAATTCTATTGTATGGGAAAAGGTAAGGACGTTCCTTCAGAGCCTCGTCTGTATTCTATAAATGCTACAAAAACAAATGAATATACAGGCTCCGGTGGGGTATCTTTGAACACCGCGGCTGTGAAGAATAAGACTATGATAGCTAAACTTTCCGGCTTTGATTATGATAATGCAACAGTTACTTCTATAGCTTCTGAAATATCAGCTAGTTTGATTGTGAAAGAAGAACTGATTCCTATAGCGGAGGGAGATATTATTGCCTTTAAAACAGCATCGACTTCTGCAGCAGGTGGAAACAGAATCGGAGTGATGAAAATCATTAGTATGACACCATCTATTGGTGAAGGTGTACTGAAGCCCGGAGATACAACAGCTCGTGTATTAACTGTTGAAATCAAATTCCCTAAGAAGAAGTAGGCAGGGTAGTATTACCTACCGCCTGAAGTCTTAATAGAAAACTTCTTTTCTATTAAGACTAAACTTCCCTTTCATTGGGAGTAAAGTTGTTCTCTGTCCGATACAAACTATAAACGAAGCTTACGTTTTTATAAATGCAAGTTGCGTTTATAAAAACAAAACTTGCAATTATAAAAACAAAGCTTGCGTTTATAGTTTATAATAAGGATAAAAGAAGTTTGCAACAAGGAGGAAGGAAGTTCTCTCCTAGTGGAGGATAATTTTTCTATTAATAGCCGACGCGAGAGTTATTAACAGCTATCCCGGTGAACTAGAGTATACGAAAGATGCGATTGATAACAAATACGATGGTTAAGTAATAATGTGCAGTAGCTGAAAGTAATATGAGAAAACATATAATATATAGGTATTTCCTCTTTTTATCTTTGGTCGGACTGATGCAGTTGACGTTTAGCTGTTCCTCCTCTTCCAACGAAATAGAACCTTTGAAACCGGAAGGAGAAGATGCTTCTTTGGAAAAAGATGAATATACTTTTATGAATGTAGAATACCGGAAGTGGCAGAACGGAACTTTCCAGGCATGGATAACGGCAGATTCAAGGGAAACACGTACCATTGATAATATGAATTGGTATACTCCCTCTTCGGATTATAGCCGGACTGCATGGGGAGGACGAATCGGTTTACAGCCTTCTTCTGTGGTTGGAAAAGAAGGCTTTTTCCGAGTGGCTAATTGTAGAGGCCGTTTTTATTTGCTCGATCCGGATAATGGAGCTGTTATCATTCATGGAATTCAGCATGTTCGTCCGGGAGAATCTACTGCTCATAAGAAGGCTTTCGGTACTCGATACGGTAGTGAGGCGCAATGGAGTGAAGAGACTGGCAAACTGTTAGCAGACAATCATATAAACTATATTTCGTATGGCTCGAACCGTATTGAAGTATTTCCTGCTGCAGTACGTGGTAACTTGTTGACCCCTAAGACGCAAAAGATTGCTTATGCAGAGAATCTGTATCTGCTTCGTACCTTTATGTGGGATATGAGTAGGAATTTGGGCTATGCGTTTGATGATGACAAATATAATCGCTTAGTTCTTCTTTTTGAACCCACATTTGCTACGTACATAGATCGTCTCGTACAAGAAAAGTCAGCTTTATTTGCCGGTGACCGGCATTTTATCGGTTTCTATCTTGACAATGAATTGCCATTTGCCAGTTATCAGAATGCTGACCCTTTGCGAGGAATTGATCTGAAACATTTCTTGTCTTTGCCCGAACGCTATAAAGCTGCTCGTGAGTATGCCGAAAAGTTTATGCGGGATAACGGTATAGCTTCTACCGGAGTGATAACCAAGAAAAATCAGGAAGACTTCCGGGGGATGGTTGCTGATTATTATTATCAGTTGACCACCGCTACCGTCAGACGATATGATAAAGAGCATTTGATATTGGGAACACGTCTGCATGATTGGAGTAAATATAATCAGAAAGTGGTGGAAGCGTGTGCTCGTTATTGCGATCTTGTTTCCGTCAACTATTATGCACGTTGGCAACCGGAGGCAGATTTCTTGGCAAACCTGAAAATCTGGTGTGGAGCGAAGCCTTTTTTAGTTTCAGAATTCTATATAAAAGCGGAAGATGCCAGTTATCAAGGAACTGGATATGCTAATACTGAAGGAGGTGGCTGGCTGGTGCATACACAAAAAAATAGAGGTGAGTTTTATCAGAACTTCTGTCTTCGTTTGCTTGAAACTCATAACTGTGTGGGCTGGGTACATTTTGAGTATAATGATGGTTACGATTCTAACGGAAAAGCTTCTAATAAAGGAGTGGTTTCCATCGAATACGAACCTTATGAATCTTTTCTGTCGCAGATGCGGCAGTTGAATCTTTCAGTTCATTCATTGATCGATTATTACGATACAAAATCGGTTCAATAGATTGACGGAAACTTTAAATAGACAAATTGAATATTTAGAATTAAAATAGTTATGACCATGAAGAAGTTTAGTTTATTTGCAATCCTTTTAGGATTTAATATAGCTTTGGGAGCATGTTCCGATGATGATGCCGCTCCTGTAGTAAAAAATGAAATCTTTCAACTTCCGGAAAAGGCTTATGTACTGGCGGAACAATCCAGACGGGCTATTGTCATCAGAGATGCGGAGACGCACCGCAATATTTGGAGTTGGGATCCTTATACTGCCTGTGTTCCTGCTGCACAGCAGGGTTGGTTTGTTAATCCGAGTGAAGTGAAACCGGTTTTCAATAGACGCTATATCTTGATGACTGCCTCCGGCGGAGCTGTGGCTTTAATCCGTTTGTCCGATCATAAATTAATGTTCTATGCAAACTGCGGACAGAATCCCCACTCTGCGGAGGTATTGCCCGATGGAAATATCGTGACGGCAGAATCTAAATCCGGTGAAATCAATACCTTTGTGGTTGACACGGTTAAGGTATTGGGAGCAAAAGCTAATACGGTGAAGTTGGGTAATGCGCATAATGTTGTTTGGGATAAGAAAAGATCGTATCTTTATGCTACAGCTACCAAAAAAGAGGGAGTGACTGCATTATTCCGTTTTAAGTACGATGGCAACCGGAGTAATCCCAAGTTAATAAATCAGACTACCCTTTATACATTCAGCAATGAATCGGGTGGGCATGATTTGTTCCCGGTATATGGTGAAGAAGATAAATTATGGCTTACTGCTGCTTCGGCTGTCTATAAGTTTGATTTGACTGGAGTTACCGACGCTACGACTAATGACTCTGCCGAACCTACTTGCGAGAAAGTTTACAGCATAGCCGATATAAAAAGCATCTGCAACGGACCGGACGGAATCCTGATGCTGAAACCGACTGAAGAGTGGTGGGCAGAAGGACTTGTAAATGAGGAGGGAGAAGAACTTTTCAAAATGGACGGAGCTAAGATTTATAAAGGTCGTTGGATGATAGACAATACTTTCAGTTATCCGGAAAAGCATGATTTCGTATTGGGCGAAGATTAAATTAAGTATAGCCGAAGATTGATAAAATATATAAGTTGAATAATTAAGTTTGGAACAATGAGGAAACTTCTTCTTTTTTTATTGGTATCTATCGCATTACCGGCTTTGGCGCAAAACGGAAAGAAAGTGTATGCCGACTTCCACGGTGTACGTTATACCCGGCAGCATGACGGAAAGTTGGGCCGTTGGGAAATGTATGCCAATACGGAAAAATCAAGTACCGGAAGGAAGTCGCTGTGTTATAATGCCGATCTGATAGACAGCGAAGGACGGCATGAGATAGCGGCAGTGGCTTATCCCCAAGTCGGAATGCAGTCCAATCTCGATCCCGATTATATCGAATATCAGATATTGTCGGCAAAAGCGGCTAAGATAGATGGATTCTTTATCGAATGGGGGTTCAAGCCTCACGAAAATGACATCTTGCTGCGTGAGATGCAGAAAGTGGCAGCAAAGTATGACTTTGAAATCGGCGTAAACTGGTGCGACGGTTGGTTATATTATGACTGGATTACGAAGATTTATCCGGAAGTTAACACCCGTGAGGCAAAGACCGAATACATGGCTAAATGTTATCAATATCTGGTAGATAGTGTCTTCACAGGTCCGACTGCTCCTATGGTGAAAGGAATGCCTGTTTTTTATCATTTCGGTCCCGGAGCGAAAGTTGATGAATACAAGAAAGTGTTATCACAAGTGAAGTTTCCGCAAGGAATGAGGCAGCCCGTTGCCTTACGCCGTTGGGCGGATTGGGGAAAACTGGAAAATGATAAATACATTCCCGTCACCCGCAGTGATGATATGGATGCTTGGGAAAAAGTGGGAGAAATACCGACTGCATGGCTTCCTGCCCGTGTTCGCACAAGAGATCAGGCACATGCTGAATGGGATAATTATGCCACACAGGATGATGTTATTGAGTTTATGAAACCTTTCCGTGATTCAATTTGGCATAGTAACAATCCTGCTTATACCATTAAGTCGGGATTTGCCATGCCGGGAATGGATAACCGGGGCTGTGCAGGCTGGGGACGTGGACACTTCTATTATATCCCACGTAACAATGGAGAAACTTATCAAAGTATGTGGAAGTTCTGTATGGCAGAGAAGGACAGCCTGGACATGATGTTTATCGCTTCGTGGAGTGACTATACCGAAGGACACGAAATAGAGCCGACCATTGAAAACGGTGACCGTGAACTACGTACGACTTTAAAGTATGCGGCGGAATTCAAAGACGAACAGGCGGACGAGCGTGGATTAACCTTACCTTTAATGCTTTTCCGGCTGCGAAAAGAAGCCCGTTTCCTGGAAAAGACGAAGATGGACGTATCCGCTTGTCAACGTTCGCTCGATAGGGCAGCATTGTTGATTAGCCAGGGACGTTATCCGGTGGCAATAGGCTTGTTGTCACAAATAGAAAATGATGTCAAGACGGCAAAATCCGCTTTGGCGGTTGAGATGATGCGTTTGCGTGAGTCGGACATGAAGATTCAGGGAAAGCGAAAATCCGGTGGTTACAGTGCCGAAGAAACTCTCTCTATCTCTTTGCCCAAAGAGCTGGTTTCCAAATTACAAATGAATAACTATGTAGGGTATCTCTATTTTGAATACCTGGACAAGGGAAATGAATCTCTTTTTATACGTTCATCTACACAGCGCGAACCGAAAGAACCGTTTAAAATTGTATCCCGGATACGTACCGACAATACAGGTGAATGGAAAAGCGCAAAAGTAGAATTGTATAAGGATAATATCATGAATGGATTCAATATGCCTACTTTCTATTTAAAAGGAAATGTCGTAGTTCGTAATTTGTCATTGGGTTATACGATCTACACAGTCAAATAAATGCATGGATGAAGAGTTTTAATTGGTTATTAGTTTTATCTGTACTATCCTGCATCGGATGTTCCTCTCCGGTTCATGAAGACGGTAGGGGATGTGCTTTCGTATCTGACAGTATTCAATATCGGGTCGAGTTTATGTCGGCGGGGTGCGTGCGGATTCTGTCTTTTCCTGAAGGTGATACACTGGTAACAAGAAGATTGGTGGTCGATTCGGAAAAGCCGGCTTTTAAAGATTATAAATGGGAAGATACGGGACAGAAGCTGGTCTTTCGCACCCGTGAACTTTCCGTAGTTTTTGATAAGGCAGATGCGGCTTTCACTTTTCAGGAAACATCCACAGGTAAGTTATTACTAAAAGAGAAAGGGGATAGAAAGGCACGGAACTTCAAACGTTCGGTTGCCGGAGGTGAACAATGTCTCGAAGTCACTCAACGCTTTGTTCCTACCGAGGATGAGGCCATTTACGGACTGGGACAGTATCAGAATGGAATCATGAACTACCGGGGGAAATCCGTACTTCTGTTACAGGCCAATATGGATATTGTCAATCCGTTCCTTATTTCGACCAACGGATATGGTGTCTTATGGGATAATTATTCTTCTACGAAGTTTGAAGATACGAAGGAGGGCTACTCATTTACTTCCGAAGTAGGTGATGCCTCCGACTATTATTTTGTCTATGGCAAGAATATGGACGAAGTCGTTGCCGGTTATCGGGAATTGACGGGGGACGTGCCGATGTTTGGAAAATGGGTGTATGGCTTCTGGCAGTCCAAAGAACGATATAAGTCGTTCGATGAATTGAAGGCAGTCGTTAAAGAATACCGTAAACGGGGAATTCCGTTGGATAACATTGTGCAGGACTGGGAATATTGGGGAGACAAACCTCATTGGAACAGCCTGACCTTCCATCCGGCAAACTTTAATCATCCCCGTCAGGTTATTGATGAACTGCATCAACAGGACCATGTTCATTTTATGCTTTCCGTATGGCCCGGATTCGGACCGGAAACGGCTGTCTATCAGTCTTTGGATTCTATCGGTGCATTGTTTAGTGAACCTACATGGGCAGGTTATAAGGTTTTTGATGCCTACAATCCTGTCGCGAGGGATATTTTCTGGCAATACCTCAAGAAAGGACTCTATGATATGGGTGTGGATGCTTGGTGGATGGATGCAACGGAACCATCTTTCCGGGATGGATTCACACAGTTGAAGCAGGAAGAAAAGACCAAATCAGCTGGTAATACTTATCTGGGTAGCTTCCACCGTTATCTGAACACTTATTCTTTAGAAATGCTAAAGGACTTCTATCAACGCCTGCGCGCCGAGAGCGATCAGAAGCGTATATTTATCTTAACTCGTTCCGCCTTTGCCTCGCAACAGCATTATGGTACAGCCGTATGGTCGGGTGACGTTTCGGCTTCATGGGAGAATATGCACAAACAACTGGTTGCCGGCTTAAACTTGTCTATGTCCGGTATTCCGTATTGGACTTCCGATACGGGAGGATTCTTTGTTACAGAACGGGATGCAAAATATCCCGACGGACTGAAAAGTAATGATTATAAAGAGTTATATTCCCGTTGGTTCCAGTTTAGCGCATTTACTCCTATCTTCCGTGCTCACGGTACGAATGTGCCGCGTGAAATTTGGCAATTCGGTGAAGAGGGGACATTATCTTATTATAATCAAGTGAAGTATATCCATCTGCGCTACCGTCTGTTGCCATACATTTACTCAATGTCCCATCAGGTAACCGCCAATAATTATACCATGTTGAGAGGTTTGGCAATGGATTTCACAACAGATACCCGGACATTTGATATTGATAATGCCTATATGTTCGGTACTTCCTTATTGGTGCGTCCGGTATTTCATCCGCAATCGGAAGAAAAGAACATCTGTATTTATCTGCCGGAACATAGCGGTAAATATTGGTATGACTTCTGGACCGGAGAAGCTTTTGAAGGAGGAAGAGAACAAATGCAGACAAATATCCTCGACATACTTCCGCTCTATGTGAAGGCTGGTTCTATCTTGCCTTTGGCAGAAGTGAAACAATATGCGATGGAATATCCCGATCGTGAACTGGAATTGCGTATCTATGGAGGAGCGGATGCTGCTTTTTTATGGTATGAGGATGAAGGTGATTCCTACCGCTATGAAGAGGGTGTATGTTCGAAAGTGCCGATGCAATGGAAAGATTCGGAACGGACATTGACTATTGGACTGCGTGAGGGAACTTATCCCGGTATGCCGGAACAAATAAAAATGCGTGTGAAATTATATCTGCCTGAAGGTGCAGCTCTTGATAGCAAAGAGTGCGTCTACACAGGTAGAGAAGTAAAAATAAAGTTTTAATTATAAGTATATATCGATTATGAAGAAGTTTCTCTATATTTTTATTCTATTGTTTATTGTGGGATGGGCACAGGCGCAACAGCGTGTGGTATACACAATCAACGACGGATGGAAATTTACAAAAGGATCTCCGTTTGAAGCGCAGCTGGCCGGCTGTGACGACTCTTCTTGGGAGACGGTCAATATACCTCATACATGGAATAATAAAGATGCAGACGACGAAACTCCGGGATTTTATCGGGGACCGGCTTGGTACCGGAAACAATTGTTTGTAGATAAAAGCCAGGAGGGACGTCAGGCAGTGATCTATTTTGAAGGAGCCAATCAGGAAGTGCGATTTTATCTGAACGGTCAGTTCGTGGGAGAACACAAAGGAGGGTATACCCGTTTCTGTTTTGACATCACTTCCCATTTGCGTTATGGACAGGAAAACCTGTTTGCCATTTATGTGAACAATGTCTATAATCCGAATATTCCTCCCTTATCTGCCGATTTTACTTTCTTTGGCGGTATCTACCGGGATGTCTATCTGCAGTTTATGAATCCGGTACACATTGCAACGAATGATTATGCTTCGTCAGGAGTTTATATCCGTACACCCGAAGTGAACAACTCCGCAGCCTCGGTAGAAATTACTACATTACTGACGAATAATACACTCCAACCTGCAGAAATCAGGGTGGAAAATATAATCTGCGATGCGGATGGTAAGGAAGTGAAAAAGACTCATGCGGAAATAAAGCTGGCATCCGGTGAAACAAAGACAGACATCTCTAAAAAGATAAAAATAGATTCGCCCCGTTTGTGGGATATAGACGATCCTTATCGGTATATGGTATATACGCGTATTCTCGATAAGAAAAAGGGTACTTTGCTGGATGAAGTGGTGAATCCGTTAGGCTTGCGCTGGTTTAAATTTGATTCGGAAAAGGGCTTTTTCCTGAATGGCAAAGGACGTAAACTAATCGGAACTGCCCGGCATCAGGATTATTTTCAGAAAGGAAATGCCTTGCGCGATGAGTTGCATGTACAAGATGTACTGTTGTTGAAAGAGATGGGAGGGAACTTCCTGCGTGTGTCACATTATCCCCAAGATCCTGTAATCATGGAAATGTGTGATAAACTGGGTATTGTGACTTCGGTTGAAATCCCCGTTGTCAATGCTGTTACGGAAACTGAAGAGTTTTTGCAGAACTCCGTTGAGATGGCTAAAGAAATGGTACGTCAGGATTTCAACCGCCCTTCTGTTATGATTTGGGGGTATATGAATGAGATTTTTCTGCGTCGCCCTTATACCGAAGGCAAGCAATTGGAAGATTACTACCGCTTTACTGAAAAAGTAGCCCGTGCCTTGGAAGCGACCATCCGCGAGGAAGATCCTTCAAGATATACCATGATGGCTTATCATAATATGCCTCAATATTACGAAGATGCCCATCTGACCGAAATTCCGATGATTCAGGGGTGGAACCTGTATCAAGGCTGGTATGAGCCGGATATCAATGAGTTTCAACGTTTGCTCGACCGTGCCCATAAGGTATACAAGGGAAAAGTGTTGATGGTTACGGAATATGGACCGGGAGTAGATCCGGGACTTCATTCCTACCAGCCGGAACGTTTCGACTTCTCACAGGAATATGGTTTGGTGTATCATAAACATTATCTCCGTGAAATGATGAAACGTCCGTTTATTGCCGGTTCCAGTCTGTGGAATCTGAATGATTTTTATTCCGAATCCCGTGTCGATGCTGTTCCTCATGTAAACAATAAAGGAGTTGTCGGATTAAACAGGGAGAAGAAGGATGTTTATTGGTTTTATAAGACAGCTTTGTCACGTCGTCCGATACTTGTTATAGGTAATCGGGAGTGGAAAAGCCGTGGGGGAGTGGTGAATACTGCACAGAAAGAATGTATTCAGTCTGTTCCTGTATTCTCCAATGCGGAAGAAGTAGAGCTGTTTGTGAACAATAAGAGTCTGGGAAAGAAAAAGGTGGAAGATAATTATGCTTTGTTCGATGTACCGTTCGTTGGTGGGGAGAATCTCCTGGAAGCGGTTGCTGTGGCTGGTGATAGCAAATTGCGGGATATGCTCCGGATTCAGTTCCGGTTGGTAGGCTCACAGTTGAAAGACGAAGCAATCCCATTTACGGAAATAAATGTAATGTTGGGTTCTCCGAGATATTTTGAAGACCGTACAGCAAATGTAGCATGGATTCCCGAGCAGGAGTATGAGCCCGGTAGCTGGGGATTTGTAGGCGGAACTTCTTATCGTCGTAAAACAGGATTCGGCAGTATGCTTGGTTCGGATATTGACATTCTGGGAACGGATATGAATCCAATCTTCCAGACTCAACGTGTTGGAATAAAATCTTTTAAAGCTGATGTACCGAATGGAGAATATTCCGTATATTTGTACTGGGCAGAATTGGAGTCGGACAAAGAGAGGGAAGCGTTGGTTTATAATCTGGGAGCTGACTCGGAACAGACGTTTGCCGGAAACCGTAGCTTCGGAATTTCAATGAATGGAACGACTGTTTTGGATGATTTCAACATAGCTCGTGATTACGGATATGCCCGTGCTGTTATCAAGAAGTTTGTAGTAACGGTGAAGGATGGAAAAGGATTGAGTGTTGACTTTCATAAAAAAGAAGGAGAACCTATTCTGAACGCTATCCGTATTTATAGAAACTATTAATCATAAACACTGTCAATATGCTTAGGTCTATTTATTTACTGTCTTTTCTCCTCCTGCAATCTTTATTTGCTTTTGCCGGGAATGTAAAGGAGAATGTTCCGTCTTCTTTTGACTTGTATGTATGCATCGGACAATCCAACATGGCGGGGCGTGCAACATTAACTCCGGAAGTCATGGATACCCTCCAAAATGTGTATCTATTGAATGATAAGGGGAATTTTGAACCGGCAGTAAATCCTCTCAATCGTTATTCTACAGTTCGGAAAGATTTGTCAATGCAGCGTTTGGGACCGGCTTACGGCTTTGCTAAAGAGATGGCCCGACAAACGAAACGTCCTGTCGGGCTGGTAGTAAATGCGCGTGGAGGCTCATCCATCAACTCCTGGCTAAAAGGGAGTAAAGACGGATATTATGAAGAAGCTCTTTCCCGGGTTCGGATTGCAATGAAGCAGGGAGGTGTTTTGAAAGCAATCCTTTGGCATCAGGGAGAAGCCGATTGTTCGAATCCGGAAGCGTATAAACAGAAACTGATTTCTTTGGTGAAAGACTTGCGGGAAGATCTGGACATGCCGGATCTACCGGTTGTTGTAGGACAGATTTCACAATGGAACTGGACGAAAAGAGAAGCAGGTACAGTCCCCTTTAATCAGATGATTAAAAAAGTTTCTTCATTTATTCCCTATTCCGATTGGGTATCATCGAAAGGATTGGGATGGTATAAAGATGAGAAAGACCCTCATTTTAATACGGAAGCACAACTGTTATTAGGAAAACGTTATGCGAAAAAGATACTGAAGTTTTATAAACATCAATAGGATACCCTTTTTCGAAGGAACATAAAAGCCGGCTGATTCATGAGGGATCAGCCGGCTTTTGTATGGTGAATAACTAAATACTGCCTTGTTGATAGAAAAGGAGTCTATATGCTTAATTGTCTTGTTATAAGCAAATTAACCTGTTAATAACTTTGTTGATATCCTTGTTGATAACTGAAATTAGGTTGTGAATAAAACCAGTAAAGAAGAGTCGTCATAAAAAAGAAGAACCGCATTTCTGCGATTCTTCTTATCTTTAGTTGCGGAGATCCGACTCGAACGAATGACCTTTGGGTTATGAGCCCAACGAGCTACCAACTGCTCCACTCCGCGATGTTTAACGGGTGCAAAGGTACGGCTTTTTTTGAAACAAACAAATAATTTGCTGAATATTTTTCGAGTAAATCATCATTTTTTTTCTTATTTAGTTGAGAATGAATGAAATAATGATGAAACTTTTTCTTAGCACCTATTAATATACAAATGTTAATATTCTCTCTATTTTCTTGTATGGTCTAAAGAAAAGAATTACTTTTGCTCAAAATATTCAGCAATGTGCAATTTGTAACCTATGACCGTATCCAAGACAAAAGCCAAATTAGTAGATGTAGCCCGTCAGCTTTTTGCGAAGATGGGAGTAGAAAACACAACTATGAATGATATCGCTCTTGCTTCTAAAAAAGGTAGACGAACGCTCTATACTTATTTTAAAAGTAAGGATGAAATTTATTTGGCTGTTGTGGAATCGGAATTGGATATTCTGTCGGATATGATGAAGCGGGTGGCCGAGAAAAATATCTCACCGGACGAGAAATTGTTGGAGATGATATATACCCGGTTGGACGCAGTAAAAGAGGTCGTCTATCGAAACGGAACACTGCGTGCTTATTTCTTCCGTGATATATGGCGGGTGGAAAAAGTTCGCAAGAAGTTTGATGCAAAGGAAGTCCAGCTCTTTAAAGCTGTTCTTCTGGAAGGACAGGCAAAAGGAGTTTTCCATATTGACGATGTGGAGATGACTGCCGACTTGATACATTATTGTGTGAAAGGAATTGAAGTTCCTTATATTCGAGGCCATATAGGTGCACATCTGGATGAAGATACAAGAAATAGATATGTGTCCAACATTGTGTTTGGCGCACTGCATAGAACAGAAATTTAATTAAATAACTTTTAGTATGGGATTATTAGACGGAAAAACAGCCATTGTGACCGGTGCTGCTCGCGGTATTGGTAAGGCTATCGCTCTTAAGTTTGCTGCCGAAGGCGCAAACATCGCATTTACTGATCTTGTCATTGACGAAAATGCAGAAAATACAGCTAAAGAATTGGAAGCAATGGGCGTGAAAGCCAAAGGTTACGCTTCTAACGCGGCTAACTTTGAAGATACTGCAAAGGTCGTTGAAGAAATCCACAAGGACTTCGGACGGATCGATATATTGGTAAATAATGCCGGTATCACTCGTGACGGTTTGATGATGCGCATGAGCGAACAGCAATGGGATATGGTAATCAACGTGAACTTGAAGTCAGCATTTAACTTCATCCATGCTTGTACACCTGTCATGATGCGTCAAAAAGCTGGTAGCATTATCAATATGGCCTCTGTTGTAGGTGTTCACGGAAATGCAGGACAGGCTAACTATGCTGCTTCTAAAGCAGGTATGATTGCATTGGCTAAGTCTATCGCACAAGAGTTGGGCTCTCGTGGCATCCGTGCCAACGCTATCGCTCCGGGATTCATCCTGACAGACATGACAGCTGCTCTTTCTGACGAAGTAAGAGCTGAATGGGCAAAGAAAATACCTTTGCGTCGTGGTGGTACTCCTGAAGATGTGGCAAACATCGCTACCTTCCTGGCTTCTGATATGTCATCTTATGTGTCAGGTCAGGTGATTCAGGTAGATGGTGGTATGAATATGTAATCGAACAGAATGACTGTTGTATACGAAGACAACCATATCATTGTAGCCAACAAGACCGCTTCCGAGATTGTCCAGGCAGACAAGACGGGGGATACGCCACTTTCGGAGACTGTGAAACAGTACCTGAAAGAGAAGTATCAGAAACCCGGAAATGTTTTCCTCGGTGTGACACACCGGCTGGACCGCCCCGTAAGCGGTCTTGTTATTTTTGCCAAAACGAGTAAGGCGCTGACAAGGCTCAACGAAATGTTTCGCACCAGTGAGGTGAAAAAGACTTATTGGGCGGTTGTGAAAAATGCTCCGCAAGAACCGGAAGGTGAACTGGTACATTTTCTTGTACGTAATGAAAAGCAGAACAAAAGTTATGCATACGATAAGGAAGTGCCGAACAGCAAGAAAGCGATCTTGCATTACCGGTTGATCGGTCATTCGGAGAATTACTATTTGCTCGAAGTCGATTTAAAAACCGGACGTCATCATCAGATTCGTTGTCAGCTGGCAAAAATGGGATGCCCTATCAAGGGAGATTTGAAATATGGCTCTCCACGCTCCAATCCGGATGGGAGCATTTGTCTGCATGCCCGGAGAGTACGGTTCGTACATCCTGTCTCAAAAGAACTGATAGAGCTTGAAGCTCCTCTTCCCGAAGGGAATTTATGGAAAGGATTCGCCATAGATTAACACGGATTTCCACAGATTCATTTATTATGTTATTTAGTAGACGGTACGCAGTTTTTCTGTGGAAAACCGTGTAAATCTGTGGTTGGAACTTGCCAAAAGAGTAAACCTGCCTGCCATTTTTCTTGTAAACTCTAGCGACAGTTAGTTAATTCCTAAATAGGTAGTATATTTGCACCATTCGCTAACTATAATTTTCAATCATACCAAAGAAAAATACGAATGAAGGCATTTAAACTACTTGCACTTACTTCTTGTGTCTTGCTTGCAGCGGGAAATGGAGTAGCGCAACAGAACTATTCAAAAAGTGAAGGATTATTGCAGTACGTCGATCCGTATATCGGATCCGGTTATCATGGACACGTCTTTGTTGGGACGAGTGTTCCGTATGGAATGGTACAGCTGGGTCCTACCAATATCCATAAAGGTTGGGACTGGTGCTCGGGTTATCATTATTCCGATAGTATTTTAATTGGCTTTTCACATACCCATTTGAGCGGTACGGGCTGTACTGACTTATGTGATATTCTCATCATGCCATTGAATGAGATCCGTACTCCCAGAGGCAATCAGGATGATATACGTGATGGGTATGCTTCCAGATATTCTCATGCGAATGAAATCGCCCGTCCCGAATATTACTCTTTGCTTCTCGACCGTTACAATATCAAAGCCGAGCTGACAGCTACAGATCGTGTAGGCTTCCATCGTTATACTTATCCTGAAGGAAAACCGGCTTCCATATTAATCGACTTACGTGAAGGAAACGGATCGAATGCTTACGACAGCTATATCCGTAAGGTAGATGATTATACAGTAGAGGGTTATCGTTATGTGAGAGGCTGGAGTCCTTCCCGCAAAGTTTATTTTGTGTTGAAAAGTGATAAAAAGATAGAGCAGTTTACTGCCTATGACGATAATGCTCCGCAACCTTGGGACCAACTGAAAGTGGCATCGGTGAAGAGTGTCCTTACTTTTGGCAACGTGAAAGAAGTGAAGATAAAAGTCGCTCTTTCTTCTGTCAGCTGTGACAACGCAGCGATGAACCTGCAATCCGAACTTACTCACTGGGATTTTGATAAGGTGGTGGATATGAGTGCCGACCGATGGAACAAGCAACTGGAGAAGATGACAGTAGAGACTGATGATGAGGCTTCCAAGCGTGTATTCTATACCGCCCATTATCATACTATGATTGCCCCTACGCTTTTTTGCGATGTGAATGGAGAGTATAGAGGGATGAATGACATGATTTACACAGACCCGAAGAAAGCCAACTATACGACTCTTTCTTTATGGGATACCTACCGTGCATTAAATCCTTTGATGACTATTACTCAACCTGAAATGGTTGACCATGTAGTCAATTCGATGATTTCCATCTATCGTCAGCAGGACAAACTCCCTATCTGGCCTTTGATGAGTGGAGAGACCGATCAGATGCCGGGGTATAGCTCCGTGCCGGTGATTGCCGATGCATATCTGAAGGGATTTACCGGGTTCGATGCGGAAGAAGCATTGCAAGCAATGATAGCTACAGCTACTTATGAAAAGCAGAAAGGAGTACCTTATGTAGTCAAAAAGAGGTATATCCCTGCCGATAAAGTTCATGAAGCTACTTCCATAGCCATGGAGTATGCAGTGGACGACTGGGGAATTGCCGCTATGGCACGTAAGATGGGAAAGGCAGAAGATGCTGAAACTTTCTCAAAGCGTGCTCATTATTACAAGAACTATTTTGATTCTTCAATCCATTTCATTCGTCCGAAATTGGAAGACGGCTCTTGGCGTACTCCTTATGATCCGGCACGTTCCATCCACACAGTTGGAGATTTTTGTGAAGGAAACGGATGGCAATATACTTTCTTTGTACCACAAGACCCGTACGGGCTGATTGCCTTGTTTGGCGGTGACAACCCCTTTATTACTAAACTTGATAATTTCTTCACCAACAACGACAGTATGGGGGAAGGAGCATCGAGCGACATAACCGGATTGATCGGACAATATGCACATGGAAATGAACCGAGCCATCATGTTGCTTATCTTTATGCGTATGCCGGTGAACAATGGAAAACGGCGGAAAAGGTTCGTTTTATCATGAGCGATTTTTACACAGACCAGCCGGACGGCATCATCGGTAATGAGGATTGTGGCCAAATGTCTGCCTGGTATCTTCTTTCATCTATGGGACTCTATCAGGTGAACCCGTCGGATGGTGTATTTGTTTTCGGTAGCCCTTGTTTTAAGAAAGTAGAAATGAAGGTACGTGGTGGTAACACTTTTACTGTAGAAGCACCCAATAACAGCAAAGAAAATATCTATATCCAGAAAGTGTATTTGAATGGCAAGCCTTATGATAAGAGTTATATCACTTATCAGGATATAATAAATGGCAGCACATTGAAGTTTGTAATGGGGAAAAAGCCTAATAAGAATTTTGGTAAGGCTCCGGCAAACAGACCGGTTGTTTTGAATAAGATAAATGGATAAAGATGGCTTACTTATAAAAGACAGCTAATTGTTGAAAGGAGGAAGAAGCCTCCGACAATGAAAGAATAAAGCTGGTTCTCAATATTCAATTCAGTTTTCAATAGGTATTATAAGGCTTTCCGATTGTAGCATTTAATTCTGCTTCGGAAAGCTTTATTTTATACTAGAAACGGCTGAAAAGCAAATCCTTAACAAGAACTTACTGTTTTCAGCCGTTTTGGGGAATATAGTTTTAAGAAATAAGTACATCTTTCCTTTAAAAAAGAATGTAATCAAGACTATTTTTATAACTATGGAAGCGGATCAGCTTTTGCCGGTCGTTTCGGATCATAAACGGCTACTCCTACTTTGGAGTCAGCACAACCATAATACAAATACCATTTGTTTTTGAAGTAGACCATTCCTTCTATAAATACGGTTCCATCCACATATTGCCCACTCTTTTCAAAGCTATCCATCGGACGGAAGAACGGTTCATCGAGACGGGTGATAAAGCGGGTAGGATCATTGGCGTCGAAGAGTGCTTGTCCGGCAGCATAGACATTGGCGGTATAGCGTTTGTCACCTCTTCCTGAATGGTTCTTACCATTATAAAGAAGGACAATTCCTTTCGGAGTGTAGATAGCTGGAGGCCCACATTCGGTGAGATGGCTGTCGAAGTAGCCGTCACGGGGAGAAAACAGCTTTTTTAGGGAGCCGTCAATGTTGACAATCGGTGTCCAGTGGATTAAGTCATCGGAAGTAGCTGCGAATACATGCTCCTCTCCCCAGTACATAAAGTATTTCCCGTTGATTTTCTTGATAACCTGTTTCCCTTTAACAACTTCGGTCAGGATAGAGCCGGACTTACAACCCAGGTTGAAGAACTTTCCATCAAATGCTTTGGCAAAAGCAGGACCGTGTTTTGTCCAGTCTTTTAGGTTGCGGGAGGTCGCTACTGCCAGGCGAGGTACATGGCGATTCCATTGGGTGTACATCATTACATATAATCCGTCATCGGTTACGGCAATTCGTGGGTCTTCGCAGCCGCCGGGCCATTCCAACTCTTTTTGTGAATCATTATCCGGATAGAATACAGGAGTCTTTTCCCGTTGGAAATGTGTGCCGTCGGTAGAAGTGGCATAACCGAGGCGGGAAGTCCGGTGTCCGATACCGACACCTGATTTATCCTCTGCACGGTATAACACGACAATCTCACCATTGTAGAGTGTAGCAGCCGGATTGAATGTATCGTTCGATTCCCACGCAATAGAATCTTTGGTCAATGGACAGTAAAACTTGGTGTTTTCTATAGGAGATATTACCGGATTGACATTCTTTGGACGTTCGAAACCACCGAAAGCCCAATCGGGTAATTTGTTCTCTTTATGATTGGAAGACTGTCCGTAGGCAGTACAGGTCATCATGGTTGTAGTAAGTAGGAATAAAAAAGTTGATTTCATATTGTTCATATTATATGGGTCATTTATTTTTTAGGAGTCATATACTCTCTACATATAAATTGGAAAATAAATAAAATGCTGTCATCTGTCATCTGATTGGGCATAAATGATTGATTATAAATATACTGCAGTGTGACAGCATGATGTGACGGCAAGGTGACGACAACTTTGCTGTCACCTTGTTGAAAGTAAGGATTTTATTGCTTCTCTGCTATGTGGGCACTTATTTTTCTATCCGGAGCGGTATTCAAGGATTATCAGACTATTACGGAAGAGAGAGTTTCAGTACTTGAAACTAAAAGTTCTATTGCTTGAAACTTTTGTTTCGTCAGCGGGAAACTTTAGTTTCATCGGTGAGAAACTCTAGTTTCTCTTACTTGAAACTGTGGTTTCAAAGGCCTGAAACTAAAGTTCTTCAACCTTGAAACTACTTTGGAAGCGTAAGCTTCAAGGTTAGAAACAGTTATCTCATAAGCGGGAATACAATAAAAACATAATAGAAGACTATTGGATACTATTCAGCAAGTCTACCTTTCCTTCATTCACGAGTTTTAGGATTAGTTCTCCGAACAGCGTATTTTGCCATGCAAACCAGGAACGAGTAAAGTTTTTCGGGTCGTTCTTGTGGAAAGATTCATGCATGAACCCTGTTCCGGCATCCGTATCCATCAGTATTTTGATACAGGTCTTGATTTCTGCGTCGTTTTGACTGGTGAATGCTTTCATCATAATACTCATGGGCCAAATCATATCATATCCGATGTGCGGACCGCCAATTCCTTCGCCGGCAGTACCTTTGAAGAAGTAAGGATTATCTTCGCTCCATACAAACTTACGGGTATTCTGATAAATAGGATCGTTCACTTTCACATCCCCAAGATAAGGCAGGGCAATGAGACTCGGCACATTGGCATCATCCATTAACAGTTGATTGCCGAAACCGTCCACTTCGAAAGCATAGATTTTGCCATATTTCGGATGATTGTAAACCGCATACTGTTTCAGGGCTGCTTCCACTTCGTTAGACAGTGTAGTACATTCTTTAGCTAAATCAGGTTTCTTGTTGACCGTATTCAGAATTTCGGCAGCTTTGCGCAATGAAGTTACAGCAAAGAAGTTGGACGGAACGAGGAACTGGAAAGTTGTAGCATCATCCGAAGGACGGAAAGCAGAAGCAATCAGTCCGACCGGCTTTACAGGATTACCCCAGCCGTCGTTGGTCATCGTATCGAGTGCACGTTCCGTTTTACGTTGGAAACGATAAGGACCTTTCGGATCTTCTTTTCGTTGCTGTTCCTTAAACGTTTTCAGAACCTTCGCGATGGCTGTAAGCCATTCGTCGGAGAATATACTGGCATCTCCCGTCGTCTTCCAGTAATGATAAGCAAGACGGATAGGATAGCAGAGCGAGTCGATTTCCCATTTGCGTTCGTGCAGTTCGGGCTTCATGTCCGTAAGGTCGCTCATCCATTCGCCGCCTTCGGAATTCATGTTGAAAGCATTGGCATACGGGTCGATATTGATACACTTGAACTGACGTTTGATAACGCCGGCCAGCATCTTTTTCAGTTCCGCGTCTTTGTTGGCGAGTTGTACGTAAGGCCATACTTGTGCACCCGAATCGCGCAACCACATGGCGTGGATGTCGCCTGTATAAACAAACGTATCGTCTTTGCCGTCAAAATGAACAGTAGTATCCAGGGTGTTCGGGAAACAGTTTTCGAACATCCATGCCAAGCGGGCATTCGTCAGCAGTTGCTTGATATGCGCAATCTGTTGTTCCACAGCTTGCGAGACAAACAGACGTTTCGATGCTTCCGGACGGTTCGTCTGATAGTTGTTGATTTTGGTATTATCTTGTTGGATGACAAAATCACTGTTCGTTATAGCCTGCATATTGCTAGCACCAAAGAGTGCTATGGACAAACAAAAGGCTTTAGTTATATTCATGGTAATAGTCTTTTTTTGTTGATTAGTATTGATTATGAAAGTGTTGCGGAGAAGAAGTGTTAAATCTCTGCAAAGAATTCAATAAGACAGGCATTGTCGAGCAGCCATTTATACTGCTCCTTGTTATGTCCCGACCAATCCCTGCCTAATAATCCGTTTTCATCCCGGTAGTTTTCCCAGGCGTGAAGCGCATTTTCCACCATCGCATTGACATACGCCGGATTCTTGTCAATCTTATACAGAGCTTTCAGTCCTCTGAATAAGATCACGTTAAACCAGGCCATGTCTTTATGTACTTTGACAGTCGGGTCTTTCTTGTCGGCTTTTGTGCGGAAAAAGGCATCTGTTCCTGCGGCTGTTTGCCGTGCATCGCGCAAATACTGTTCATCTCCTGTTTCCTCATAGAGTAATACACCCGCCTGAATCATCTGTCCACTGTTGTAGGCGTACTTCTCTTTGGAAACTTTCCCTTTCAGGTTGATGTTATCCCAGTAAAGATGGTCGGTAGGGTCGCATAGATGCTTTTTCGTCCAGGCATACGTCTCTTTTGCTTTTTCGAGGTATTTGGCATCCTTCGTCAGCCGGTACAACTTGACGCCGAGCACAGTAGACGGTGCATTGGAACAAGTATGTTTCGCTTCCTTCTGCTGTTCACACCAAAAGATGCCACCATCTATCTCGTCGCTCCATCCACTGTAGATATATTGATACAATGCAACGGCTTTTTCCAAAGATGTGGGTTTGTGAGTCAGTTGGTAATAATCGCAGTAATCCAGTGCAATCCAGATGTTATCGTCATAATAACGTCCGTGCTGCCCGTACTTGGTGGGGTATGACTGATAACAGGCCGGCAGGCGGCTGTTATCCCAATACTGTTCCACCCCCGGTAGAATTTTTTTCTCGAGAATCTTTTTGTACTTCTTGTTTTCGGTCGCTTTGTATAAAGCCACACAACCCGACATCATTCCGGAATACGGCCATAGAAAAGAAGCCTTCAGCGTTCCGTTCTGCTGCGTTCCGCCCGCCAGATAAGTAATTTTTTGGTCGGGATTGACAGGATACGTTTCTGCTAGTAGTCCGTCATTCGTCTGATAGAGATTCAATACATTAGATAGAATCGAGTCGGCAATAGAAAGATAACGGGTATTTCCCGGTGTCTTTCCCACTGCGGAGGTAAGGCAAAATAACATACAGGCTACAAAACATATATTTCTCATAGGAATATCGGGTTGTGTGGTGAAACTTTCAGGTTATAACTAGATACAAAGATTATTTCTGCTGACGCTGTTCGAACTCCAGTTCCACCTTTACGGGGAAATGGTCTGAAGGAGTGCGCGCCTGATAAGTCTTGATGTCGATTTCTTCCGGGCAATCGTTCGCCTGCTTCTTTTCTCCCTTGCCTACGATGCTGCGGTAAGTATCCGTCAGCACACCATATTTTTTCACATGGAAAGACGGAGAAACGAATACATGGTCGATACGGCTTTCCGTAAAGCTGTTCGGGTCGAAGTCGTTGAACGTGCCGTTGATAGCATAGCGGAAGCCGGCCTTCTCGTAAGAGTCGCATAACACCCCTTTGCTCACAAAAGCATCATAAGACTGGTGGGTCTGGTCGACATTGAAGTCTCCCGTCAGGATGGCCGGAAGCTCTTTGCCTTTGCCAAGTTCTTTCATCTTGTCCTGTACGAGGAACGCACTTTCCACGCGTGCCTTCTTGCCGATATGGTCCATGTGCAGGTTGAAGAAAAGGAATTCGAAGCCGGTATCCTTGCATTTGAAGTGTCCCCAACTGCAAATACGCGGCAACACGGCATCCCATCCTTTGCTCGGCACGTCGGGAGTTTCCGATAACCAGAAATCACCTTTCTCTATCACATCAAACTTGTCTGTGCGATAGAAAATAGCAGAATGTTCACCTTTCTCTTTGCCGTCGTCGCGGCCTACACCGATATAATCATAACTAGGTAATGCTTCTTTCATATCTTTCAGTTGATGAATAAAGCACTCCTGCGTGCCGAAAATATCGAAATCGTGGTATTGCACTATTTGGGCAATGACCGGGTAACGTTGTCCCCAACCGTTTCCGTTGATTGAATCGCCACCGTTGGCGTTTCTCAAATTGTAGGAGGCAACGGTGATAGAAGTAGGCTGATAGTTACTTTGGCAACCGCAAAAGACGATCGCAACAAGGGCAATTAGTAAAAGGCTTTTCAGTTTCATGTTTTTATAGTTTGTTTGGTAGATAATTCATTGATCTCCAAAAGTACAATATTTTATTCAAACGAAAGAGAGTAAGGTACATCTTTTTCTGTGGTTCCCCGTTGTTTATTGGGCACGGGGCTCATTTGAAATTGAATATTAGCACCTTTAATCAGCTGGTCATGTGTAAGGAAATTGCGGGTTTGTGATTTCCCGTTTACTTTCATTTCCTTGATGTAGCGGTTGTCAAGCTGGTTGTTATCTGCCTTGATCGTGATGGTCTTTCCGTTCTCCAGATGTAACTTCGCCGATTTGAAGAGCGGGGTTCCTATGATATATTCATCCGTTCCCGGGCAAACCGGATAGAAACCGAGTGCGGAGAATACATACCAGGCGGAAGTCTGTCCGTTGTCTTCGTCACCACAATAACCGTCGGGACGGGCGGTATATAGTTTGTTCATAATCTCACGTATCCAGTATTGAGCTTTCCAGGGCTCGCTTGAATAGTTGTAGAGATATACCATGTGCTGAATAGGCTGGTTGCCGTGCGCATATTGCCCCATGTTCATTACTTGCATTTCACGCATTTCGTGAATCATGCCGCGGCTTTCCATTCCCAGTTTACCCGGGATGACAAAGACGGAATCCATCATCGCGTTGAATTCTTTCTTGCCTCCCATCAGGTTGATAAGTCCTTGCGGGTCGTGGAATACGCAGAAGCTCCAGTGCCAGCTATTCCCTTCGCAAAATTCACCACTCCAATCCACTGCATCGAAATTCGGATTGAATACGCCTTTGTTATCTTTGCCAACCATCAGTTTGCGTTCCGGGTGATAGACATTTTTGTAGTTCAGCGCGTGTTTCTTATAAATGTCGATTTCGCTCTCCGGTTTACCGAGTTTCTTGCCTAATGTATAAATTGCCCAGTCGTTATATGCATACTCCAGTGTACGTGCAACGTTTTGTCCTATGCCGATATTGTTGGCAACATATCCTAGTTGGTTGTAAGATTCGTAACCGAGACGACCTGAAGCAGTCCCGCGAAGATGTGCATTTGCTCCATGTTTCAATGCTTCCCAAAGAGTTTCGATATCATATCCGCGCAATCCTTTGATGTAAGCGTCGGCCACTACGGAAGCCGAGTTGTTGCCTACCATACAATCCCGATGTCCCGGGCTGGCCCATTCCGGCAGGAAACCGCTCTCTTTGTAAGCGTTTACCAAACCTTCCTGCATCTTCAGGTTCATCGACGGATACATCAGGTTGAGGAAAGGAAACAGACAACGGAACGTGTCCCAAAAACCGGTGTCGGTAAACATATAGCCGGGACGCACTTCACCGTTATAGGGGCTGTAATGCATGATTTCTCCTTTAGCGTCTATCTCGTAAAAGCTACGTGGGAAAAGCATGGAGCGGTACAGGCAGGAATAAAAGGTGCGCAGGTTATCAATGTTATCGTCTTCCACCTCTATCTTACTCATTTCACGGTTCCACACGTCTCTTCCGTTCGTTACCAATTGGTCGAAACTGTTTTTGCCAAGCTCTTTGAGATTCAACTCCGCCTGTTCGGGGCTGATAAAGGAGGAAGCAACACGTGCGTGTACGATTTCTCCCTTTTTCGTGGCGAATCCGATCACGGCCCCTGTGTGGTTTCCTTTTGCTTCTGTTTCATTCGGAAGAATGTTGTTTTCGAAAACTGTGGAAACGAATGTGAACGGTTTGTCGAATTGAATCACGAAATAGTTTTTGAAGTTTTCCGGCACACCGCCGCTATTCTTGGTTGAATAGCCGATAATCTTGTTTTCTTCCGGAATCACTTTCACATAAGAACCTTTGTCGAAAGCGTCTACAATCACGTAGGCATTCTTTGTCTCCGGATACGTGAAACGGAACATGACGGCACGCTCCGTAGGAGCAAGCTCGGTTGTTACATCATGGTCGGCGAGGTATACCTTATAATAATAAGGTTTGGCAACTTCCGCTTTGTGAGAGAACCAACTGGCACGTCGGTCTTGATCGAATACCAGTCCGCCTGTGATAGGCATGATGGCGAACTGCCCGTAGTCGTTCATCCAGGGACTGGGCTGATGTGTTTGTTTGAATCCCCGGATTTTGTCGGCATCATACGTGTACGCCCAACCGTCTCCCATTTTACCGGTCTGCGGTGTCCAGAAATTCATTCCCCACGGCAATGCCGTAGCCGGATACGTGTTTCCGGTAGACAGTTCAAACTTGGATTGAGTGCCTATCAGTGTGCTGACATAGTCTACAGGATTCTTAACGGCAGAAGATTGCAGGCTGTACAACACGGCACCTCCAAGAAATAGCAAGTGTTTAAATGAAAAATGTGTTTTCATGAACAAATGAATTTATAGATTTGAAAATAATTTCTACGACGAAAATAGGGAGAAAAGGAATGTGCTTCTAGTAATAGAGGGGCTAAATCGCCTCTTGTCGCTGAAATTAACTACTCTGGCACGGAGCTTTACTTATATTCCGGCCAAAAAAAAGCTCGGAATGTTTTTTTGTTTACCTTTGTCATATAGCAAATCTAAGAATAATACACTATGGGAAAACAGTCGGTTTTTATTCTATTCTTTTTTCTTAATCTGTTGATACATAACGCTTATGCTTATAATTTGAAGCAAGTTGCAGATAAAGAGTATATGTCTAATAGTTCGATTACATCTCTGTGCCAGGATGAGCGTGGATTGATGTGGATCGGGACCTGCGACGGACTGAATATTTATGATGGACAGGAGATTGAGGAATTTAAGACTCGTGACAAGGAGGATTACTTATCTGGTAATCTGATTGACAATATTGTGTATACGGGCGAAGATATTTACTGGATTCAAACCTACTATGGGCTGAACCGTTTGAACCGGAAAACCAATACAATCACTCACTATAATGAATTTCAGAAACTCTTCTTTATGAATAAAGATAGTCATGGTAATCTGTTCATTATCCAGGATAGTAACTGCATTTATTATTATCATAAAAAAGAAGGAGTCTTCAAGAAAATCAATATCACGGGAATCCCGATTTCCGATATCGTAAACTTCTTTATCGACGGTAACAACCGGATGTGGGTAGTCATGAAAGGATATAACCGCTGTTATGATATACAGCAGGAAGCCGCATCGGGAGATATCACCCTGTTACCCCAGAAAACGAACCTGATTTATCAGACTTCCTTGATTTATTGTTTCAATGACGAGCAATCTCTTTATTACATAGACAAGGAATTTAATTTCTATGCTTTCCATATTCCGACCCAGAAGAATGAGTTTATTGCCAATCTAGGTAAAGAAATACAGGAACGTGGTAAAATTTCTTCCATCGTTCATTATCATAACAGCTATTTTGTGGGCTTTTTGATGGATGGTATTCTGCTGTTGGAGAAACAGAAGGAGACGAATCATTATCAAATTCAGTCGTTACCTATCAACAGCGGTGTATTCTGTCTCAAGAAAGACCGTTTTCAGGATGTTGTTTGGATTGGTACCGACGGGCAGGGTGTTTATCTTTATTCGAACCCGCTTTATTCTATCAAATCAATGGTGCTTAGCAATTATACCGAGAAAATAGAACGCCCCGTGCGTGCCATCTATCTTGATGATGAACGTACTTTCTGGGTGGGAACCAAAGGAAACGGAATTCTTAAAATCTATGATTACGAATTCGATAAAAACATCTCCGACTGTCGGGCGGAGGTGTTGACTACCTCTAATAGTGCTTTGAGTAGTAATGCCGTTTATTGTTTTGCCAAGAGCCACCGGAATTTGCTTTGGATAGGAGACGAAGAAGGATTAACTTATTATTCATATCGGGAAAAACGTATCAAGAGTATACCAATACGGATCGGTAACGAAGATTTCAAATACATCCATGACATTTACGAAACAGCAGATTCCGAACTGTGGCTGGCGAGTGTCGGCATGGGAGTGGTGAAAGCTCGTATTGCCGGAACACCGGACAATCCGGTGATTGTGGATGCGCAACGTTACATCATCAATGACGGCGAACTGGGATCGAACTATTTCTTTACTATTTATGCGGAGAATGAAGCCAACCTGTTGTTTGGCAATAAAGGATATGGGGTATTCCGCTATAACGAAACGACGAATGGCCTGGAACCGGTGTCTACTCACAAATACGAAAACATGACCCTGAATAATATTCTCGCTATCAGTAAAGACAGCAGCAATAACTATCTTTTCGGAACGAGCTACGGATTGATAAAGTACACATCGGAAACCTCTTATCAGCTCTTCAATGCCAAGAATGGTTTCCTGAATAATACCATTCATGCAATTCTTAGAAACTCGTCCGACGACTTCTGGTTGAGCACCAATCTTGGATTAATCAATTTCGATACGAAAAGGAATGTCTTTCGTTCATACGGTTTTGGAGATGGTTTAAAGGTGGTAGAGTTTAGTGACGGAGCCGCTTTTCGGGATTCCCAGACTGGTACTCTGTTCTTTGGCGGAATCAATGGAGTCGTAGCTATCCGGGCGGATGGCCGTCCGGAGCAGCTTTATATGCCTCCTGTTTATTTTGATAAGCTGTCTATCTTCGGTGAACAATACAATCTGGGCGAATTTCTCACCCGGAAAAAAGAAACTGAAGTCTTGAATTTGCAGTATGACCAGAATTTCTTTTCTGTTTCATTTGCCTCTGTGGATTATCTGAATGGTAATAACTGTACCTATTTTTATAAACTGAAAGGATTGAGTGACCAATGGGTAAACAATGGTTCGGAAAGCGGAGTCTCTTTTACGAATATGGCTCCCGGCGAATATACCTTACTGGTGAAATATTACAATAGTGTCTTTGATAAAGAGAGTGATGTCTATTCTCTGGTGATTCGTATAGGTGATCCGTGGTATGCTTCCTGGTGGGCTTATTTGATTTATGCCCTGTGTCTGCTTTTACTGGCAGCCTTGCTGATACGTTCCTTTATCCTGCGCTCCAAACGTAAAAAGCAGGAATTGCTGAACGAGATAGAGAAACGCCATCAAAAGAATGTCTTTGAGTCCAAACTTCGTTTCTTTACTAATATCGCACATGAATTTTGTACTCCGCTGACTTTGATTTATGGTCCTTGCGGACGAATCCTTTCATCGAAGGGACTTAGTAAATTTGTCGTGGACTACGTACAGATGATTCAGACGAATGCGGAGCGTCTCAACAACCTGATTCATGAGTTGATCGAATTCCGTCGGATTGAAACGGGAAACAGGGAAGTGCGGGTTGAGTCATTGAATGTGTCTTCCATTGTGAAAGGAATAGCCAAAACGTTTGTTGAAATGGCTAAATCCAGAAACATCACTTTCTTGAGCAAGATACCCGAGCAGGTGATGTGGAACTCGGACAAAGGATTCCTGAATACAATTATTATTAATCTGATTTCTAATGCCTTTAAATATACTCCCGACGGACAGAGTATCAAGATTGAAGTGGATACGAGCCGGGAAAATATGCTGGCTCTTCGTGTAGCAAATGAAGGAAGTACCATCAAGGAAAAGGATTTTCAGTATATTTTTAATCGGTATGCCATTTTGGATAATTTCGAGAATCAGGATGAAAAGAACTTTTCACGGAACGGACTGGGGCTAGCCATCTCTTATAATATGGCAAAGTTGCTGAATGGTACGTTGAAAGTGGAAAATACTCCTGACGGATGGGTGATGTTTACACTAACCTTGCCGGTCGTGAAACTGACTACCGGAGTGTCGGAAACCAAGCGGCTCACAGCGGAATACATCCCTAAGATAGATACTCAATCGATACTGAAACTTCCCCAGTATGAGTTTGATAAGATGCGTCCTACGCTTTTGGTTGTCGATGATGAAATCGAAATGCTATGGTTTATTGGAGAAATCTTCTCGGCTGACTTCAATGTGGTAACCTTGCAAGATCCTGAACGGCTGGATCAGGTGATGAATGAGGTTTATCCGAATGTGATTATCTGTGATGTCATGATGCCGGGAATGGGCGGCATTGAACTGACCAGGCGGATCAAATCGGTGAAAGAGACAGCGCATATTCCTATTATTGTGGTTTCCGGACGGCACGAGATGGAACAACAGATGGAAGCTCTTTCTGCCGGTGCGGAAATGTATATCACGAAACCGTTTAGTGCGGAGTACCTTCGTATTTCTGTCTGTCAGGTGATGGAACGGAAAGAGGTGTTGAAGAATTATTTCAGTTCGCCGATCAGTTCTTTTGAAAAGTCGGACGGGAAGTTGACGCATAAAGAGTCGAAGAAGTTCCTTCAGTCGGTTTTGAAGATTATCAATGATAATATAACGAACAAAGATTTGACTCCACGTTATATCGCCGATCGGCTGGCAATCAGTCCCCGGAGTCTTTATCGGAAGATGGAAGAGATAGGAGAGGATAGCCCGACCGATCTGATTAAGGAATGTCGTTTGCACATAGCGAAAGATTTATTGCTGACCACTAAAAAGACGATTGATGAAATTGTATTCGATTCGGGATTCTCGAACAAAGTTACTTTCTTTAAGGTGTTCCGTGAAAAGTATGAGTGCACGCCAAAAGAGTTTCGGATGAAACATTTGGAAGAGGTTCAGCAGTAGCCTGTGGCGGGAATTTTTAAAGAAAAAGAAGAAGTAAATATCCGTGTTAATATAGTAAATATCCGTGCCAAAAGGTAAAAAAGGATAGTTAATTTTCTTTTGGTAGAGTTTAGTGATTTTATCTTTGTCTCATCGAAGTTTTTAAGTAGATAAACTTGAAAAGTATTAATTTATTAATCTTTAATCTAATGAAAAGGAAACTTAGTTTTTTATTTCTTTCAGCATTGACCATTCCATTTTTTATGGTATCGTGCAGTGATGATAAAGAAGAACAGGAAGTGAAACCGGCAACAGATCTGGTTGTCGATAATAATTCGGTGACACTACTACAAGGAGACGAAATTACGGTGAGTATCACCTCCGGTAATGGCGATTATTATGTGAAGCCATTTGATGAAAACGTGGCGACGGCTACAATCAATGGTAATAAGGTGACTATTAAAGCTACCGAAAATAGCCAGTTGGAAGAAAATAACCGTACGGAAACCACTATATTAATAGTAGATGGACGTAAGAAAGTGGCTAGAGTGCTGGTTCGGGTAGCAAAACTCTGGGATTTGACGGTAGATGCACCGGAAGAAGGTTTTGACCTTTTTATCGGTGAAAAGAGACTGGTGAAGATTTTGACCGGTAACGGAGATTATCAGATTTCCATACCGGAAGGTGCTGATAAGTTTTTGGAAGTGGGTGAACTATCCGGACAAGTTATTCCGTTGACTGCCAAGTTCGAGACTGGAGCCGATCCGGTAAATATTACGATAACAGATAAGAAAGGTAAGACAATCACTATTCCTGTGGTAGTGAACATCGTGGATCTGACACTGAAAAGTAATGAAGCCACTTTTGCCGAACCGGATGCCGAATCTCAATATATCTCTATTGAGAGAGGTAATGGCGGATATAGTTTCACTTATCAGGTGGGAGACGGCGAGCCTACTACGGATGCAACGATTGTGGAAGCTACTGAAAAAGAGAACCTGATTACCTTGAAACCCAAAGCTAGAGGTGATGTGAAAGTGATTGTGACAGACCAGAAAGGTTCTGTGGAGGAGATTTCGGTGAAAGTGAATCCATATAACCTTAAACTGGAAAATGAAGCAACTTCTTTAATCATCGGTGGTTATGAGGCATCTACAGAAATAGCTATTACCAGAGGAAATGGTGATTATAAGTTGGCACAACTCACAGATGATAATAAAACCTATTTGAAAACCGCAGAATTGATTACGGAAGACGGGGCTACCAAGTTAAAACTAACAGGAAAGAAGCTCGGGAGTACCACACTGGAACTGTCTGATGCGGCAGGTCAGAAATTGACGTTACCAGTTTATGTGAATCCGGTATGTTATCGTATGGAATATGACGTATGCTTTAAAATTGATATTAAAAAGTATGCCGAATCACATTCAGAGGTGAAAAGTATGAATCAGCTTACTTTTGAGGTTGTGTTCTACCCGACTTATACTCGTTCTATGCAATCGTTTATAGGTTTGGAAAGTGTATTCCTGCTTCGTGCAGAAGCTAAGGATGTGAATCCGCGTTTTGAAATAGCCACTAAAATTAATGGTAAGAGTGATCCCCGTTTCCGTAGTCAGCAAACTATTTATTGCGATGATTCGGAAGGTGGACGTAAGACTCCGGGTAAATGGTATCATATAGCCATTGTATATGATGGAACGAAATCAAGTACTAAAGAGGCTTATAAAATGTATATAAACGGGGTGAGAGAAACGTTGACTCCTGCAGATAACTCTTATGAGGATTGTGCCCCTAATTCATCTCTCAATCTGACAGATGTAGGTGGAAATGATAAAGCACTGTTGATTGGACGTTCCGGAGATTCATATCGGGTAGGATATTGCAAAGTTTATCAGGCACGGATGTGGAAGAGAGCGTTGGACGAAAGTGAAATTAAAGCGAATATGTGCAAAATCCTTAATGCAGAAGAACACTCTGACTTGATGGGATATTGGGTATTCTCGAAAGGGGTCGGAGGTACTACAGTTTTTGAAAATTGGGGAAATGGCGGCAGCGGATTGGATGCGCAAGTTTGTTTGCAGAATATAAGCGAAAATAAACCTGCCTGGGGAGCGGAACTTCCTGCAACTTATAATGGAGATAAGAGCCGCTTTGAACCAATTGAATGTCCTCATTCATACTAAAACTAGGAATATAATAATATGAGAAACAATATGATAACAAAAAAACTAATCAAATTTGCCCTGCTGTTTTTTCTTATCGGACTGACGGCTTGTGACAATAAACTGAATCCGGGATTTGATCCGGATGATTATGAACCGATTGTTCCGCCTGAACCTGTTAGAACAATGGATGCAATGGCTAGTGGCGAGCGAGTAGTACTTTCGGGTGCTTCGTTGACGGATATTGTTCTGAAATGGACGCCTACCGAGAAACACGGAAATACAGTATATCGTTATGAAGTATTGATTGATACGATCGGGGGAGACTTTACCAAACCGGTAGAAACGATCTTTTCTGACAATAACGGTTTGGAATCACAGTTGACTTTAACCCATTATCAGGCAAACACAATAGGTAAACTGGCTAAATTCCGTTGCAATACTAACGGCACACTGCGTTGGAAGGTGCGTGCTTATTGCGGATTGGATCAGGCTCTTAGTAGTCTGGAAGGTTATTTCGTAATTTTTATGATGGACGGCATTGATGATATGCCTTCTGAAAACGAGCCGGTTTATATCACTGGCGTGGGTACGGAAGATGATGGTGATGAAGCGGAAGCACAACAAATGCTCCGTCAGAATGAAGGAATCTATCAGACTTTCACTCAATTGAAAGCCGACCAGCCATTTATATTTATGTCTACTGTAGAAGGTCGCAAATGCTATTATTATGTAGACGACAACGGAGTGTTACGTGAGCGTAATGATGGTGAAGACTATACAGTTACGGTTCCTCAATCAGGCATCTACCGGATTACCATCAATATGGGTGAACAAACGATCAGTTACGATGAAATAGGAGCTGTATATCTTTATAACCATTCGGGTGGGTATAGACAGGATTTCAACTATCTGGGATATGGCAAATGGGGTGTGAAGAATTATACTGCCCGGAAACAAACGGAAAGTTGGGCAGGAAGCGGTGAAACCCGTCATAGCTTTAAGATGGAAATCAACGGAACAACCTACCGTTGGGGACATAAGGAGAAAGATAAAGGGCAACCGAATCTGACTACCGACAACAGCTATTATAATTTATATCAACTGGCATTGGGCACAGATCCATGGGATTACAGTTTCCGTTTCTGCGACGAATTACTGCAATGGGGCGAAAAGCAGGGAAATGTCTATTATGCTACGGTGAAAACCGATGTAACCCTCTATTTCAATGCAGAGTTTGGAACGTACACCCACCGTTGGGTAGCTTCGGAAACGAATGAAGATTAAAACTGAATAATAATATGAAGAACTATATAGTATCATTATCAAAAAGAGCTTTGTTGTTAAGCGGTGCACTGGCAATATTTACAGCTTGTGACGACGGCGATCTGGGAGACATCTACAAAGGTAATTCATCCGGTGAATATGTGTCGGATGTGAACTGGACAGATGCAGCCGACAAAAGTACGGGAACTTATATCAAATATTTCTATGAGAATGCCAGCGGACGGGATACCTTTTGCGGAAGCATTTACTGGGAAAAACCGAATACACCGGAAACCGGAGAACCGGCAAGCACGGGCGGTAGCGGCGGATGGTCGCAGGGACATGCATTGGACATCGTGATCGATGCTTATATCCGTCACGCAAACAATCCCGAATATCAAGCTCATTTGTATGAAAACATCATGAAACCTTTCCTGCCGGCTTTTGATGACTGGAATGAACATTGCGGTTATGGTGGCAAAGACTTCTGGAATAACTTCTATGATGATATGGAATGGATGGCACTGTCTTGTCTGCGGGTTTATGAATTGACTGGCGATCAGGATTACTACAGTGCGTTGATGAAGATGTGGAACCATATCAAGGGAGCGAAGAATGACTATAAAGGGGTAGGAGGAATGGCATGGAAAACGGATGCGCCGGCTTCACGTATGTCTTGTTCCAATGGTCCCGGTTGCCTTCTGGCTATGAAATTGTATCAACTTACCGTTAAGGAGGCTAAAGATGGCTGGGAAGAGCAGGCTGCTTATTACCTGAACTTCGCCAAAGAGGTATACAACTGGATGACGGCTTATCTGTGTGATATTTCCACCGGACAGGTATATGATAATCTTAGTATTAAAGATGACGGAACACCGGGAGATCCTGATAAAGTAGCCTTGTCTTATAATCAGGGAACATTTATGGCGGCTGCCCTGGAGCTGTACAACGCTACCGGTGAGGATGAATATCTTCGTAATGCGGTTGCTTTCGGCTCTTACCAGGTGAATAAGAAGATGGATTCCAACTATCCGGTATTCAGTGGTGAAGGAAATTCGGGAGATAATCTTTTATTCCGTGGAATATTTGTCCGTTACTTCCTGGATATGGTGAAACAGCCGACTAACAGCCTTTATCCGGAAAAGACCAAGAATAAGTTTATCGCTGCATTGCGCAGCTGTTCTGATGTGCTTTGGACGTTGGCTCATCCCGAAGGCTATTATGTGTGGGAGTACGATTGGGCAAAAGCACCGACCTTCGGTAATCGTGACAACAGGGAAGATCGCCTGACAATTTCCTTGAATGCGGAAGTCCCGGGAGCAACAATGATTGAAATCCGTGCCCGTTATGAAGACTGGGTGCAAGGTAAAGCAACGGAAAAGGCCAACTGGGTCGGACCGGATTTCGGTAAGAAAGCAGAGGAATAAGATTGATTTATTACACATAGAAAATCGAAAAGAAAGATGATACATATAAAAAGAAATATTTGTCTGGTGGCTGTTTCTTGCACTCTTCTTGCAGGTATACCTTTGCAGGGTGTGGCGCAAACGGGAAGAACGGCAAAGGTGCAGGCCACACAAAGTAATAAAATAACAGTGTCGGGTACGGTATTGGACAAGACGACAAATGACCCGTTGATCGGTGTGTCTGTTGTCGTGAAAGGGGTGGCCAATGCAGGTACGATTACAGATATGGATGGTAAGTTTACATTGAAACTGCCTTATGCGGAAGCTCCGTTGGTGTTTTCTTACCTGGGTTACCAGCCGCAGGAAATTGTTCCCGGTGCAAAGAAGGAACTGACTGTCTTACTACAGGAAGATACGAAAGCCTTGCAGGAAGTGGTTGTGGTAGGTTATACCAAACAACGTAAAGAAACGATGATCGGTTCTGTTGCTACCATCACGACAAAAGATCTGACGCAAAGTCCTACTGCCAATATCAACAATGCGCTTGCCGGACGTCTGCCGGGGTTGATTGTAAACCAGTATGCGGGTGGTGAACCGGGTGTGGATCAAAGTGAATTGTTTATCCGTGGTAAGGCAACTTACGGTAACCAGAGTGCCATTGTCATTGTCGATGGAATCGAACGTGACATGAGTTACCTCGCACCGGATGAAATTGAAACATTCACTATCCTGAAAGATGCTTCGGCTACTGCCGCTTATGGTATCCGTGGTGCAAATGGTGTAATCGTTATTACTACCAAACGTGGTAAGGCAGCGGAAAAGGCAACCGTGAACCTGAAAGCCTCTATCGGTATTAACCAGCCGATCGGTTTCCCCGAATATTTAGGCTCTGCCGATTATGCAACTTTATATAATGAAGCCAGATTGAACGATGCCAAGATGACGGGCGCAGACATCAGCAGTTTGAACCTTTTCTCTCAACAGGCGATTGACAATTTCCGCCGTGCGAAAGGAGACAACTCCGATGGTTTGGGATATGACTGGGATTATTATGATTTTGCCTTCAAACCCGGTTTGCAGGAAGATGTCAGCCTCTCCATCCGTGGAGGTACGGACAAGGTACGTTATTATGTATTGGCCAATTACTTTTCACAAGGCGGTAACTACAAATATTCGAATGCCGGTGAATATGACTCGCAAACCAAGTTCACCCGTTACAACTTCCGTTCGAACATCGATATCAACATTAATCGTTATTTGAGTACCCGTTTGGATTTGGGGGCCCGTATTACCGACCGTAATGCACCGGGTACAACAGCCGGTCGCCTGATGACCATCTGTGCTACCCAGCCTCCATATCTGCCCATCCTGGTGGAAGAAAATGCGCATCCGCAGAATGAGGAATACATTCAGCAAAATCCTCGTGGAATGCTTTATGGTGACAATATCTACCGTTACAATCTTCTGGGTGAATTGAGCCGTACCGGTTATCTGAATGAAAAGAACACGTATCTGAATGGTAGTTTTGCCATGAATCTGGATATGGAATTTCTGACGAAAGGATTAAAAGCGGAAGTGATGTTCTCTTATGATGCTTCTGAAGGACGCTGGATTAATCGCAAACTGGATACTTACAAAGACGGTTATCGTGAATATCCGAAATATGCGACGTTTATGCCGATCGAAGGTTCGGATGCTTATATGGCAGGCGGACACTATACGGGTGCTTACAAAACGGGTAACAAATATGATATTGACCAGACTATTGGCAACGGATTCAGTCATAACGCTTCTGACGGACGTACTTATATACAGGCACGTTTGGATTACAACCGTTTGTTTAGCAACCGCCACGAAGTGACCGCCATGTTATTGGCAAACCGTGGTAACCGTACTGTTAACAATGAACTGGCTTATCATAGCCAGGGTATCACCGGACGCTTTGCTTATTATTATAATCAGAAGTATCTGATGGAATTTAACTTCGGTTACAATGGTTCCGAAAACTTCGCTCCGGGCAAACGTTACGGGTTCTTCCCAGCTGGTTCAATCGGTTGGGTAGTCTCTGAAGAGGAATTTATGAAAAAGGCTTCCTGGATTGACTTCCTGAAAGTAAGAGCCTCCTATGGTTTGGTAGGTAGTGACAATGTCAGCAGCCGTTTCCCATATCTGGCTTTCTACGGTGGTGGCAGTGGTTATGATTTCGGTAATAACTTTGGTACGAATGTAGGCGGTACTTCCGAAGGTAATCTGGCTAATGCGAATCTGACTTGGGAGAAAGCCCGTAAACTGAATGTCGGTATTGACTTTACTACCCTGAACCAACGTTTGGCATTGACGATAGATGCATTTTATGAATATCGTTTTGACATTATTACAGATATGAATAGTGACGGTATCATGGGATATCCGGATATTGTAGGTAAAGATGCAGCTTTACAGAATCTGGGTGAAGTAAGCAACCGCGGTGTGGATATCGAATTGAGCTGGAATGATAAGATTGGAAAGGATTTCCGTTACTATATTCGTCCGAACCTGACTTTCTCCCGCAACCGTTTGGAATATAAAGCGGAAGTTGCCCGCAAGAACTCCTGGCGTAAAGAAACCGGTAAACGTTTATACGAAAACTTCGTTTATGTGTTCGATCATTTTGTAGCCGATCAGGAAGAGGCTGACCGTTTGAACAAGATCGGTTATCAGCCGTGGGGACAATTAATTCCGGGAGATGTTGTTTATAAGGATTTGGATCGTAACGGAGTGATTGATGATGAAGACCGTACAGCAATGGGAAATCCGCGTAGTCCGGAACTGATGTTCGGTATTCCTTTCGGTTTCCAGTATAAGAACTTTGATTTTAGTGTATTATTGCAAGGTGCGACAAAATCATCTATTCTGTTGAATGGGGCTGCTGTATTTGACTTCCCGCAATTTGAACAAGATAAGATCGGACGTGTGAAGAAAATGCATCTGGACCGTTGGACACCGGAAACGGCTGCTACTGCCAAATATCCGGCATTGCATTATGGAACACATGATAACAACAAGAATGGAAACAGTAGTTTGTTTTTGTATGATGCTTCCTACCTGCGTCTTAAGAATGTGGAAATTGGTTACAATGTATCACCCAAATTATTACGTAAATTCCATGTGCAACAGGCACGTATCTATGTACAAGGTCTGAATCTGTTGACTTTTGATAAACTGGGTGATGTGGATATAGATCCGGAAACGAAATCCGGAGACGGAGCTTCCTGGTATCCTATTCAAAAGGTATTCAATTTTGGTATTGATATAACATTCTAAATAAGATAGAAATATGAAAAAGTTATATAGATTTTCAGCAATTGCTTTATTGGTCCTGCCGTTGGTCTTTACTTCATGTAGCGATTACCTGGATCGGGACGATGATGATAATATTACGGAAGCGGACGTTTTTGCCCGTTACGAAAAAGTGAACGGACTGGTTTCCGACGTATATGCGGCTGCAAAGAAAGCAGACCGTCCGCTGGTGTTCTTCGAGCACTTCAGCAACAGTGCCATTACGGACGAATGTGAAGGAACCAACGTAGAGGGAAACATTACGAATAACTTCAATAACGGTGCCTGGAACCCGAATTCTTTGCCCGGTAGTGTAGGGCAATATTGGGAAGCTCTTTATGAAGGAATCCGTAAAGCGAACCTGATTATAGAAAATGTACAGAAGTATAATACGCCCGACAACCCACAGCAGGATGGTGATCTTCGCAACCGTATCGGTGAGATGTATTTCATGCGTGGTTATTTCCACATGCTGTTATTGCGTATGTATGGCGAAGCTCCTTATATTGACCGTGTGATTAATGCCGGAGATAATATGGACTTCAAGAAAGAATCTGTTCATTCGATGGTTGAAAAGATTGTGACGGATGCGCAAACTGCTTATGGCATGGTTCCTAATAAATATGTGAAAACTTCCGAGAATTTTGGGCGTGTGGATAAGGGAGCCTGTCTGGGATTGATTTCTTTTGTTCGCTGGGTAGCGGCTACTCCGTTGTGGAACGGTGCTTCTCAATATGGATACAACTTGCGTCGTGTGTTTGAAAATGAGTATGCTTATGATGCTACTCGTTGGAGAAAAGCCAAAGAAGCGGCTAAAGCCGTTCTGGATTTCGAAGTCGGCGGAACCAAGCGTTATTCTCTCTATACGAAACATGATGCAAATGATTTCAAGGATCCGGCTGACGGTAATCTGAATGACAGCCGTGTATATGCTCGTTTGTGGGATATGTTTTATGATATGGATGCCTTTGCCAATGAGTATGTGTTCTTTATGACGAAGAGCAAGGATCAGGCATGGCAGGGTGATATTTATCCGCCCAGCCGTGAGGGAAGTTCGCGCCAGCAACCGGTACAGGAACAAGTGGATGAATACGAATATATCGTAGGTGATTATGGCTATCCGGTATATTCGGCAGAAGCCCGCAAAGGTGGCTATGATGATACTAATCCGTATGTGAAAGGTACTCGTGACCCGCGTTTCTATCGTGATGTAATTTATCACGGAGCTCCTTACCGTAATAATAAGAACGAGTCGAAAACGATCAATACGGCGAGTGGTTCCGATAAGATTGGTGCTACCAATGCAACTACTACCGGTTATTATTTACGTAAATTCCAACAGGAGTCATGGAACAAATCCGGTAACTTCAGTATCAATGCGCCCGCCATCTGGCGTCTTCCGGAGTTTATTTATATTTATGCAGAGGCTTGTAATGAATTGGGCGAGGATATCGATGAAGCTTATAAATTGGTGAATACGGTTCGTGAACGTTCTTTTATGAAACCGATGCCGCCGGAAGTAAAGACTAATCAACAGTTGATGCGTGAATACATTCAGCGCGAACGTCGCGTGGAACTTTTTTATGAAGGAAAACGTCCGTGGACTTGCCGCTTGTATCTGGAACCCACCAGTAAGGAAGAGCTAGCAAAGGAAAGCCTTTGGAAATCGAGCGGGAGTGACAATTCAAAACGTACACAGAAATACTGGGCTGCCAATAACGGTGCATTGCCCCGTTGCCAGCGAATGATTAACGGAATGCGTCCGGTGCAGGATGAGAATGGGGCCATTACGGTTGACGGTGTGAAATATAGAATGGAGCGTTTCTGCGTGGAAGAACGTACGTTCTCTATTCAGCATTATCTGTTCCCGATTCGCCAGAGTGAGTTGCAGAAGACACCGACCATTGAACAAAATCCCGGATGGTAAACCGGTAGGAATGTATAACTTTAAAAAGAAAATCAGATGAAACGAATCTATACATATATGTGTCTGTTGCTTTTGTCGGTATTATCGTTTGCCGTTACAGGTTGTGATGACGATGATGACGACGATGTGGCTAAAGACTTGATAGAGTTGATTGTGAACAAACCGGTAATACGTATCGGGCAGAATGAGGAAGCCAAAGTGAATGTAGTGGTTGGAAACGGAAACTATACCGTGAGAAGTTTCAACACTGCCATTGCAACGGCTACCGTTTCCGGCGAATTGATAACTGTAAAAAGTGGCTCACAGAATGGGGCCACTACCGTCGAAGTAATGGATGGAGAAGGAGTAGTTGCCAATATTTCTGTGAATGTAGGTGTATTTGAATTGGAAGTGAATGAACCGGAGGTGATCTTGGAAGTTGCCGGTGAAAAGCAACTGATTGTTAGCATGGGAAACTTTTCCAGCAATGATGAATTGTCTTATGAGGTGGAGGATGAAACGGTTGTCAGCATGGTTAATACAGATCAGTTCCGTCCTTTCTATACTTTGACAGGTTTGAAGAACGGACATACAACAGTGACTTTTACAGACCATAAAGGAAAACAGGCAGTGGTTCAGGTGACGGTAAATCCGATTTCTATCGATGTCTCCAACCTGACACCGAGAGTGGGAGTCAACAATAAGATCATGATTACGGTAGAAAAAGGGAACGGAGGTTATAGTCTGACAGCAGAGGATGAAGAGATTGTAGCTATTCAGCAGGTGGATGACACTCGTTTCAATTTAATAGGTAAAAAAGCGGGTATCACTACCGTGTTTGTCAGAGACGAAGCGGAACAGGAATTAAGTCTGACCGTTACGGTGGTACAGGCAGATAAAGTAGCGAACCTAGGTAGCGGTAATTACTTTAAAGTACCGTTTGAATATAATGGTACGGCAGATGAATCGCTAAAGAATTTGAGTACGATCACATTTGAGGCTCGTTTCAATATTGAGTCGTTGAATGGCAATGACAATGGAAATGCCCGGATTAATACGGTGATGGGTATAGAGAAGAAATTCCTGCTGCGTGTCGACGTGCATAAGGGAGGAAGCAATGATGAAGAACGTTTCCTTCAGCTTGCTGCAGATGATAAAGGTAGTATTCGCTATGAGGGCTCTACTAAGATAGAAACCAATAAGTGGTATGATGTGGCTGTGGTATTGGATAATAGTAAGAGCGGAAGCGAACGGATTGCATTGTATGTAAATGGTGTCAGAGAAACGCTTCAATTATCAAACGGTACGCCGGATGATTTGAAAGAGATCAATCTTACTTCTGATTTCTACATCGGCCAGTCTGATGGTAAACGCCGGTTGAACGGAGCTATCAGTTATGCCCGTATTTGGACAAAAGCCTTGTCGGATCAACAGATCTCCGAGCAGAGCGGCAAGTTGTTGAGTGAGGATAAGGATGGAATGGTAGCTAATTGGTTATTCAATAATGGAAATGGTAATACCAAGACATTTGTGTCCTTGGCAGGAAAGAGCTTCGAAGCAGAGGCGGCAAATATTGTTTCAAGTTGGAAAACAGATCCGATATTGGAAACAAGTACTCCTACAGAATAATTGTAAGAAGATAGGATAATAAAAAAGCCATCCCCGGAATAGACGAAAGTAGGGATGGCTTTTTTTGTAGTGTGCTTACTATTCTTCGGCAGACTATGTCCTGCATGTTGTTGGCAAGGTTATTCCTTGACAGGCTCAGCCGGTTTGTCTTTTGATGTAGT
This sequence comes from Bacteroides sp. OF03-11BH, assembly GCF_003604005.1. NCBI lineage: Bacteria > Pseudomonadati > Bacteroidota > Bacteroidia > Bacteroidales > Bacteroidaceae > Bacteroides > Bacteroides sp. OF03-11BH. The sequence goes on along the minus strand of NZ_QTMW01000002.1, from coordinate 207,818 downwards.
GTCTGTGACAACTGTATCATTGACATTGGCGGCGAGTGCAACCAGTGATGCCTTTGCAGGCGCGTCTTCTTTAGTTACAGTATCTTTTACTACTGTATCATTGACAACTGTTGCATTGATTTCTGTCGGGGCTGTCACAGCTTCTGCAGAACTCTGAGCCTTTACAAGGAATGAACCACCACAAACAAACATAAACATTGCTACTACTAATACTAATTTTTTCATAATCGTTTGCTTTAATGATTATTAGACATATGTTTTCAATTCTCTACCTTTGTGTTAAGGAATCGGTTATTGCTTTTCGCTAACGTTTAATTAAAGATCAAAGCGCGTGCCAAAATTAGATAATGTATGATAAGTGATTGATAAATAAGGGAATGAGGAAGATGATGCCAATTAGGATAGTGGGGAAGTATGTGTGGAGTGTGTGGAAACTGTGGCGGGGAGTGTGGAATTATTCCACACTCCCCGCCACAGTTCTTTTATTTAGGTAATCTATTTACTTAATTTCATCCGGCCAGGGACAAGGTTTACCTGTCGCTTTGAAAGTTGGTCGTTGTGCATCTACTTTTCTTAGAAAGTTGCCCAGCTCTTTAGAAAGTTTCTTCACGATGTCCGGATGCTGTGCACTAAGGTTGTTGCTTTCTCCTATATCATCAGGTATGTTGAATAACTCTTTCTTTCCTGTTCCATAGTAATAAATCAATTTCCAGTCACCGTTTCGAACGGCACAATTAAAGTTGATTCCGGGACCGTCATTTCCCCAGTTGTTAGGCATATTCCAGAAAAGACTCCGACCCTTAGCTGGGTTGCCTGTCTGTTTCAGCAGAGGGATGAAACTGATACCGTCTATCGGTTGAACTGTCTGGTAGTTCTTGACACCTGCCATTTCAAGAATAGTAGGGTAGAAGTCTTCTATCAACAAGTAGTTGTTGCATTTGCTTCCCGGAGCTACTACTCCCGGCCAGCTGATAATCATCGGTTCGCGGATACCGCCTTCATAAGTAGAACCTTTACCACTGTTCAATGGATAATTCTGTGTATGCAGCTTGCCGTCACGCCATCCGGATTCGGATGCAAGTCCTCCGTTATCACTCATAAAAATGATAATAGTGTTGTTGGCTTCTCCATTCTTTTCCAGCCAGTTCATTAAATCACCTAAACTTTTATCCATTCCTTCAATCAGTGTGGCATAAGCAGCTTCATGGTCTGTCATTCCTTTTTTCTTGTACTTCTCATAGAAGCGCATATCTTTGTTCAAAGGAATGTGGATGGCATATTGCGACATATACAAATAGAAAGGCTGATTATACTTTTTCGCTTTATCCAGTGCTTTAATGGCTTCCAACGTCAATGCTTCAGTTACAAAGGTTTCCGTTCCCCAATATTTCTCTAATCCGGGAACAGACATCAGTGATACCGCTTTCCCATCTTTGGTATGTCCGTAGTTCTCTTCTCCCAGGTAACTGGCAAGTCCACCGGCCGCATGTCCGGCAATATTTACCTCGAATCCCCAATGATGCGGATCTTCCCCTGGAGTATCTATCGCTCCGAAATGGGCTTTTCCACAATGTATAGTATGATAACCGCTGTTCTTTAGCAGTTGCACGAAGGAGGTTCCTACGAAAGTATGATTAGTGCCGGACACTTGACTTACTCCATTGTAATTCCAGTCAGGGACTGCCAGAATGCTATCTTTACGGTCTGTCATTGTATTCTTTTGCAGCGTCCAGTTAGTTACTCGGTGACGTGCGGCGTTGGTTCCGGTGATGAGGCTGCACCGGGTAGGAGAACTGATACTGTTGGCATACGCTTGAGTAAACATCATTCCCTGTTTGGCTAACCGCTCCATATTTGGAGTCTCGTACAATTCGTTATAGTGTGTCTTCTGTGTCCAGAATGGGAGTGAAGTATCCTGCCATCCCATATCGTCTACCATAAAGAGAATGATATTCGGACGTTTGTCCGCGTGTTCTATTTGCATATTGCTTTGTGCTTGCAGATTGGTTGCTGCGAGTGGCACAAATGCAAGGGGTAATAATGTTTTTTTATTCATGGGGGGCATTTTATTCTATGGAATATGCATTAAAATTAATAATATCTGGTAATGCGATAGATTCGGTTAAAGATAAGTTCGAGCACTACAAAAAGGAATCATTTCTCACCGTGATGAGAATAAATACTCATAATAGTGAGAATTTTTTCTCATTGCATTGAGAAAATTTTCTCATAGGCATGAGAACACTTGAGAAAATGCAAGAATGTAACTTGTTACAAATCAATATTGTATAATTTCAATTTATTATATAAAGTCTTTCGATCAATATTCAGTAATTGCGCTGCTTTACTCTTATTGTTTCCTGTTTGGCGTAGCGCCTCCAAAATATGCTCTTTTTCAGTCTCTTCATTGCGTAATGCAATGCTCGTATTGCTGGATGCAGGAGTTTCTAAAAGCTCGGTCCCCAATTCCAATAAAGTAATGAAACTGCTTTGTGCCAATAAAGTTGCTCTTTTGACGATGTTCTTCATTTGGCGCAAATTTCCCGGCCAATGATAATTCATTAAAGCTTGCGATGCTTTTGCATCGAAACCAATCAGGTGTTTATCCAGTTCCTTGTTTGCCTGATCGAGGAAGAAATTGGCAAAGAGCAGAATATCTTCTTTCCGTTCTTTCAGATCGGGCATACGGAGGGTAAATTCATTGATACGATGATAAAGGTCTTCACGGAAAGTACCTTTTTCAATGGCTTGTTCCAGATTCTCATTGGTGGCAGATACCAGACGAATATCTACCGATATCTCCTGTGTAGAACCTACCGGACGTATTTTTCTCTCTTGCAAGGCACGAAGCAGTTGTATCTGCACTTCATAACTAAGGTTTCCGATCTCATCCAGAAAGATAGTACCACCGTTGGCTGCAACGAAAGCACCCGTTTTATCTGTCAGAGCACCTGTAAACGAACCTTTCACATGACCGAAAAATTCGGAAGCAGCCAGTTCTTTGGGGATAGAACCACAATCTACGGCAATAAACGGTTTATCGTTTCGTTTGCTAAGTTGATGAATACGGTGCGCCACATACTCTTTTCCTGTTCCGCTGGAACCGTTGATAAGTACGGACATATTGGTCGGAGCTACCAGACCTACATAATTGTAGAGTTGTTTGGCTGCATCACTTTCTCCTTCCAGATAAGCACGATGATTTTCTGTTGAATCTTTAGATGAAGTAGAAGCACCTTTTTTAGAAGAAGATTTAGCAACGTTATGAGTAGCAGGACTCTTTTCAGACTGTAGACATTCAGAAATTTTCTTCAGTAATTCTTCCGGATTTACCGGTTTGGCTATATAATCACGTGCTCCCAGTTTCATTGCCTGTACGGCGGATTGTATATCCGCATAGCCAGTCATGATGATTAAAGGAATGTCCATGCCTTGTTCATTCATCCATTTCAGCAGATCGATACCTTCGTGGTCGGGTAGTCGCAGGTCTGATAAAATCAGATCGACGTTTTGGCTTTCGATATGTTTTCGGGCGCGGGCAATATTACTCACTGATGATACTTCAAAGCCCTTTTTGCCTAGCCAGGTTTTTAGCATCATTCCAAAAGTGATATCATCTTCAACGATCAATATGGAGCTCATCATGTCAGGTTTTGATTCTTTTAAGTCACAAAGGTAAGAGGATTTAGGCGAAAGTGGTATATTTGCAAACTTAAATTAAATAAAAGTGTTATGAAAAAGATTCTATTGATAATATTAACCATATCGTTTTGCGGACTTACTGCCTGCAAAACCGGAACAAAAAAAGGAGGAGACATGGATAAAGAAACGTTGGTAAAGATTGAGACAACTGTAGGAGATATCGAGGTGAAACTATATAATGAGACACCGAAACATCGTGATAATTTTATCAAACTGGTGAAGGACGGTGTTTATGAAGGCACACTGTTTCATCGTGTTATCAAAGATTTTATGATTCAGGCTGGTGACCCGGACTCAAAGAATGCACCGAAAGGAAAAATGCTGGGTACGGGAGATGTAGGTTATACTGTTCCCGCTGAATTTGTATATCCTAAATATTTCCATAAGAAAGGTGCCTTGTCCGCTGCCCGTCAGGGAGATAATGTGAACCCGAAGAAAGAATCTTCCGGTTGTCAGTTCTATATCGTGACAGGTAAGGTGTTCAATGACTCTACCTTGCTGGGTATGGAAAGCCAGATGAATGAGAATAAGATTAATGTTATTTTCAATACGCTGGCACAGAAACACATGAAGGAAATTTATAAGATGCGAAAAGCAAATGACGAAAATGGTCTTTATGATTTGCAGGAAAAGTTGTTTGCAGAGGCACAGGAAATGGCAGCTAAACAACCGGAATTTCATTTCACTCCGGAACAGATTGAAGCCTATACAACGGTGGGAGGAACTCCGCATCTGGATGGCGAATATACTGTGTTCGGCGAAGTAGTGAAAGGTTTGGATATTGTGGATAAAATCCAGCAGGTGAAAACCGACCGTAGCGATCGTCCCGAAGAAGATGTAAAAATAACAAAGGTGACAATACTTGACTGAAATATATGAAAATCAACAGGCATATTCTTGATAATGGGTTACGTCTGGTACATTCGCAGGACGAAAGTACGCAGATGGTTGCCCTTAATATATTATATAATGTGGGAGCTCGCGACGAAGATCCCGAACATACCGGTTTTGCCCATTTGTTCGAACACCTGATGTTCGGAGGGTCGGTGAATATTCCCGATTATGATATGCCGCTTCAATTGGCGGGTGGAGAGAATAATGCCTGGACGAATAATGATATAACCAATTACTACCTCACTGTACCTCGTCAGAATGTAGAAACCGGCTTTTGGTTGGAATCCGACCGGATGTTGAGTCTTGATTTTAGCGAACGGAGTCTGGAGGTACAGCGGGGAGTAGTAATGGAAGAATTCAAACAGCGATGTTTGAATCAGCCTTATGGGGATATCGGACATCTTTTGCGTCCTCTGGCTTATCAGACGCATCCTTATCAATGGCCTACTATCGGAAAAGAGTTGTCGCATATTGCCAATGCTACGCTGGAAGAAGTGAAGGCATTCTTTTTCCGTTTTTATGCTCCTAATAATGCTATATTAGCTGTAACCGGCAATATCTCTTTCGAAGAAGCGGTTGCTTTGACGGAAAAATGGTTCGGCTCTATTCCTCGTCGGGAAGTTCCTCAACGGAACCTGCCACAAGAACAGGAACAGACGGAAGAACGGCGGCTGACGGTAGAGAGAAATGTTCCTCTCGATTCTTTATTTATGGCATACCACATGCCTGCCCATTGCCATCCGGATTATTATGCATTTGATATTTTGTCGGATGTGTTGAGCAACGGACGTTCCAGCCGGTTAAACCAGCGTTTGGTACAACAGAAACAATTATTTTCGAGTATAGATGCTTATATTTCCGGCAGTGTAGATGCGGGGTTATTCCATATTAGTGGTAAACCTTCGGCAGGTGTCACCCTGGAACAGGCGGAAGCGGCAGTGCGGGAAGAACTGGAACTGTTGCAGCAAGAATTGGTTGACGAACAGGAACTGGAAAAAGTGAAGAACAAATTTGAGTCCACCCAGATATTCGGCAACATCAATTATTTGAATGTGGCAACCAACCTGGCTTGGTACGAATTGCTTGGCCGGGCGGAGGACATGGAAAAAGAGGTCGATCGTTATCGGTCTGTCACGGCTGAACAATTGCGGGCGGTAGCTCAATCTGCTTTCCGTAAGGAGAACGGAGTAATACTATATTATAAGAAACAACAAAATTAAATTCTCCCTTTTTTAATCTATCAGTGAAAGGGAAAAGTCCCTTTGCCTGAAAATGGAGATACGTTTAGGTAACGGAAAAGTAAATGAGACATATTTATAGTACATATAAAGAGCATTATAAAGCACTAATTTTTCTCGGACTGCCGATTGTGATCGGTCAAATAGGAGTAATCGTTCTTGGATTTGCGGATACGTTAATGATCGGGCATCATAGTACGATTGAGCTGGGAGCAGCTTCCTTCGTCAATAATGTGTTCAATCTGGCGATTATTTTCAGTACGGGTTTTTCGTATGGGCTGACTCCCATTGTGGGAGGTTTGTATGGAACCCGCCAGTATGCCCCTGCGGGACAGGCTTTACGCAACAGTTTGCTGGCAAACCTGATGGTTGCATTGCTGCTGACTGTCTGTATGACTGTTCTTTATCTAAATATAGAACGTCTCGGACAGCCGGAAGAATTGATTCCCCTGATTAAACCGTATTACCTTGTTTTGCTCGCTTCACTAGTGTTTGTCATGCTTTTCAATGGATTCAAGCAGTTTACAGACGGAATTACGGATACAAAAACCGCTATGTGGATATTGCTTGGTGGAAATGTCTTGAATATCATAGGAAACTATATCCTGATTTATGGAAAGCTCGGATTGCCCGAGTTAGGTCTGTTGGGAGCAGGTGTCAGCACGCTGTTCTCGCGTATCGTGATGGTGATTATATTTATCATCATCTTTATGCGTAGTCCGCGTTTTGTCCGCTATAAGATTGGCTTTTTCCGTTTGGGATGGTCACGAGCTGTATTTGGGCATTTGAACGGCCTCGGATGGCCGGTTGCTTTTCAAATGGGAATGGAGACAGCCTCTTTTAGTCTAAGTGCGATCATGATCGGTTGGCTGGGTACTATCGCTCTGGCTTCTCATCAGGTTATGCTGGCTATTTCGCAGTTTACATTTATGATGTATTACGGTATGGGTGCTGCTGTGGCTGTTCGTGTCAGTAACTTCAAAGGTCAGAATGACATCATCAATGTACGTCGTTCTGCCTATGCAGGTTTTCATCTGATGATGACATTGGGCGTTGTGCTTTCTTTGATTGTCTTCCTTTGCCGGAATTACTTGGGAGGCTGGTTTACCGACAGTCAGGAAGTGGCTGCTATGGTGACCTCTCTAATTTTCCCTTTCCTCGTTTATCAGTTTGGCGACGGACTGCAGATTACTTTCGCCAACGCTTTGCGTGGAATTTCAGATGTAAAACTAATGATGTTGATTGCCTTTGTCGCCTATTTCATTATTTCTCTTCCTGTAGGTTATTTCTGCGGCTTTGTGATGGGATGGGGAGTAGTAGGTGTCTGGATGGCATTTCCTTTTGGTTTGACAAGCGCAGGATTGATGCTTTGGTGGCGTTTTCATCACATGACGAAACTCCCCGAACCTCATCCCAAAACCTGATACTAAATACTTGATACTTAAAACTTAATACTTAACCCCAATGGCTTCCTTCCGTTTTACAAAGTTGAAAATAACCGCCGGTTACACTTTGTTGCTGGCGATCCTCCTTTTCTCGCTGGTGTTTGTACATCGTGAAATGGAAGCATTGTCGGCCGCCGACGATCAACAAAATTTAAGAACAGACAGTCTATTGACCCTTCTCCATGAGAAAGATCAAAACACGATTCAGATGTTGCGGGTGCTAAGTGAGGCAAACGACAGTCTTCTCTCTGCTTCGGAAATCGAAGAAATCATTTCCGAACAGGATTCTGTGATTACCCAGCAACGGGTACAACATCGGGTCATCACCAAACGTGACTCGTTAATCACTACTCCTAAAAAGAAGGGATTCTTCAAACGACTCGCCGAAGTGTTTTCCCCTTCTAAACAAGACAGTGCCGTATTAGTAAATACATCGTTGGAAGTAGCCACTGATACCATTCTCCAACCGACCACTTCTAAAGATTCTCTTCAGCAGAAAATCCGCATGGCTACCGAAGAAAAACGGTTGCAACGGAGGAAAACAATCCGGCGTACCAGTACAAAGTACCAGCGGATGAATACGCAGTTGACGGCACGGATGGATAGCTTGATTAAACAGTATGAGGAAGAAATGACCTTGCGTGCCCGTCAGGATGCCGAACTTCAGCAGGAAGTGAGGATGCGGTCGGCACGTATCATCGGCGGTATCGCGGTTGGTGCCGTACTATTATCGGCTTTTTTCCTGATATTGATTATGCGGGATATTTCCCGTAGCAACCGTTACCGCCAGCAATTGGAGGTGGCGAATAAACGGGCGGAAGATTTGCTGATCGCCCGTGAAAAATTAATGCTTGCCATTACCCATGATTTTAAAGCTCCGTTAGGCTCAATTATGGGATATACCGAACTCCTGTCCCGATTGACAGAAGATGAACGGCAACGATTCTACCTTGACAACATGAAAAGCTCTTCAGAACATTTATTGAAGTTAGTCAGTGACTTACTTGATTTCCACCGGCTTGATCTCAATAAAGCGGAAGTGAATTGCGTAACCTTTAACCCTTCCCAGCTATTTGATGAAATTTATGTCAGTTTCGAACCTTTGACCGCTGCCAAAGGTTTAGCCTTGCAATGTCACGTCGTCCCGGAACTGAATGGAAGATATATCAGTGATCCTTTGCGACTCCGGCAAATTGTGAACAACCTTTTGTCCAACGCCGTAAAGTTTACTCAAAAAGGAGAAATTAGCCTGACAGCCAGTTATGATTCTTCTAAGTTAACCATCGCCATTGCCGATACAGGAAAAGGGATGGCATCAGAAGATCGTGAACGTATCTTCCAAGAATTTACACGTCTTTCCGGTGCGCAGGGGGAAGAAGGTTTCGGACTCGGACTCTCTATTGTGAAGAAATTGGTAACCTTGCTTGAAGGAACCATTGACGTGCAAAGCACATTAGGAAAAGGGAGCTGTTTTACTGTAACTTTACCTCTTTATCCGGTAGGTAAATCCATTGCGGAAAGCGAATCTCCGGAAAATGAATCTTCGGAGGACGAAAGTCCATACGCTCCCAAACAGTCGGTTGCCATTCCTCCCATGAAAGTCATTCGTGTGCTTTTGATTGATGACGATAAGATTCAGCTGAATCTGACTGCTGCCATGTTGAAACAGCATGGTATTGATGCCGTATGTTGTGAACAGCTGGAACAGCTGATTGAACAACTTCGCTCTTCCGTCTTCGATGTATTGCTGACAGATATACAAATGCCTGCCATTAACGGGTTTGATCTGGTAAAACTATTACGGGCTTCTAATATACCACAAGCAAAAACAATTCCTGTTATTGCTGTGACTGCCCGTAGTGAAATGGATAAAGCCGCTTTACATGAACATGGTTTTGCCGGTTGTTTGCATAAACCGTTTACAGTAAAGGAATTGTTGCTAACAGTAAATGAAGGTCAACTTTCGGCCGATGAAGCGCATATAACAGAAGATATGGGAACTGTCGGGATCAACTTTTCTGCACTGACTGCTTATTCTGAAGATGATCCGGAAGCAGCATACTCCATCATTCACACTTTTATTGAAGAGACAGGCAAGAATGTCGAACGGATGCAACAAGCATTGAATGAAAAAGAAGTGGACGGGATAGCTGCCATGGCGCATAAACTTCTCCCTCTTTTCACAATGATCGGAGCGGAGGATACTATCGCCCCATTAAAATGGTTGGAGGCTTGTCGTGGAGAAGAATTTTCGGAAAAAATAGAAGAAACAACATTCAATACATTAGAAGCTGTCCGTAAAATAATTAGTGAAGCGGAGCATTATTTGGAGGTAATGAAGAATACCCAATAAGCCGTTTTCTTCTACTCCTTGGCTACTATCTGTATCTTTCTTACTATTACCCAAACCTTTTTTCAAAATAATTTGTTTACTTTGTGTCACCTTATTTACACTGACACATTTTACATGAAACGAAAATGGATACGTTGGGTAAGCTGGATATTGCTTACTCCTATAATACTCTTTGTAATACTAATGGTATTGCTTTATGTTCCTCCCGTTCAGAATCTTTTGCGTCGGGAGGTTACTGCATACGCTTCTAAAGCAACCGGCATGCGGATTCAGGTGGAGCGGATAGACCTTCGTTTCCCGCTTAATCTGTTGGTACGTGGCGTGGAGGTTATTCAACAGCCGGATACCCTTTTGTCTTTGGAAAGTCTCAATGTTCGTGTACAGGCATGGCCGTTGATAAAAGGAAAAGTAGAAGTGGATGAAGTCACTTTGAGCCGGGTAGCCGTTAATTCAGCCGATTTGATGGAGGGAATGAAGATTAAAGGCGTTTTGGGACGTTTCTTCCTGCAAAGTCATGGCGTCGATCTGTCTAATGAACTAGCGGTAATCAATCAGGTCGAACTATCCGACACTCACGTGCAGCTACTGATGAATGATACCACAACTACGCCCAAAGATACCACAGCTTCTGCTCCGATCAACTGGAAAGTAGCTCTTCATCAGTTGAAATTGAAAAATGTATCGTTCAGTATGCAACTTCCTGCTGATTCCATGCGTATGGCGGCCCATATTGGAGAAGCAGCCATCGATGATGCTCAAGCAGATTTGAAGAATCAGTACTACGACTTGAAGAAGTTCTTATTATCGGGAACCTCTGCCAGTTATGATACCGGAACTGCTCAACCGGCAGAGGGCTTCGACACTTCTCATATTGCCGTCCGGGATATTCGCATCGCTCTGGATTCCTTGCTGTATAAAGGGAGGGATATGAACGCAGTCATTCGTGAGTTTACCATGAACGAACGTTCCGGATTGAGCGTCACTTCCCTGACGGGTAGAGCCTACTCCAATGATTCAGTTATCTGTGTTCCTGGTTTGAAACTGAACACTCCCCATTCTGAAATCGATTTATCTGCCCATACCTATTGGGAACTGGTCAATATCCCCACTACGGGACGCTTATCCGCCCGTCTCAATGCTTATATCGGCAAAGAAGACGTCATGCTGTTTGCCGGCGGTCTGCCCGAAAGCTTCAAAGTAGCCTATCCATTTCGTCCGCTCGTCATCCGTGCCGGCACGGACGGCAATCTGAAAGAAATGCAGATTTCCCGTTTCACGGTAGACCTGCCGGGTGCTTTTGCATTGGAGGGCGGTGGCCTTTTGGAAAACCTCACCGACAGCCTCACACGCACCGGAACCATCGGCCTGAAAATGACTACTCAAAACCTGAACTTCCTGACCGCTCTGTCGGGAGAAGCGCCTAATGGTACGCTTGTCATTCCTGACAGCATGAATCTGGTGGCGAAAGTGGATATCAAAGGTCCTGAATATAAAGCAAATCTCCGTTTGAAAGAAGGACAAGGAGCTATAGACGTGAATGCAGCCTTAAATACCACTACCGAAGTCTATAAGGCTGATCTGAAAATAGACAATCTGCAACTTCATAGTTTCCTCCCGAAAGACTCTATCTATGAACTTTCTCTTTCGGCTGCGGCTAATGGTCGTGGATTAGATGTCATGTCCTACCATTCATTTGCCAAATTGAATCTTTCATTAGATCAGCTTCATTATGCTAAATACCATCTTTCCAATCTTGATCTGACGGGAGAACTTAAAGGCGCATTGGTCACTGCACATCTGACAAGTGACAATGCTTTATTGAAAATGACAACGGATGCTGAATACAATCTGGCACACAGCTACCCCGACGGTAAAATAACGATTGATGTCACCCAACTGGATTTGCATGAACTGGGAATCATGCCGGAGCCAATGAAGCGTCCGCTGACTTTCAATTTTTCGGCAGAGGCTCGTCAGAACCGCGTATTTACCCATTTAATCTCCGGAGATATGAAACTCGATTTGAGTGCACGTTCCGGTGTTAATCCTTTGATTCGTCAGTCCACTCATTTTGTGGATGTACTGATGAAGCAGATTGATGAGAAAGCCTTGAATCACGCTGAATTACGCAAAGCATTGCCAACTGCTATTTTCTCTTTCTCCGCAGGACAAGAGAACCCTTTGGCATATTTTCTGGCTACCAAGAAGATAGCTTACCATGACGCTTCAGTGAAATTCGGAACGGCTCCCAACTGGGGAATTAATGGAAAAGCCGCTATCCACGCCTTGAAAGTAGATACCTTGCAATTGGATACCATCTTCTTTACCGTCAAACAAGATACCACACTCATGAAATTGCGTGCCGGAGTTATTAACGGTCCCAAGAATCCGCAATTCTCCTTCTCTACCACACTGACGGGAGAAATTCGTGATCGGGATGCCGAATTGCTGGTAGACTTTAAGAATGGAAAAGGAGAAACAGGAGTATTACTCGGTGTCAATGCACGTCCCTTGTTCGAGGGCAAAGGAAAAGGCGATGGACTGGCTCTCACCTTGATTCCGGAAGAACCGATAATCGCCTTCCAGAAGTTTCATTTCAATGAAAATCATAATTGGATTTATGTGCATAAGAATATGCGTGTATACGCCAATGTAGATATGTGGGATGACGAAGGAATGGGATTCCGTGTACATTCTGTACGGGGAGACACCGTTTCTCTACAGAATATTGATGTGGAAATCCGAAGAATCAGTTTGGCTGATTTGAGCAGTGTACTTCCTTACTTCCCGGAAATAACCGGTTTATTCTCTGCGGAAGCGCACTATGTACAGACCGAAAAGGATCTTCAACTTTCGGTTGAAGCAGCTATTGATGAATTGACTTATGAACGTCAACGAATTGGTGACGTGACAGTGGGAGCCACCTGGCTGCCAGGCGAACAGGGAAAACAATACCTGAACGCCTATCTGAATCATGACAAAGTGGAAGTGATGGTGGCGGATGGTAAGCTGGTTCCAACCCAGACAGGAAAAGACAGTCTGGAAGTAAACGCTACTCTGGAGCATTTCCCGCTACGTGTAGCTAACGTATTTATTCCTGATAAAATGGCTACGCTGGCCGGTGATATGGATGGTAATCTGAATATTGCGGGTAGTACCGAACAGCCTTTGATAAATGGCGAACTGATATTGGATAGCGTTACTGTCCTTTCCCGGCAGTATGGTGCTAACTTCAGGCTCGACAACCGTCCGGTACAGATAAAGAATAATCGGTTGGAATTTGATAAATTCGCAATTTATACAACAGGAAAAACTCCATTCACGATTGACGGTTATGTTGATTTCAGGGATATGTTCCGACCGATGGCGAATCTGAATCTGCTGGCGCAGAACTATACGCTTCTGGATGCCAAACGCACTCGTGAGAGTCTGGTCTACGGAAAAGTCTTTGCCGATTTCCGGGCAACAGTGAAAGGGCCGTTGGATGGATTGAATATGCGTGGAAACATGAGCCTGTTGGGTAATACAGACGTTTCCTATATCTTGACCGACTCGCCGTTGACGGTACAGGATCGTTTGGGAAGTCTGGTAACCTTTACTTCGTTTAGCGACACCACTACGGTTGTCCAACAAGAAGTGCCGACTGTTTCTTTAGGCGGGTTGGACATGGTGATGATGGTACATATCGATCCATCCGTCCGTTTGAAAGTCGATTTGGATGCAAGCAATGACAATCGTGTCGAACTGGAAGGGGGAGGTGACCTCTCTATGAAATATACTCCGCAAGGTGATCTGACATTGACCGGACGCTATACGTTGAGCGGCGGTTTGATGAAATATGCTTTACCTGTCATTGCTGCCAAAGAATTTGCTATCGATAACGGTAGCTATGTGGAATGGACAGGAAACCCCATGGACCCGATGTTGAACTTCAAAGCAACCGATCGTATCCGTGCTTCTGTTTCCGAAGGAGAGAACGGCGGAACGCGTTCGGTTAATTTCGATGTGTCCATTGTTGTCAAGAACCGGTTGGATAATCTTTCCTTTGCATTTGATGTATCTGCTCCCGAAGATGCAACCATACAAAACGAGTTGACAGCCATGGGGGCGGAAGAGAGAGGTAAACAAGCCCTCTATATTATGGTTATGAAAACCTATCTTGGCACCGGACCGATTGGTGGCGGAGGTGGTGGATTGGGTAAACTGAATATGGGTTCCGCACTGAACTCCGTATTAAGCAGCCAAATCAACTCATTGATGGGAAATTTGAAAAATGCCAGTGTTTCTGTCGGTATCGAAGATCACGATTTGTCGGATACGGGTGGTAAGCGTACGGATTACAGTTTCCGTTATTCACAACGTCTCTTTAACAACCGTTTCCAGATTGTAATCGGAGGTAAGGTGTCTACAGGTGAGAATGCGACGAATGATGCGGAATCCTTTATCGATAACATCTCTCTGGAATATCGTTTGGATAGAACCGGAACCCGTTATGTTCGTCTGTTCTACGATAAAAACTACGAGAGTGTACTCGAAGGCGAGATTACGGAAACAGGAGTCGGTCTGGTACTTCGCAAGAAACTGGACAAACTCAGTGAACTGTTCATCTTTAAGAAAAAGAAGTAAGCATGAAAGGGATATATAATAACATATTAGCAAGTTGTCTGATTGGTATCATTTTGTTTTCGGGCTGTTCGGTGACAAAACACCTGCCTGAAGGGGAGGTACTTTATACAGGAGGAAAAACGGTGGTAGAGAATAAGTCGGCAACACCGGTAGGAGAGACGGCTTTAACAGAGATTGATGCGGCTCTTGACAAAACTCCCAGTACAAAGATGTTAGGAGGCCTTCTGCCTATTCCTTTTAAAATGTGGATGTATAACGACTTTGTGAAATATAAAAAGGGATTTGGAAAGTGGATGTTCAACCGCCTGGCTGCCAATCCTCCGGTGTTTATCTCTACTGTCAATCCGGAGGTTCGTATCAAGGTGGCTACAAACTTACTCCGTGATTATGGTTACTTCAATGGAAAAGTGACTTATGAAACATTGGTTGATAAGAAAGACAGCCTGAAAGCAAGTATTCTTTATACGGTAGACATGAAGAATCCTTATTTTATAGATACGGTTTATTATCAGCGTTTCACTCCCCAAACGTTGCGCATTATGGAACGGGGACGTCGAATGTCTTATATAAGTCCCGGCGAGCAGTTTAACGTGGTCGATCTGGATGAAGAGCGTACCCGTATCAGTACGCTGTTGCGTAACCGGGGATATTTTTACTTCCGTCCCGATTATATGACTTATCAGGCAGATACGACATTGGTTCCCGGTGGACATATCAGCCTTCGTCTGATTCCCGTTCCGGGATTACCCGCTGCGGCACAACGTCCTTACTATGTAGGAGATGCTTCTGTTTACCTGTTTGGCAAGAATGGTGAGGCGCCCAATGACAGCATGATGTATAAGAATCTGAATATACATTATTATAAGAAATTGCAGGTACGTCCGAATATGCTTTATCGTTGGTTGAACTATCAACAGTTTGTGCGGAATGCACAGATGCGGGCTTCCAATCGTACCCGTCTTTACAGTCAGTATCGGCAGGAGCAGGTGCAGGAGAAACTTAGCCAGTTGGGAATCTTCAGTTATCTGGATTTGCAATATGCTCCGAAAGATACGACAGCCGTTTGTGATACGTTGAACGTAACCATGCAGGCCACATTTGCCAGGCCGCTGGACGCCGAACTGGAATTGAATGTCGTAACCAAAAGTAACGACCAAACCGGTCCCGGGGCATCATTCGGCGTCACTCGGAACAATGTATTCGGAGGTGGCGAAAGCTGGAACGTGAAGCTGAAAGGTTCTTATGAATGGCAAACCGGCGGAGGAGAAAAAAGCTCTTTAATGAACAGCTGGGAGATGGGAATTTCCACCTCTCTGACTTTCCCGCGCGTGGTTTTCCCGCATTGGGGGAAAAGGGAGTTTGACTTCCCGGCTACCACTACATTCCGTCTATACATCGACCAGTTGAACCGTGCCAGGTATTATAAACTGTTGTCATTCGGCGGAAATGCTACCTACGATTTCCAGCCGACACGTACAAGCCGGCATAGTATCACCCCTTTTAAACTGACATTCAACGTCCTTCAACACCAATCGGAAGAGTTCAGGGAAATTGCCGATGCCAATCCTGCATTATATATCAGTTTGAAAGATCAGTTTATTCCTGCAATGGAATATACCTATACCTATGATAATGCTTCCGCACGCGGTATTAAAAATCCGATTTGGTGGCAATCGACTGTAACCTCTGCCGGTAACCTGACCTCGGTGATTTACCGTGCTTTCGGTCAGTCTTTCAGCAAAGAGGACAAACGTTTGCTGAACGTCCCTTTCGCGCAGTTTGTGAAACTGAATACGGAATTCCGCCATTTGTGGAATATGGACAAGAATAATAAGATTGCTTCCCGTGTAGCTTTGGGCGCTCTCTTCGCCTACGGTAATGCAACGATAGCCCCTTACAGCGAACAATTCTATGTGGGTGGTGCCAACAGCATCCGCGCTTTTACAGTACGTAGCATCGGCCCGGGCGGATACCATCCGGCGGAAAGCCGCTATTCTTACCTCGACCAGACGGGTACTTTCCGTTTTGAGGCAAATGTAGAATACCGTTTCCGTATCTTTAAGAGCATTTGGGGAGCCACTTTCCTGGATGCGGGAAACGTTTGGCTGATGCGAAAGGATGAGGCCCGTCCCAATTCACAACTCGAACTGAAAACTTTCCCGAAACAAATCGCCTTGGGTACTGGTGTCGGTATTCGTTATGATATGGATATTCTGGTGTTCCGTCTCGACTTCGGTATACCTTTGCATTTGCCTTACGATACAGAACGAAGCGGATATTACAATGTCACAGGATCCTTTATGAAGAATCTGGGAATACATTTTGCTATCGGTTATCCCTTCTAATGAATGATTTTTGTACGATTTTGGTAAATAATGATTGATATTTGTCCTGTTGGATTCAACTATTTTTGTAATTTTGCAACGAAATCTGATGCCGTTGACATCACTAACCTTTTAATATTACACAATTTATGAAACCAACTTTATTCTTATTGGCAGCCGGTATGGGTAGCCGTTATGGAGGCTTGAAGCAATTAGACGGACTGGGTCCTAATGGCGAAACTATTATGGATTACTCAATCTATGATGCTATCAATGCCGGATTTGGCAAACTTGTATTTGTAATCCGCAAAGATTTTGAACAAGATTTCCGTGATAAAATTATTTCCAAATACGAAGGTCAC
This sequence comes from Bacteroides sp. OF03-11BH, assembly GCF_003604005.1. Lineage (NCBI taxonomy): Bacteria > Pseudomonadati > Bacteroidota > Bacteroidia > Bacteroidales > Bacteroidaceae > Bacteroides > Bacteroides sp. OF03-11BH. The sequence continues at coordinate 190,874 of NZ_QTMW01000002.1, read as the reverse complement.
ATTCCTTGCGAACTGGTATTTCAATCAATCGACGATCTTCCGGAAGGCTTTACTTGCCCGGCAGACCGTACTAAACCTTGGGGTACTAACCATGCAGTAATGATGGGCGCTGATGTGATTAAAGAACCGTTTGCAGTGATTAACTGTGATGACTTCTATGGTCGCGATTCTTTCCAGGTAATGGGTAAATTCCTTTCTGCTCTTCCTGAAAATTCAAAGAACGTTTATTCAATGGTAGGTTTCCGTGTAGGAAATACATTGAGCGAAAGCGGTACGGTATCTCGTGGTATCTGTAGTACAGATGCTAAAGGATTGTTGACATCTGTAGTAGAACGTACGAAGATTCAACGTCTGGACGGCGAAGTGAAATATATCGGTGATGATGGCGAATGGACGGCTACTCCCGACACGACTCCGGTAAGTATGAACTTCTGGGGCTTTACTCCTGATTACTTCGCTTACAGTCAGGAATTCTTCAAGACTTTCCTAAGCGATCCGAAGAATATGGAAAACCTGAAGAGCGAGTTCTTCATCCCATTGATGGTAGATAAATTGATTAATGACGGAACTGCCACTGTTGAAGTACTGGATACTACCAGCAAGTGGTTCGGCGTCACTTATCCGGAAGACCGTCAGAGCGTAGTAGACAAGATTCAGGCATTGGTAGATGCCGGTGAATATCCTGCTAAGTTGTTCTAAAGAAGAGCCATTGATTAAGATAGAAAGCAGTCATTCATAAGAATGACTGCTTTTTTTGTTTTTCATAACGTATCATACTAAGTAGTATCTAATAAATATTCAGTATCTTTGCAGTCCAAAATGTTATAAATCAGAAGCAGAAGTGATTTCAGTAGAAGGATTATCAGTAGAATTTAATGCGACGCCGCTTTTTGAGGACGTCAGCTATGTAATTAATAAGAAAGACCGCATTGCGCTGGTCGGCAAAAATGGTGCCGGCAAATCAACCATGCTGAAGATATTGGCAGGTTTGCAGTCACCGACACGCGGAGTGGTAGCTACTCCGAAAGATGTAACCATCGGATATTTGCCACAGGTCATGATTCTTTCCGACAACCGGACGGTGATGGGAGAGGCAGAACTGGCATTCGAACATATATTTGAGCTTCAGGCGAAGTTGGAACGGATGAATCAGGAATTGGCCGAACGGACAGACTATGATTCGGAAGAATATCATCAGTTGATAGACCGTTTCACGCATGAAAACGACCGGTTCCTGATGATGGGCGGTACGAACTTTCAGGCGGAAATCGAACGGACACTTCTCGGATTGGGATTCAGTCGGGAAGATTTTGAACGCCCTACTTCGGAGTTTTCCGGTGGATGGCGTATGCGTATCGAATTGGCAAAATTGCTCTTACGACGCCCGGACGTGCTTTTGCTCGATGAGCCGACCAATCACCTTGATATTGAAAGTATCCAATGGTTGGAAAACTTTTTGTCTACACGTGCCAATGCAGTCGTATTAGTCAGCCATGACCGTGCTTTCCTGAATAACGTAACGACCCGCACCATCGAAATTACTTGCGGTCAGATTTACGACTACAAAGTGAAGTACGATGAGTTTGTAGTCCTGCGTAAAGAACGCCGTGAACAACAGCTCCGTGCTTACGAAAATCAGCAGAAACAAATACAAGATACGGAAGATTTTATCGAACGCTTCCGCTATAAAGCAACGAAAGCCGTACAGGTGCAAAGCCGTATCAAGCAACTGGAAAAGATAGACCGCATCGAAGTGGACGAGGAAGATAATTCCGCCTTGCGTTTAAAATTCCCTCCAGCCAGTCGTAGCGGAAACTATCCTGTGATTTGCGAAGATGTGCGCAAAGCGTATGGCACCCATGTCGTTTTCCATGATGTCAACCTGACTATCAACAGGGGAGAGAAAGTGGCTTTCGTCGGGAAGAACGGAGAGGGTAAGTCTACCTTGGTGAAATGTATCATGGACGAGATTGATTTCGAAGGCAAACTAACGATCGGACATAATGTACAAATCGGTTATTTTGCGCAGAACCAGGCACAAATGTTGGATGAGAACTTGACTGTATTCGATACGATTGACCGGGTAGCGACAGGAGATATCCGTCTGAAGATACGTGATATACTGGGAGCTTTCATGTTTGGAGGCGAAGCTTCGGATAAAAAGGTGAAAGTCCTTTCCGGAGGAGAACGTACGCGATTGGCGATGATTAAACTTCTGCTGGAACCCGTAAATCTACTGATTCTGGACGAACCGACCAATCATTTGGATATGCGTTCGAAAGATGTTTTGAAGGAAGCTATCCGCGAATTTGACGGAACAGTGATTCTTGTCAGCCACGACCGTGATTTTCTGGATGGACTTGCGACTAAAGTATATGAGTTCGGTGGTGGACTTGTAAAAGAACACCTTGGAGGTATCTATGAATTCTTGCAAAAGAAAAAGATAGATAGCTTGAACGAGCTTCAGAAAGGAGCGGGACTGTCGGCTTCTCCCACGGCTTCAGCTAAAGGTAATGAACCTGAAACCGTTCAGCCTTCGGAGAATAAGCTCTCTTACGAAGCCCAGAAAGAACTTAATAAGAAGATTAAGAAACTCGAACGCCAGGTGGCGGACTGTGAAGCTTCAATAGAGGAAACCGAATCCGCGATTGCTATCGTAGAAACGAAGATGGCAACTCCCGAAGGAGCTTCGGATATGCAGCTCTATGAACGGCATCAAAAACTGAAGCAACAGTTGGATGGCATTGTTGAAGAGTGGGAGCGGGTTTCGATGGAACTGGAAGAAGCGAAAAACTAGAACAAAACGCATACTTCCGAGCACTATGTGAGAGAAATGCTATACCTCGATAGAAGGTATTCCTGGCGGGTATCTGTTTCTCGGTGTCGAAACAGGTGTTTCTCGTTGAGGAACGAGGCGTTCCTCGGTGTCGGTCACCTTCTTCCTCGGTGCCGGACTGCGGGTAGGATGATTGTTGATTAGAGAGACTATTTAATTATTTATACAATATGAAAGTAACCAAGTATTTACCAATTCTTGCCGTATGCCTTATGACAACAGGATGTAACAGTAAGAAAGAGGCCGTGCTGACGTCCGGTATCGACCTTGCTAATCTGGATACCACGGCTATGCCGGGTACAAGTTTTTATCAATATGCCTGTGGAGGTTGGGTGAAAGATCATCCGCTGACAGACGAGTATTCACGTTTCGGTACATTCGATATGTTGCGCGAAAACAGTCGTGAACAACTGAAAGCATTGATTGCCGAATTGGCAGCGAAGAAAGATAACGCACCGGGCAGTGCTGCGCAGAAAGTAGGCGATCTTTATAATATCGCAATGGATAGCGTGAAGCTGAACCAGGAAGGTGTAACTCCGATCAAAGCAGAACTGGCAGCCATTGACGCTCTCAAGGATAAAGGAGAAATCTATGCATATATCGCAGAGAGCCAGAAGAAAGGCATCCGTCCTTACTTCACCATGTTCGTAAGTGCAGATGATATGAACAGTTCCATGAATATCGTACAGACCTATCAAGGTGGTATCGGAATGGGACAGCGTGACTATTATCTGGAGAATGACGAGCAGACTAAGAATATCCGTAATAAATATCAGGAACATATCGCCAAAATGTTCCAGTTGGCAGGTTATGATGAGGCTACTGCACAGAAAGCTGTGAAAGCAGTGATGAACATCGAAACTCGCCTGGCGAAAGCGGCTCGTTCACAAGTGGAATTGCGTGATCCTCATGCTAATTATAACAAGATGGATAGGGCGACGCTGAAAAAGAACTTCCCGACTTTTGACTGGGATACTTATTTCACCGTTTCCGGTTTGAAAGATTTGGAAGAAGTGAATATAGGTCAGCCTGCTGCCATGAAGGAAGTAGCCGATGTGATTAATACCGTATCACTGGACGATCAGAAGCTATATCTCCAATGGGGATTGATAGATGCTGCCGCTTCTTATCTAAGCGATGATTTTGAAGCACAAAACTTCGATTTCTACAGCAGAACAATGTCTGGAAAGAAAGAAATGCAACCTCGCTGGAAACGTTCCGTGAGCACCGTAGATGGTGTACTTGGCGAAGTGGTAGGACAGATGTATGTAGAGAAGTACTTCCCGGCTGCTGCCAAAGAACGTATGGTTACACTGGTGAAGAACCTGCAAACTTCTTTGGGAGAACGTATCAAAGGTTTGGAATGGATGAGTGAACCGACCAAGGAAAAAGCGTTGGAGAAACTGGCAACCTTCCATGTAAAAATAGGTTATCCTGATAAATGGAAAGATTACTCCGCACTGGAGATCAAAGATGATTCTTACTGGGCAAATATCGAGCGTGCCAACGAATGGGATTACAACGAAATGATTGCCAAAGCCGGCAAACCGGTAGACAAGGATGAATGGTTGATGACTCCTCAAACAGTGAACGCTTATTATAACCCGACTACCAATGAAATCTGCTTCCCGGCAGCTATCCTGCAACCTCCGTTCTTCGATATGAATGCGGACGATGCTATGAACTACGGTGCAATCGGCGTGGTAATCGGCCATGAGATGACTCATGGATTTGACGATCAGGGACGTCAATATGACAAAGACGGAAACCTGAAAGACTGGTGGACAGAAGAAGATGCTAAAAAGTTCGAAGAACGGGCACAGGTGATGGTTAACTTCTTTGACAGTATTGAAGTAGCTCCGGGCGTACACGCAAACGGTAGCCTGACACTTGGAGAGAACATTGCCGACCACGGAGGTTTGCAAGTATCTTTCCAGGCATTCAAGAATGCAACAGAAGCCGCACCGCTGGAAATTGTTGACGGATTTACTCCGGAACAACGTTTCTTCCTGGCTTACGCTAATGTGTGGGCAGGAAATATCCGTCCGGAAGAGATTCTCCGATTAACCAAACTTGATCCTCACTCATTAGGCAAATGGCGTGTGGACGGTGCTCTTCCTCATATCCAGAATTGGTATGAAGCATTCAAAATCACCGAACAGGATTCGATGTTCGTACCTAAAGAAAAACGAGTATCTATCTGGTAATAGTTTTTGAATAGATAGCATATATGCGAAGAGGCGTTGATTTTCCGTTGAGGAGAGTCAACGCTTTTTTTTATTAATTCACACCTTATTTATTACGTACGATAAACAATATTTCGTAACTTTGCACACCAAATACTTAATAAGCAATTCAATGTCAGAGTCTAAAAGAATAAAAACTGCATTGGTATCTGTATACCATAAAGAAGGTTTGGATGAAATTATTACCAAACTTCATGAAGAGGGAGTAGAGTTTTTGTCAACAGGCGGAACTCGTCAGTTTATTGAATCATTGGGATATCCTTGCAAGGCAGTGGAAGATTTGACCACTTATCCTTCTATTCTCGGTGGTAGAGTAAAGACATTACATCCGAAAATTTTCGGAGGTATTCTTTGTCGTCGCGGCCTGGAACAGGATATGCAACAGATTGAGAAATATGAAATTCCCGAGATAGATCTGGTTATTGTTGATTTGTATCCGTTCGAAGCTACCGTAGCTTCCGGTGCATCTGAAGCAGACATTATTGAAAAAATCGATATAGGCGGAATCTCACTGATTCGTGCTGCAGCTAAGAACTACAACGATGTAATCATCGTAGCTTCTCAAGCTCAATACAAACCATTATTGGATATGTTGATGGAGCACGGCGCTACTTCTTCACTCGAAGAACGTCGCTGGATGGCTAAAGAAGCATTTGCCGTTTCTTCTCACTACGATTCGGCTATTTTCAACTATTTCGATGCCGGCGAAGGTTCTGCTTTCCGTTGCTCTGTTAATAGCCAGAAGCAACTTCGTTACGGTGAAAACCCACATCAGAAAGGTTATTTCTACGGAAATCTGGAAGCAATGTTCGACCAGATTCACGGAAAAGAAATCTCTTATAACAATCTTCTCGACATCAACGCAGCCGTTGATCTGATCGACGAATTCGATGACCTCACTTTCGCTATCCTGAAACATAACAACGCTTGCGGATTAGCTTCCCGTACTACAGTTTTGGAAGCTTGGAAAGACGCATTGGCCGGTGATCCGGTTTCTGCTTTCGGCGGTGTATTGATTACGAATGGTGTCATCGACAAAGAAGCTGCGGAAGAAATCAACAAGATTTTCTTCGAAGTGATTATCGCGCCGGATTATGATGTGGATGCACTCGAAATCCTGGGACAGAAAAAGAACCGCATCATCCTCGTTCGTAAGGAAGCTAAATTGCCTAAGAAACAATTCCGCGCTTTGCTGAATGGCGTATTGGTGCAGGATAAAGATACTAATATTGAAACGGTAGCCGACCTGAAAACCGTGACAGACAAAGCTCCTACTCCGGAAGAAGTGGAAGATATGTTGTTTGCCAACAAAATTGTAAAGAACAGCAAATCCAACGCCATCGTATTGGCAAAGGATAAACAACTTCTTGCAAGCGGTGTAGGACAGACTTCACGTGTAGACGCATTGAAACAAGCAATTGAAAAAGCCAAATCATTCGGTTTCGACCTGAATGGTGCAGTAATGGCTTCCGATGCCTTCTTCCCGTTCCCCGACTGTGTGGAAATTGCGGATCAGGAAGGTATTACGGCTGTTATCCAACCGGGAGGTTCGGTAAAAGACGATTTATCATTTGCTTATTGCAATGAGCACGGTATGGCGATGGTGACTACCGGTATCCGTCATTTTAAACACTAAAAACAAGAATTAAGAATGGGATTATTTTCTTTTACACAAGAGATAGCAATGGACTTGGGCACAGCCAATACTATCATCATCACGAACGGAAAAATCGTGGTGGATGAGCCTTCGGTTGTAGCTCTGGATCGCCGTACAGAAAAGATGATTGCCGTGGGGGAAAAGGCGAAGTTGATGCATGAAAAAACCCACGAAAACATACGTACCATCCGTCCGTTGAGAGACGGAGTGATTGCCGACTTCTATGCTTGCGAGCAGATGATGCGCGGTTTGATAAAGCAGGTGAATACTCGCAACCATTTGTTTTCACCTTCTCTTCGCATGGTGATTGGTGTTCCTTCGGGAAGTACGGAAGTCGAACTCCGTGCTGTCCGTGACTCTGCGGAACATGCCGGCGGTCGTGATGTTTATTTGATTTTCGAGCCGATGGCTGCGGCAATCGGTATCGGCATCGACGTGGAAGCTCCGGAAGGAAACATGATTGTCGATATAGGTGGTGGATCTACGGAAATTGCTGTTATCTCTTTGGGAGGTATCGTTTCCAACAACTCCATCCGCACAGCCGGTGATGACCTGACAGAGGATATTCGCGAATATATGAGCCGTCAGCACAATGTGAAAGTCAGCGAGCGTATGGCAGAACGTATCAAAATCAATGTAGGTGCTGCTTTAACCGAACTGGGTGATGATGCTCCGGAAGATTATATCGTTCACGGGCCGAACCGTATCACGGCTCTTCCGATGGAAGTGCCTGTATGCTACCAGGAAGTAGCCCACTGTCTGGAGAAATCAATTTCAAAGATCGAAACTGCTATCTTGAGTGCATTGGAAAATACACCTCCTGAACTGTATGCTGATATTGTGCACAATGGTATCTATCTCTCCGGAGGTGGTGCATTGCTTCGTGGATTGGATAAGAGATTGACCGATAAGATCAACATTCCTTTCCATATTGCGGAAGATCCTTTGCATGCAGTTGCCAAAGGTACAGGAGTGGCATTGAAGAACGTAGACCGTTTCTCTTTCTTAATGAGATAAACCGGGGATGAGGAATTTATTAAACTTCCTTCTGAAATACAATTACTGGTTCCTCTTCATCTTATTGGAGGTAGCCAGTTTTGTTTTGTTATTTCGGTTCAACCGTTATCAGCAGAGTGCATTCTTCACTTCTGCCAATACGGTTGTGGGGGCGGTTTATGAAGTTTCGGGAGGGATTTCCTCTTATTTTCATCTGAAATCGGTCAATGAAGATCTGTTGGATCGCAACATGGTGCTCGAACAACAGATCACTAATCTGGAAAAAGCATTGAGAGAGCAGCAGCTCGATTCTATGGCCATCAACAGCATCCGGCAGGTGCCGCAAGCAGATTATCAGTTGTTTAAAGCGCATGTGATAAAGAACAGTTTGAATCTGGTTGATAATTATATCACGCTTGATAAAGGTTCCTCTTCTGGTATTCGCTCCGAAATGGGAGTGGTGGATGGTAATGGGATTGTAGGGATTGTTTATGAAACCTCTCCTTCCTACTCGGTGGTGATTTCGGTACTGAACAGCAAGTCGAATATCAGTTGCAAGATTATCGGCAGTGATTATTTCGGCTACCTGAAATGGGAACATGGAGATTCGCGCTATGCTTATCTGAAAGACTTACCTCGTCATGCAGAGTTTAATTTGGGAGATACAGTCGTTACCAGTGGTTTCTCCACCGTCTTTCCCGAAGGTATAATGGTGGGGACGGTAGATGATATGTCCGACTCTAATGACGGACTTTCCTATCTGTTGAAAATCAAGCTGGCTACTGATTTCGGTAAGTTGAGTGACGTTCGGGTGGTAGCCCGGACAGGTCAGGAAGAACAGAAGAAACTTGAAAACAAGGTGATGAAAGAATGATTATTACTTATATACATAGAATCGGATGGTTTATCGGCTTGGTACTTCTTCAGGTGCTAATCCTTAATAGTGTACATATTGCCGGCTATGCTACTCCTTTTCTCTATATCTATTTTATTCTGAAATTCAGCTCCGGCACTTCCCGGAATGAACTGATGCTGTGGGCTTTTTTCTTCGGGCTGACCATTGATATATTCTCCGATACTCCGGGAATGAATGCGGCAGCTACCGTATTGCTTGCCTTTCTCCGTCCCTCTTTGCTTCGTCTGTTCATGCCCCGTGATAATCCGGACAGCCTTATTCCCTCTTTCAAGACGATGGGAATCAGTCCTTTCTTAAAATATACTACTGCAAGTGTTTTTGTGCACAGTCTGGCATTACTCTCCATTGAGTTCTTCTCATTTACCAGCATTTGGCTGTTACTGTTGCGAGTGCTTCTTTGCACTATTCTGACTGTAACCTGTATCATAGCTATAGAAGGGATTAAGAAGTAACGATGGCAAAAGATTATATCTTAGAGAAGCGCAAATTTGTAATCGGAGGCATTGCTATCTCCATTGTTTTGATTTATCTGATACGTCTTTTTGTATTGCAGATCACGACCGATGACTACAAGAAGAATGCTGACAGTAACGCTTTTCTGAATAAGATCCAATACCCCTCGCGTGGCGCTATTTATGACCGGACCGGTAAACTATTGGTATTCAACCAGCCGGCATACGACATAACGATCGTGCCAAAGGAAATAGAGAATCTGGACACACTCGATTTATGCCAATCGCTGAATATCACCCGTGCACAGTTTCTCAAAATAATGAGCGATATGAAAGACCGTCGCCGCAATCCGGGGTATTCCCGCTATACCAACCAGTTGTTTATGTCGCAACTTTCGGCGGAAGAATGTGGTGTCTTTCAGGAAAAGCTGTTTAAGTTTCGTGGCTTTTATATTCAACGGCGTACCATCCGTCAATATTCGTACAATGCTGCCGCCCATGCTTTGGGAGATATCGGAGAAGTCTCCGCAAAAGAAATGGAAGCGGATGAAGAAGGATACTACATCCGTGGGGATTATGTCGGCAAGTTAGGAGTCGAGAAATCGTATGAAAAGTATCTGCGTGGCGAGAAAGGAATTGAGATTCTGCTTCGCGATGCGCACGGTCGTATCCAGGGACATTATATGGATGGTGAATATGACCGTCCTTCCGTTCCCGGCAAGAACCTGACATTGAGTTTGGATATTGACTTACAGATGCTGGGCGAACGTTTATTAAAGAATAAGATTGGAAGCATTGTGGCTATTGAACCGGAGACCGGAGAAATCCTTTGTCTGGTATCCTCTCCCAATTATGACCCGCATTTGATGATTGGGCGCCAGCGTGGCAAGAACCATCTGGCCTTGCAACGTGATATGACCAAACCGCTTTTGAATCGTGCCCTGATGGGAGTGTATCCTCCGGGATCTACGTTCAAAACAGCGCAAGGACTGACGTTTCTGCAAGAAGGAATCATCACCGAACAAAGTCCGGCATTCCCTTGCTCACATGGATTCCATTACGGAAGATTGACAGTAGGCTGTCATGCTCACGGATCTCCCTTGCCATTGATTCCGGCTATTGCTACATCGTGCAACTCCTATTTCTGTTGGGGATTGTTCCGTATGTTTGGCGATCGTAAATACGGTTCGCCACAAAACGCCATTACGGTCTGGAAAGACCACATGGTTTCGCAAGGATTTGGCTACAAACTGGGAGTTGATTTGCCGGGAGAGAAACGGGGCTTGATTCCGAATGCGCAGTTCTACGATAAAGCCTATCGCGGACATTGGAACGGACTGACAGTAATCAGTATCTCTATCGGACAGGGGGAAATTCTATCCACTCCCCTTCAGATTGCTAACCTGGGAGCAACGATTGCTAACAGAGGATACTTTGTGACACCGCATATTGTAAAGGAAATCCAAGATAATCAGTTGGACAGCATCTATCGCGTACCACGTTATACCACTATTGAGAAAAGACATTATGAATCAGTCGTAGAAGGGATGCGTGGCGCAGCCACCGGAGGAACTTGTCGTATGCTGTCAGTGATGGTTCCGGATTTGGAAGCCTGTGGAAAAACGGGTACTGCGCAGAACCGCGGACACGACCACTCGGTATTTATGGGCTTTGCTCCGATGAACAAACCGAAGATAGCTATTGCTGTCTATGTAGAGAACGGCGGATGGGGGGCTACTTACGGAGTTCCTTTCGGCGCACTGATGATGGAACAGTATTTGAAAGGCAAGCTCTCGCCGGAGAACGAGTTGAGGGCGGAAGAATTTAGTAACAGAGTGATATTATATGGTAACGAGGAACGATAGTTTGTGGAAAACGCTGGACTGGGTAACGATTTTTATTTACCTGCTCCTGATTGTTGGCGGATGGTTTAGCGTCTGCGGAGCCAGCTATGACTATGGCGAACGCGACTTCCTCGACTTCTCAACCCGTGCCGGCAAGCAGTTCGTGTGGATTATCTGTTCCTTCGGGCTCGGATTCGTGCTGTTGATGCTGGAAGACCGTATGTATGATATGTTCGCGTACATTATATATGTGGGGATGATTCTCTTGCTCATTGTTACCATCTTCATAGCACCGGACACCAAAGGATCACGCTCCTGGCTTGTCATGGGGCCTGTGAGCCTGCAACCCGCCGAGTTTGCCAAGTTCGCTACGGCCTTGGCGTTGGCCAAATACATGAACTCTTATTCATTCAGTATCAAGAAAGAAAAGTGTGCCTTTATCCTGGGGTTCATCATTCTTCTTCCGATGTTATTGATTATCGGTCAGCGGGAGACAGGATCTGCATTGGTTTATCTTGCTTTTTTTCTGGTTCTTTATCGTGAAGGAATGCCGGGAGTAGTGCTTTTTGCGGGCGTATGTGCGGTAATCTACTTTGTGGTCGGCATCCGTTTTGATGAAGTCTTTATCGCCGATACTCCTACACCACTGGGAGAATTTATCGTATTACTATTGATCTTATTATTTGCCGGTGGTATGGTGTGGGTATATCGCAAGAAATGGTCTGCTACCCGCAATATCATTGGTGGAAGTTTGGCTATATTACTGATTGCTTATTTAATATCCGAATATTGGGTACATTTTAGCCTCGTTTGGGTGCAATGGGCACTTTGTATTGTGGTGATAGGCTATCTGATTTATTTGGCATTAAGTGAGCGGCAGCGTACTTATTTCCTGATTGCCCTGTTTACAATCGGTTCTGTCGGCTTCCTGTATTCCAGCAATTATGTATTTGATAATGTGCTCGAACCTCACCAGCAAGTCCGTATCAAAGTAGTGCTCGGTTTGGAAGAAGATTTGACCGGTGCCGGATACAACGTGAATCAGTCCAAGATTGCCATCGGTTCCGGTGGGTTGACAGGAAAAGGGTTCCTGAATGGTACGCAAACAAAATTAAAGTACGTGCCCGAACAGGATACCGACTTTATATTCTGTACAGTGGGTGAGGAGCAAGGATTTGTCGGCTCGGCTGCTGTCCTGTTGGCTTTCCTTATTTTGATCTTACGATTAATCTTCCTGTCCGAACGGCAGACTTCCAACTTTGGGCGGGTTTATGGATATTCGGTTGTCAGTATTTTCCTTTTCCACTTATTTATTAATATCGGTATGGTGCTGGGGTTAACTCCGGTTATCGGTATTCCATTGCCTTTCTTCAGCTATGGAGGTTCTTCTTTATGGGGATTTACGATATTGCTGTTTATCTTCCTGCGCATTGATGCAGGACGTGGCAGAAGACTCTAATCTTACTGCTTCTCAATACGGATACCTACATCGCTCAATCCTTGTAACTTTTCATCTTTCATTCCGCTCATAATTTTAATAGTATAATTTGCAGGATGTAAAGGGCGAACAGATGTAATAAAAGTTTCCGATTGGTAAATGCTTCCCCATCCGTGTCCCGTCCATCTTCCGGTAGAGTCAGCCAGGCAGAAAGCAATGGTATCAGTGCGCCATACCGTAGAATCCTGTAGATTCTGACTGATAAATAAATGGAGGTCATGATAAGGATATTCGATACTGTTGCGGACTTCCGCAAAAAGCCGGAGAGTAGTGGGAACGCTGTCAGTTATGGGAATCTGAAAAGAGAGTGTATCACTCTTTCCCCATTCCTCGTTGGGAAGGGATTGATAAGAGTGATACACTGTATGTTCATTGCAGGCTGTCAGTAAGCAAGCGCTGAATAGACTCAATATACTATTCTTGAGTAGGCTTTTCATTAGTTGACTGTTTCTCCTGATTCTGATTTCTTTCCGGTCTGGAAGGACGCTCGTGGTTGGGACGGCGTTCTTGACGTTCCTGCCCTTGCTGTTCCCGTTGACGGTCTTGTTGTTGCGGACGTTCCTGATTCGACCGTTCCTGTCCTTGTGGACGTTCTTGATTTGATCCTCTTTCCGGACGTCTGTTTTCGTTGTTCCGTCCCTGGTTCTGTCCTCTGTTCCGGTTGTTGTTATTGTTATTTCTCGGGCGGTTGTCTCTTTCCCCTCTGTTACCGTTTTCTGGCTGCTGCGGGCGGTTTTCATTCTCCCGTTGAGGTTGTTGCGGACGATTGCCGCCTTCTGCTTGCTGTTGCGGGCGGTTTTCGTTATTATTGTTTCCTTTTTTCTTCTTTTTATTATTCCGGTTAGCGTTATTGCCGCCCTCTTTATTATTCCGGCTGCGGTCGAAACGGGTAACACTTTCCTGTTCCAGCAAATCAACTGGTTTTCTTGGTTCCGGTTTCTTTTCTTCTTCGAGCAAGCTGTCCGGTTTCATCCCTTTCTTATTCATGGAGATTACTTCAAACGCACGTTTGCCGCTGATAGTGACCAGATTGGCTGGGAAGTTTTTATCTGTAGAATAAGAAACCTGATTGCTTAGAATATCCGCTTTGAAGAAATAGAAAGTGCCATCTTTCGTTTCCAACTCTATCTCTCTTGATGGGAGACGTTTTTGAGCTTCCACATAACAGTCCACTTCGTAGTTCAGACAGCATTTTAGCTTAGCACATTGTCCGGCAAGTTTCTGCGGATTCAATGAGATATCCTGAAAACGGGCTGCACTGGTAGAAACAGAGACGAAGCTCGTCATCCACGTAGCGCAGCAAAGTTCGCGTCCGCAAGGACCGATTCCGCCGATGCGTCCTGCTTCCTGACGGGCACCGATTTGTTTCATTTCGATACGTACGCGGAATGCTTCGGCCAATACTTTAATCAGCTGCCGGAAGTCTACCCGCTCATCGGCGATATAGTAGAAAATAGCTTTGTTGCCATCTCCCTGATACTCCACGTCTCCGATTTTCATATCCAGATTGAGATTCAACGCAATCTGACGCGCACGAATCATCGTAGCGTGTTCTTTGGCTTTGGCTTCGTTGAACTTTTCCATATCTACCGGCTTAGCTTTCCGATAGACACGCTTGATTTCCGTATCTGCTTTGAAGTTTGCTTTCTTCATTTGCAGGGGAACGAGCCGGCCGGTCAATGTAACCACGCCGATGTCATGGCCGGGAGCCGCTTCAACGGCAACTACATCTCCTTTTTCCAGTTTAATCTTGTTGCTGTTCCGAAAATATCCCTTCCGGGTATTTTTGAATTGCACTTCCACCATGTCACTCTCTTCCGCATTGCCCGGAATGTCCGCCAGCCAATCGTAGGTGTTCAGCTTTTTATCTTGTCGGGAGCATCCTTTGCAGCAAAGGCCACCGCTTCCATTATGAAGTTTATATTCCATAAGTTTATATATTTATTATTGCTTCAACAGTACAATCATCTTCAGCGAGAAGTCGAAGAATACCATTTTAGCATTTACATTCTGTTCTATATGTAGTTGCGCTTCGCTTAATTCGTCCATGATGCCCATCACGTTACGTTCGTTGACAAAAGGCGCAAAGCGGGTTGCAAAATTCTGTTCATTAATGGTCATATACGTTAGGTTGCGCTGGTGCAGGTTAAAGACAAAGTTTTCGCGGATCATGCGCTGGCAATATTCCAGAAAGTTTTTCTGGCGTTCGCGTCCCATGCTGGCCACCTGTTCGCTCCACATCTTCATCTCCTTTATTTTCCGTTGATAGGACAAGCGCATCAGGTTGACGAAGAGCTCGAAGAATAACTGATTTTCCTCATTCAGATGAATCGTTTCGAGTGCCTTGACGAAATTTCCGTTTGCCAGATGGGCAATCGAAATGCTATCCGCAGGCTGAACATGATATTTACTCTGCAATACCCGGTCGATGCTGGCTTCGTCAATTTTCCGCACATTCATACGTTGAGTACGGCTCAAAATGGTAGGCAGAATCATGTCCGGAGCTTCGGATACCAACAGAAAAATCGTCTTTTCGGGTGGCTCCTCAAGCAGTTTCAGCAACTTATTGGCGCATACCGGGTGCATTTTCTCCGGCAACCATACAATCGTAATCTTAAATCCACCTTCACTGGATTTCAGACTGAGCTTCTTCAGGATCTCATCGCTCTCTTTGGCATAAATCAGCGCTTGCGAGTTCTCCGCGTCCATTTCACCCAACCAATGGTTGAGGTTAAAATAAGGATTGTTAATAACGAATGGCCGCCAATCGGCAATATAATCATCGCACACTTCTTTCTTTCCTTTCGCACTTTTCACGATGGGGAATACGAAATGCACATCCGGATGTACCAGCTTATTGAATTTCACACAAGACGGACAGACACCGCAAGCATCTTCCTCGCCCCGATTGGTGCAACTGATGTAGCGTGCGTATGCGATAGCCAATGGCATTTTACCAACTCCCTCGGGACCGCAAATGAGTTGGGCATGTGGAATACGCCCCTCGTTCACTTCCTGAATGAGTCGTTGCTTGATTTCTTCTTGTCCGATTACGTCTCTGAAAAACATATCAATAAATGATTTTGGCTATTTCCTTGATACTGTCTACTGCTCCGATAGAATAGAAATGGATGCTCGGAACTCCGTGTTCCATCAACTCCTTGCATTGAGCCACGCACCATTCAACACCCACCTGTTCGGCTTCCGCATCATTCTTGCATTTCAATGCTTCTTTCACCAGATCTTCCGGTAAATCCACCTTGAATGTTTTGGGGATCATGCTTAGTTGGGAGATTTTCTTGAAAGGCTTGATTCCCGGAATGATAGGAATGTTGATACCTGCTGCCTTAGCCTGCTCCACAAAATCGAAATATTTCTTATTATCGTAGAATAATTGTGTCACAGCATACTCTGCACCAGTTTCTACCTTCTTTTTCAGCCAGTAAAGATCTGTCTCTATGTTAGGAGATTCTTCATGCTTTTCCGGATAACACGCCACACCATACGAGAAAGGACTGGCGGTGACTTTCATCTCCGAACCGTCAACGAAGATTCCCTTATTGAAATTATTAATCTGCTCCTGCAATTCAATCGCATGATGATATCCGTCTCCTTCGGGAGTAAATACCGATTCATGTTTAGCCTTGTCTCCACGGAGTACCAGCAAATCTGTTATATTCAGAAATTGCAAATCCAGCAATACATATTCGGTCTCCTCACGCGTGAAACCACTGCACAGGATATGAGGAACCACAGTAATATTATATTTATTCTGAATGGCTGCCGCCACAGCGACTGTTCCCGGACGCCTTCTCAGGCGGTTTCTCTGAAAGAGCCCGTTGCCGAGATCTTTGTAGACATATTCGCTGCGATGCGTGGTGATATTGATATATTTCGGATCAAATTCTCGAAGAGTGTCGATTGTCTGATAGAGCTTTTCGATTCCGGTTCCCTTCAAAGGAGGGAGAATTTCGAAAGAAAAAGCTGTACCTTTACTGTTATTTATTAAATCAATTACTTTCATTCCTTTTCGTTGATGTTGTTATCTACTTGGATTAAACATGCATATTGGGACAAAAATACGAAAAAAGAAAGATTTCTTCTTGATTTGTTTGAAAATAGTTTGGTTTTTATCGTACTATTACATAAAAGAGGGCATATCCTGTATTTCGGATGCACCCTCTCTCACCTAATCATTATTAAATTAGAATTTACTTTTCGAGAAATGATTTCTTCATTCTGGCAATGTCAGTCAGATAATCTTGTAAATCTTGTTCATGTTCTTCCTCTTCGGCAAGAATATGTTTGGCGATATCACAAGTGGTGAAATCTTTCCCGTTAGTAAAGTCGGCAATTTCCTGATAACGGAGAATGGCACAGCGTTCGGAAGCAACATTATCCTTCAGCAAACTGACTGAATCGAAGCCTTGCGGAGTATCATATTTGCATCTTGCCAGTTCGAACCATTGTTTCGGATCAAGTACCGGAACCCCTTCCAGCTCGATGATACGGTCGGCAAGCAGCTGTGCATGTCTACGTTCTTCTTCGGCATGTTCCTCGAACTCACCTTGTACGTCGGCACGCATGGCGCCTTCCACTACTAATGCACCTACCCAATATTGGTAATATGCCAACCACTCTTCAGCCAATGCTGCGTTCAACTGTGAAATTAAACTTTCTACATCTAATTTACCTTGTAGGATTTTTACACTTTCTCTAGCCATAATTTTAAAGTTTAGGTTACTATGTTTAAATCGCTAATGTAACAGACGGAGGTTCTTTTTGTTTGAGTATCCTGGAGGTTTTAACAGAAAGAATGCATTGCACTGTGCAGCTCCTTCTTTTTTAATAGAACATGGATGCTTTTAATATTTCATTTCAACTAAATTTTTGTATCACTTTTACCCTCACATCCTCACACCTTCGCTCAATTCCTTTATTCATCGTGGTTACAACGTGTGAGGGTAAGTGCGGTAGTAGGGTGAGGGTAACTTTTTACCCTCACCCTGTCTTGTCCTGATTCTATCTTAAACAGTTTATAATAAGTGTCTTGTCTATTCGCTTTTATCTTATACTCTCCTATACAATAGACGTCAATGCCTTATATAATAGATGTTTATCCCTCGTGATTCTTCTGATAAGCCCTAATGTCTTTTAACGGCTCACTGCAGTGAACGAATTTGTTTACTATCGTTAGCTTATTTGTTTACATCTGATAGCTTATTTGTTCACTGCAGTGAGCCCTTGCCAACTACTAAGCAAATGGATATTGAACATAAGAAGAAAGCCTATGAAGTGGCATATCTTATAAAGAAAGATACCTGTATGCTGAAATTAGGATAGTAATTTATTTATTGATTAGTAGGAGCGAATTATAAACTAAAGTAGAGTGATAACAGATAGCTATTCTCACTTTTTTATGTGTTCTTGTCCTGTAGAAATCTATTTTTTAGTTTGTTTCTTTAAGAGTACTTCTCTTTTTACCCTCTCTTTGCGAATATCTTTTTGTTATTTGCTCTACACGCGCGTATGTAATATAATAATGTACCATTTCCGGCCTGTTTTCATATAGATGTAACATATATGAAGAAAAATATGTTCTACAACATCGTTATGATTCAGTAAGTTAGGGCGGATATCTAAAAAAAATTAGAAAAAATAGTCAGATATATTTGGATGTTATAGATAAGTTGTCTACTTTTGCACCCGCTTTGCTAGAGAGACAGAGCCTAATGATTGACATTCTGCTATAAGATGAAGGCCACAGAAAATAAAAACAAAAAAACTTTGAAAAAAGTTTGGAGGTTATCTGAAAAAGTCCTTATCTTTGCATCCGCTTTCGCAAAGAAAGCAGGCGCGGCGGAAGCCACGTTAGTTCTTTGAAATATTGATAAACAATACAAGTAGTACAAGTAAAAAATAGAACCGTCAATACTTGTCTTATTCAGTAGCGATACAGTTAAGACTAATAGGTGTTTGAATAAGGTCAATAAATTTACGGCGTCCTGAACAGAGCAAAAAAGTCATCTTAACCGATGATAAAAAATACTTTTACAATGAAGAGTTTGATCCTGGCTCAGGATGAACGCTAGCTACAGGCTTAACACATGCAAGTCGAGGGGCAGCATTTTAGTTTGCTTGCAAACTGAAGATGGCGACCGGCGCACGGGTGAGTAACACGTATCCAACCTGCCGATAACTCCGGAATAGCCTTTCGAAAGAAAGATTAATACCGGATGGCATACGAATATCGCATGATATTTTTATTAAAGAATTTCGGTTATCGATGGGGATGCGTTCCATTAGTTTGTTGGCGGGGTAACGGCCCACCAAGACTACGATGGATAGGGGTTCTGAGAGGAAGGTCCCCCACATTGGAACTGAGACACGGTCCAAACTCCTACGGGAGGCAGCAGTGAGGAATATTGGTCAATGGGCGAGAGCCTGAACCAGCCAAGTAGCGTGAAGGATGAAGGCTCTATGGGTCGTAAACTTCTTTTATATGGGAATAAAGTTTTCCACGTGTGGAATTTTGTATGTACCATATGAATAAGGATCGGCTAACTCCGTGCCAGCAGCCGCGGTAATACGGAGGATCCGAGCGTTATCCGGATTTATTGGGTTTAAAGGGAGCGTAGGTGGATTGTTAAGTCAGTTGTGAAAGTTTGCGGCTCAACCGTAAAATTGCAGTTGAAACTGGGAGTCTTGAGTACAGTAGAGGTGGGCGGAATTCGTGGTGTAGCGGTGAAATGCTTAGATATCACGAAGAACTCCGATTGCGAAGGCAGCTCACTAGACTGTCACTGACACTGATGCTCGAAAGTGTGGGTATCAAACAGGATTAGATACCCTGGTAGTCCACACAGTAAACGATGAATACTCGCTGTTTGCGATATACAGTAAGCGGCCAAGCGAAAGCATTAAGTATTCCACCTGGGGAGTACGCCGGCAACGGTGAAACTCAAAGGAATTGACGGGGGCCCGCACAAGCGGAGGAACATGTGGTTTAATTCGATGATACGCGAGGAACCTTACCCGGGCTTAAATTGCAACAGAATATATTGGAAACAGTATAGCCGTAAGGCTGTTGTGAAGGTGCTGCATGGTTGTCGTCAGCTCGTGCCGTGAGGTGTCGGCTTAAGTGCCATAACGAGCGCAACCCTTATCTTTAGTTACTAACAGGTCATGCTGAGGACTCTAGAGAGACTGCCGTCGTAAGATGTGAGGAAGGTGGGGATGACGTCAAATCAGCACGGCCCTTACGTCCGGGGCTACACACGTGTTACAATGGGGGGTACAGAAGGCGGCTACCTGGTGACAGGATGCTAATCCCAAAAACCTCTCTCAGTTCGGATCGAAGTCTGCAACCCGACTTCGTGAAGCTGGATTCGCTAGTAATCGCGCATCAGCCATGGCGCGGTGAATACGTTCCCGGGCCTTGTACACACCGCCCGTCAAGCCATGAAAGCCGGGGGTACCTGAAGTACGTAACCGCAAGGAGCGTCCTAGGGTAAAACTGGTAATTGGGGCTAAGTCGTAACAAGGTAGCCGTACCGGAAGGTGCGGCTGGAACACCTCCTTTCTGGAGCGATGCCGTAACTGTCACAAAACGTGGCAGCCACTTAAAGACTTTAAAGGTTCTGTTTTTTGTACTACTGGTACTTGTTTATTTATAACATATAGATCAACCATCTATAGAAGTATAGATAGAGATAAACAAGAGAAAAAAGAAGCCGAGTCTAACATACAGGTAGACAAGGTTGAACTAGTCCTATAGCTCAGTTGGTTAGAGCGCTACACTGATAATGTAGAGGTCGGCAGTTCAACTCTGCCTGGGACTACCAAGCTCAAGAATGAGGAACAGCGAAAGCTAAAAGCTAAAAGCTAAAAAACAAAATTCTTGAATAACCTCTTGGGGGATTAGCTCAGCTGGCTAGAGCATCTGCCTTGCACGCAGAGGGTCAACGGTTCGAATCCGTTATTCTCCACGATCTCTGAAAAAGAGAAACGATCTTTGACATGATGTACAAAAAGTAAAATTTTAGTAAGAGCTAAAAGTATATATCAAACCGTACGTGTTCGAGTACGCAATATTGATAGAAGGAAGCAATTCCACTACCAATACCAGTACGAGAATAAAACGTTTGAAAGAAAGTAAGCAAGGGCGCATGGCGGATGCCTTGGCTCTCGGAGGCGATGAAGGACGTGATAAGCTGCGATAAGCTTCGGGCAGGTGCAAATAACCTTTGATCCGAAGATTTCCGAATGGGACAACCCGTCATTCTGAAGGAATGACATCTTGCATAGCAAGAGGCTAACACAGGGAACTGAAACATCTTAGTACCTGTAGGAAAAGAAAATAATAATGATTCCCCTAGTAGTGGCGAGCGAACGGGGATTAGCCCAAACCAATGTTGTTACGGCAATATTGGGGTTGTAGGACCACGCTCTCGCAAGAAGTTTAGTGAGAAGAACCCTTTGGAAAATGGGACCATAGACGGTGATAGTCCGGTATTCGAAGCTAAATGAAGCGTAGTGGTATCCTGAGTAGCGCGGGACACGAGGAATCTTGCGTGAATCTGCCGGGACCATCCGGTAAGGCTAAATACTCCCGAGAGACCGATAGCGAACCAGTACTGTGAAGGAAAGGTGAAAAGCACTTCGAATAGAAGAGTGAAATAGTCCCTGAAACCGTGCGCCTACAAGCGGTCGGAGCTGCTTCAGCAGTGACGGCGTGCCTTTTGCATAATGAACCTACGAGTTACTTTTTCCGGCAAGGTTAAGGATCTTGAGATCCGCAGCCGAAGCGAAAGCGAGTCTTAAGAGGGCGATTAGTCGGAAGGAGTAGACGCGAAACCAAGTGATCTACCCTTGGTCAGGTTGAAGGTTAGGTAACACTAACTGGAGGACCGAACCGATAAGCGTTGAAAAGCTTCCGGATGAACTGAGGGTGGGGGTGAAAGGCTAATCAAACTTGGAGATAGCTCGTACTCCCCGAAATGCATTTAGGTGCAGCCTTGGGAATTACTACTGTGAGGTAGAGCGACTGATAAGATGCGAGGGCTTCACCGCCTATCAAGTCTTGATAAACTCCGAATGCGCAGTAGTTCGATCCCAGGAGTGAGGGCATGGGTGCTAAGGTCCATGTCCTAAAGGAGAAGAATCCAGACCATCAGCTAAGGTCCCGAAATAATTGCTAAGTTGAACTAACGAAGTCAGATTGCTAAGACAGCTAGGATGTTGGCTTGGAAGCAGCCATTCATTTAAAGAGTGCGTAACAGCTCACTAGTCGAGGAGTTTGGCGTGGATAATAATCGGGCATCAAGCAATTTACCGAAGCTATGGGATCCGTAAGGATCGGTAGGGGAGCATTCCACTCTGCGTCGAAGGTGAAGCGTGAGCTTTGCTGGAGCGTGTGGAAAAGCAAATGTAGGTATAAGTAACGATAAAGGGGGTGAGAAACCCCCTCGCCGAAAGACTAAGGTTTCCTGATCAACGCTAATCGGATCAGGGTTAGTCGGGTCCTAAGGCTCAGCCGAACGGTGAGGCCGATGGCAGAACAGGTTAATATTCCTGTACTACCTTAAGGAGTGACGTGGAGACGGAGGAGTGACAGCGCCGCGGACTGACGGAATAGTCCGTTGAAGGGTGTAGATGTTGATTATCCCAGGCAAATCCGGGATAAGAGTCGAACCTGATAGTATACCAAATTCTTCGGAATAAGGTAATAGTGCGTGTAAGCATACTCCCAAGAAAATCCGCTAAACTTAATCTTTAAGGTACCCGTACCGCAAACGGACACACGTAGTCGGGTTGAATATACTAAGGCGCTTGAGTGATTCACGGTTAAGGAACTAGGCAAATTGACCCTGTAACTTCGGGATAAAGGGTCCCAACGAGAGTTGGGCGCAGAGAATAGGTCCAGGCAACTGTTTAACAAAAACACAGGGCTGTGCCAAATTGAAAGATTACGTATACAGCCTGACACCTGCCCGGTGCTGGAAGGTTAAGAGGAGATGTCATCGCAAGAGAAGCATTGAATTGAAGCCCCAGTAAACGGCGGCCGTAACTATAACGGTCCTAAGGTAGCGAAATTCCTTGTCGGGTAAGTTCCGACCTGCACGAATGGTGTAATGATCTGGACACTGTCTCAACCGTGAGCTCAGTGAAATTGTAGTATCGGTGAAGATGCCGATTACCCGCGATGGGACGAAAAGACCCCGTGAACCTTTACTATAGCTTAACATTGAATTTGGGTAATTGATGTGTAGGATAGGCCGGAGACTTTGAAGCAGGTACGCCAGTATTTGTGGAGTCGCTGTTGAAATACGGCCCTTTGATTATTTGAGTTCTAACTCGTAGATACGAGGACACTGTTTGGTGGGTAGTTTGACTGGGGTGGTCGCCTCCAAAAGTGTAACGGAGGCTTCTAAAGGTGCCCTCAGGACGATTGGTAACCGTCCGTAGAGTGTAATGGCATAAGGGCGCTTGACTGGGAGACAGACAAGTCGATCAGGTAGGAAACTAGAGCATAGTGATCCGGTGTTTCCGTATGGAAGGGACATCGCTCAAAGGATAAAAGGTACTCCGGGGATAACAGGCTGATCCCTCCCAAGAGCTCATATCGACGGAGGGGTTTGGCACCTCGATGTCGGCTCGTCACATCCTGGGGCTGGAGAAGGTCCCAAGGGTTGGGCTGTTCGCCCATTAAAGTGGCACGCGAGCTGGGTTCAGAACGTCGTGAGACAGTTCGGTCTCTATCTATCGTGGGCGTATGAAATTTGCGTGGCTCTGACACTAGTACGAGAGGACCGTGTTGGACTGACCGCTGGTTTACCAGTTGTGCCGCCAGGTGCATTGCTGGGTATCTAAGTCGGGATTGGATAAGTGCTGAAAGCATCTAAGTACGAAGCCAGCCACAAGATTAGATTTCTTAGGGTCGTCAAAGACGATGACGTTGATAGGATGCAGGTGTAAAGGTGGTAACATCAAAGCCGAGCATTACTAATTGCCCGTTCACTTTCTTTCGAACATGTACCGGTTGGGTATATACGTTTAGCTTGCTAGACACTGAAGTTTTACTTTTCATCATGTCATAACCTTATTCAGGTGGTTATAGCACGAGGGTTCCACCTCTTCCCATTCCGAACAGAGAAGTTAAGCCTCGTCACGCCGATGGTACTGCGTAACAGTGGGAGAGTAGGTAGCCGCCGTTTTTTAAGAAGCCCCTTGATTCATTTTGAGTCAAGGGGCTTCTGTCATTTGGTACTTTGCGAAAAAAGTGCTATATTTGCGACCGACAATTATTTTATTAAACGTTTAAAGCAAATTTAAAAGGTATGAAAACTAAATTATTTTTGGCTGCTGTAGCAGTAACATTTTCTTTTGCAATGATGTCTTGTACTGGTAACAAAACTACTAACGCTGCTTCTGAAGGTGAAGAGACAACTGTAGAAACAGTGGAAGCTGTTGTTGAAACTGATTCTTGCTGCCAGGCTAAGGACTCTTGTGCTACTGCTTGCGACAAAAAAGCTGATTGCGCAGAAAAGAAAGAATGTTGCGATAAGAAGTAATCTATTGATTTAGAACAATAAAGAAGGAGAGGGAGAGAATGGTTCAAACATTCTACTCCCTCTTTCTGTTTTAATAAACATATCGCTTTATTCGTGATACATTTTTGCTAATAATCGGCTTTAACTTATGAAATGATATTTTTTTCGATAAAAAAGTAACGTATTATTTGGTGGTAAAGAAATAATCCATACCTTTGCACCGTCAAACTAATAAAAGAGACAAGAAATGAATCAGATGTTTATACATATTCTACTATGCGGTATTATTATTCTACTATCAAAGGTTAGTGGAAGTGAGTGCTGCGCGTAAATGTGTATAAATGAAAATATACGAAAGCCTTTCTCACTTCCAAGTGTGAAAGGCTTTTTTTAATGCTAATAATTATATAATATACATAAGAATATGGACAATAGGTTATTTATTTTTGATACCACTCTTAGAGATGGTGAACAGGTTCCGGGATGCCAGTTGAATACAGTAGAAAAGATTCAGGTAGCAAAGGCATTGGAAGCGTTGGGAGTAGACGTGATTGAAGCCGGATTCCCCATTTCGAGCCCGGGGGATTTTAATTCAGTAATTGAGATTTCAAAAGCGGTGACTTGGCCTACTATCTGTGCTTTGACCCGCGCAGTTCAAAAAGATATTGATGTAGCCGTAGATGCACTGAAATTTGCTAAACATAAACGTATTCACACCGGTATCGGTACTTCTGATTCGCACATTAAATATAAATTCAATTCGAATCGTGAAGAGATTATCGAACGTGCAGTAGCTGCTGTGAAATATGCCCGCCGTTTTGTAGACGATGTGGAATTTTATGCAGAAGACGCAGGCCGTACGGATAACGAATATCTGGCACGTGTGGTAGAAGCTGTCATCAAAGCGGGAGCTACCGTAGTGAATATCCCTGATACAACAGGTTACTGCTTGCCTTCAGAATATGGCGCCAAGATAAAATACTTGGTTGACCATGTAGACGGCATTGATAATGCCATACTTTCTACTCACTGTCATAATGACTTGGGTATGGCTACTGCCAATACGATAGCCGGTGTTTTGAACGGTGCGCGTCAGGTGGAAGTTACCATCAACGGTATTGGCGAACGTGCAGGAAATACTGCTCTCGAAGAAATCGCCATGATTATTAAGAGCCATCACGAAATAGATATTCAAACCAATATCAATACGCAGAAGATTTATCCGACCAGCCGTATGGTATCCAGCCTGATGAATATGCCGGTACAACCCAATAAAGCAATCGTTGGACGTAACGCTTTCGCACACTCTTCAGGTATCCATCAGGATGGCGTATTGAAAAATGTACAGACGTATGAGATTATCGATCCGCATGATGTGGGTATTGATGATAACTCTATCGTATTGACTGCCCGCAGCGGACGTGCTGCATTGAAAAATCGTCTTTCTATATTGGGAGTGAATCTGGATCAGGAAAAACTGGATAAGGTATATGATGAGTTCCTGAAGTTGGCTGATAAGAAGAAAGATATTAATGATGATGATATTTTAGTATTGGCAGGTGCAGACCGTAGCCAGAACCATCGTATCAAACTGGATTACTTGCAGGTGACGAGTGGTGTCGGTGTTCGTTCGGTAGCTAGTTTGGGATTGAATATTGCCGGTGAGAAGTTTGAAGCTTGTGCCAGTGGTAATGGTCCGGTAGATGCTGCCATCAAAGCATTGAAAAAGATTGTAGAACGCCACATGACTCTGAAAGAGTTTACTATTCAGGCTATCAGTAAGGGAAGTGATGATGTAGGTAAAGTGCACATGCAGGTAGAATACGATAACCAGATTTATTATGGTTTTGGTGCCAATACAGATATTATTGCTGCTTCGGTAGAAGCCTACATCGACTGTATTAACAAATTCAAATCGTAAAAAAGAGATTGACAGTCGGTTTGGTATTACAGAGATTGATTGAAAGAGTAAATAGTAATTAGTAAAATAGTAAATAAACAGATGAATACATTATTTGATAAGATATGGGATGCCCACGTGGTGACTACTGTGGAAGATGGCCCTACACAGCTTTATATTGATCGGTTATATTGTCACGAAGTGACTAGTCCGCAGGCTTTTGCGGGATTGCGTGAACGTGGAATCGGAGTATTGCGTCCCGAAAAGGTATTTTGTATGCCCGACCATAATACACCGACACACGATCAGGATAAGGAGATTGAAGATCCGATTTCTAAAACGCAGGTGGACACGCTGACGCAGAATGCGAAGGATTTTGGTCTGACACACTACGGCATGATGCATCCGAAGAATGGTATTATTCATGTGGTAGGTCCCGAACGTGGTTTGACCTTGCCGGGAATGACGATTGTTTGCGGTGACTCTCACACTTCTACTCACGGTGCAATGGGAGCGATTGCTTTCGGTATCGGAACGAGCGAGGTGGAAATGGTGCTGGCTTCACAATGTATTCTCCAGTCGAGACCGAAAACAATGCGTATCACTGTAGACGGTGAACTGGGTAAAGGGGTGACTGCAAAGGATGTGGCTCTGTATATGATGTCTAAGATGACTACCAGTGGTGCTACGGGTTACTTCGTGGAATATGCAGGTTCGGCTATCCGCAATCTGACAATGGAGGGACGTCTTACCCTTTGCAACCTTTCTATTGAAATGGGTGCGCGTGGTGGTATGGTTGCTCCGGATGAAGTGACTTTTGAATATATCAAAGGACGTGAAAGTGCTCCGCAAGGCGAAGCATGGGACAAGGCTTTGGCTTATTGGAAGACATTGAAGAGTGATGATGATGCCGTGTTTGATAAAGAAGTCCGTTTCGAAGCGGCTGATATTGAACCGATGATTACCTACGGAACGAATCCGGGTATGGGTATGGGAATCACACAGCATATTCCTACTATGGAAGGAATGAGTGAAGCTGCACAGGTTTCGTTCAAGAAATCAATGGAGTATATGGGATTCCAACCGGGTGAATCTTTGTTGGGTAAGAAGATTGATTATGTATTCCTTGGTGCTTGTACAAACGGTCGTATTGAAGATTTCCGTGCATTTGCTTCCATCGTGAAAGGTCGTAAGAAAGCGGAGAATGTAATTGCATGGCTGGTTCCGGGTTCATGGATGGTAGACGCACAGATCCGTAAGGAAGGAATCGACAAGATATTGACGGAAGCCGGATTTGCTATCCGTCAGCCGGGATGTTCTGCTTGTCTGGCAATGAACGATGATAAGATTCCTGCCGGAAAGTATTCGGTATCTACCAGCAACCGTAATTTCGAAGGACGTCAGGGCCCCGGTGCACGCACTTTGCTGGCTAGTCCGCTGGTAGCTGCCGCTGCTGCGGTGACAGGTGTGATTACCGATCCGAGAGAGCTGATGTAATTTAACCGTAATTCGTAAATCATTAAATTGTAAATAAGACGATGGCTAAGACAAAATTTAATATAATAACAAGTACTTGTGTACCTCTTCCTTTAGAAAACGTAGATACTGACCAGATCATTCCGGCACGTTTCCTGAAAGCAACCACTCGTGAAGAAAAATTCTTTGGTGATAATCTTTTTCGTGACTGGCGTTATAATGCTGACGGTTCCCTGAACAAGGATTTTGTGTTGAACAATCCTACTTATAGCGGACAGATATTGGTGGCAGGAAAAAACTTCGGTTCGGGTTCCAGCCGTGAACACGCTGCCTGGGCTATTGCAGGATATGGTTTCCGCGTGGTGGTATCCAGTTTCTTTGCCGATATTCATAAGAATAATGAGTTGAACAACTTTGTGCTGCCGGTGGTTGTTACCGAGGAGTTTCTGCAGGAGTTGTTTGATTCGATAGAAGCGGACCCGAAGATGGAAGTGGAAGTGAACCTTCCCGAACAGACCATCACCAACAAGGCGACAGGTAAAAGTGAACATTTCGAAATCAATGCTTACAAGAAACTTTGTTTGATGAACGGATTGGACGATATCGATTTCTTGTTGAGCAATAAAGATAAAATAGAAGAATGGGAAAAGAAGGCGTGAAAATAGAAATCATGGACACAACGCTCCGTGATGGTGAACAAACCAGCGGAGTATCTTTCGTGCCTCATGAGAAACTAATGATCGCCCGTTTACTGTTAGAAGATTTAAAGGTAGACCGGGTGGAGGTTGCTTCGGCGCGTGTGTCGGACGGTGAGTTTGAAGCCGTGAAGATGATTTGCGACTGGGCGGCCCGTCGTAATCTGCTCCATAAAGTGGAAGTGCTCGGCTTTGTTGACGGGCATACTTCTGTCGATTGGATTCAGCGTACCGGTTGTCGCGTGATTAATCTTCTTTGCAAAGGTTCACTGAAGCATTGTACGCAACAACTGAAAAAGACACCGGAAGAACATCTTGCAGATATCATTAATGTGGTGCATTATGCCGACGAACAGGATATAACCGTCAATGTTTATCTGGAAGATTGGAGTAACGGTATCAAGGATTCTCCCGAATATGTATTCCAGTTGATGGATGGATTGCAAGAGACGAGTGTCAAGCGTTATATGTTGCCTGACACGCTGGGTATCTTGAATCCCTTGCAAGTGATAGAGTATATGCGGAAGATGAAGAAACGTTATCCGAATACTCATCTCGATTTCCATGCGCACAATGACTATGATTTGGCAGTGAGCAATGTGCTTGCAGCTGTATTAAGCGGTGTAAAAGGACTGCATACCACCATCAACGGACTGGGCGAACGGGCAGGAAATGCTCCTCTCGCAAGTGTGCAGGCTATCCTGAAAGACCATTTCAATGCGGTGACAAATATCGACGAAAGCCGTTTGAATGATGTCAGCCGGGTAGTGGAGTCTTATTCGGGAATTGTGATACCTGCCAATAAACCGATTGTAGGTGAGAATGTCTTTACGCAAGTGGCCGGAGTGCATGCCGACGGGGATAATAAGAATAATCTCTACTGCAATGATTTGCTTCCCGAACGTTTTGGCCGCAAGCGCGAATATGCATTGGGTAAGACAAGCGGTAAAGCAAATATCCGTAAGAACCTCGAAGATCTCGGATTGGAGCTGGACGAAGATGCTATGCGCAAGGTAACGGAACGCATCATCGAGTTGGGCGACAAGAAAGAACTGGTTACACAGGAAGATTTGCCGTACATTGTTTCGGATGTGTTGAAACATGGAGCAGTGGGTGAGAAGGTTAAACTGAAGAGCTATTTTGTGAATCTGGCTCATGGGTTGAAACCGATGGCAACGTTGAAGATAGAAATCAACGGAAAAGAGTACGAAGAGAGTTCAGGCGGCGATGGTCAGTATGATGCTTTTGTTCGTGCGCTGCGTAAAATATATAAGGTGACATTAGGACGTAAATTCCCGATGTTGACCAATTATGCGGTAACCATCCCTCCCGGTGGACGTACAGATGCATTTGTGCAGACAGTTATCACGTGGAGTTATGATGAGCAGGTGTTCCGTACCCGCGGACTCGATGCCGACCAGACAGAGGCTGCCATCAAGGCTACTATGAAGATGTTGAACCTCATCGAAGATGAATACGAGAAGAGCAAGTGAGAAACAACTTGCCCGAAGAATGTTTTTTATAAGAATATATAAATAGAAGAATAAACGATTATGGATTTTAAAATTGCTGTATTAGCAGGCGACGGCATCGGACCGGAGATCTCTGTGCAAGGTGTAGATGTGATGAGTGCCGTTTGCGAGAAGTTTGGTCACAAAGTAAGTTACGAATATGCAATCTGTGGAGCTGATGCGATTGATAAAGTAGGCGATCCGTTTCCGGAAGCAACTTATCAGGTTTGTAAAGAGGCGGATGCTGTTTTGTTTTCTGCCGTAGGTGATCCGAAATTTGACAATGATCCTACTGCCAAGGTACGTCCGGAACAAGGCTTGCTGGCGATGCGTAAGAAACTGGGACTTTTTGCCAATATCCGTCCGGTACAGACATTCAAATGCCTGATTCACAAATCTCCGTTGCGTGCGGAACTGGTAGAGAACGCCGATTTTATCTGTATCCGTGAGCTGACCGGAGGTATGTATTTCGGTGAAAAGTATCAGGATAATGATAAGGCGTATGATACGAACTATTATACTCGTCCGGAAATCGAACGTATTTTAAAGGTAGCTTTTGAATATGCAATGAAGCGCAGAAAACATCTGACTGTGGTTGATAAGGCAAATGTGCTGGCTTCTTCCCGTCTGTGGCGTCAGATTGCACAGGAAATGGCTCCGAACTATCCGGAAGTGACAACTGACTATATGTTTGTGGACAATGCAGCTATGAAGATGATTCAGGAACCTGCTTTCTTCGATGTGATGGTAACGGAAAATACCTTCGGTGATATTCTGACTGACGAGGGTTCTGTAATCAGTGGTTCTATGGGCTTGCTTCCTTCTGCTTCTACAGGTGAAAGTACTCCGGTATTTGAACCGATTCATGGTTCATGGCCGCAGGCTAAAGGATTGAATATTGCTAATCCGTTGGCACAGATTCTTTCTGTAGCTATGTTGTTCGAGTATTTCGATTGCAAAGAAGAGGGTGCATTGATTCGTAAAGCGGTGGATGCTTCTTTGGATGAGAATGTGCGCACACCGGAGATCCAGGTGGCTGACGGTGCTAAGTACGGAACGAAAGAAGTAGGACAGTGGATTGTTGATTATATCAAGAAAGCTTGATAAACCCGGATAAAAAAGTAAAAGCCTGGCATCGGATAACGGTGTCGGGCTTTTACTTTTTAGTTCGAAATAGTGTTGTTGTGTTCTACCAACTTTTAATAGTGGAGTATAGAACGATACCGAGTATAGTCAGTAATCCTACATAAATAGTGACTGACCATTGTTTTATTTCTTTTCTCTTCGTGCGGGTGGAAGGTTCCAGATAGATGGCTGCTTTGTGGGCGATAGTGCAGAACAACCAACCGCCGAATCCTCCGATAATACCTCCTACGAGTAAATCACCGGGATAATGTACACCCAGATATATACGTGTGTAGCAGTTGAGTATTGCCCAGGTCAGGATGAAAATGCTTAGCCAACGTTTACGGAACAGGAATATGACAAACATGGCAAGACCTAATGAATTGGCGGCATGGCACGATGGGAAACCGTAGCTTCCTCCGCGGTAACCATTTACGATATATACTAGATCTACAATCGGGTTCTCCGGATTGGCGGGACGCAGACGTGCTACTACCGGACGAATGATGCTGCTGCACATCTGGTCGGCAAAGGTGATAGTCAGTGCAATGGCAGCCACGTAGCACATTACTACTTTCCAGTGGAAGTTTTTTAATAAAATATACAATATAGTGGCATACATGGGAATCCAGATGAATTTACCCGTGAAAGAACTCATGAAATAATCCCAGAAAGGGGAATGTATACCATTGAAAGACAAGAAGATATTTGTATCTATCTCCGAAAGATATTGGACAATTCCGGTGTGTATCATCAGGCTTTATTGATCTATTTTTAATGTCGCAAATATACAATAAAGAATAGAAAATTGTCCTATATTACTTTATAAATATTCAATATAACTCATTTCCTAGCGTTTCGCCAGGTCGTCGTAGAGCTTCTGCAGGAACGCTTTTCCTTTTTCCAGGTTGGCTCCTTTGGCAGTACCTTCGTCCAGTTGCACAGTATTGGCATCGAGGTTATATACCAATTGATTATCGGCGGTAATCATTCCGAAATAATTCGGCCGGGTAAAGTATGCGAAATGAGGTGACGCCGGATTCATGATATTTTTGCTGAAAGTAAATTCATCATGCGGCAATCCTAGTTGAGCGAGCAGGGTAGCGGCGATGTCTATTTGTGAAGCATAAGTATCTACAACCAAGGGTTGTTTTATTGCACCTCCAATTAAAATCAGTGGAATGGTTTGGCCGTCCAGCGGATTTTCTATTGGATACGGATATGCACCCTGATGATCGGGAACGAGTACAAACAGTGTATTTTTCCATAGCGGTGTCTCTTGATACTGTTTCACGAAATCTCCCACGCAACTATCGGCATAGGCAAAAGAATTGAGGATTTTGTCATCCAGTCTGTGGAACGGGACTTCGAATGGTTCGTGGCTGCTTGATGTCTGTACAAGTTTCAGAAACGGTTCTTTTTGTTTTTCTTCTTTCAGGTCTTTCATCAGGCGTTGGAATAAGACGTGATCCTGTGCTCCCCATTTTCCTGTACGTTCGGACAGAGGAAAATCTTTATCGGAAATAATCTTCTCGATGCCGGAAGATACCAGGTAAGAGCGCATATTGGTAAAATCGGCATCTCCACCATAGTAATATTCCAGATTATATCCTGCGTTTTTCAAGCTGCGGGGGATAGAAGGAAGTTTGTCCGTCTTTTCGGGATATTTCATGATGCTGGTGCTTGGCTGTCCGGGATATCCGCTGATAATGGATGCCAGTCCGCGGTCTGTACGGAAACTGCTACCGTAGAAGTTGCTGAATAGTATGCCTTCCTTTGCGAATTTATCCATGTTGACAGCCACATTAGGTTGTCCTCCGAAAGTTTCCATCAAGTGTGTGGAGAAACTCTCAAGGATAATAAAAATAATGTTCGGACGTTGTGTATTCAATAATTGGGGGATGCTGTCTGTTGCTGCGACAGGTTTGTCTACCATCTCTGCAAATAATTCGTCGGCTATTTTCGGGTCCATGAAGCGATATTGCTTATCGAAATTATTCTGGTGGGTGGCGGAATACATGAAGCTGAATGCCGGATTGATAGCTGCATGATTCATGCGTTGGTCCTGACTGAAATACACCTTGCTCAAATTCATGGTGGATACGCTGAATCCGCCCCGGATAGGGATGAAGAGTGCCGCTGTCAGCAAAAGGAGCGCAAGCGAGACATTCTGACGTCGATAAGGTATTTTCAGGGCCTTTTTCTCCCGGATAAGGACGTAATAGAAAATGAAGTATAAAATTGCTGCATAGATCAGCATTGATAAGATTCCCAATAGTACAAACCAAAAGCTGACGCTTGCCATAGCATCTTTGGGGGAAGAGAAGAAATAGAAAACGGGGGTGGCATCCAGACGGAATCCCCAAAAGCCGTATAATCCCAGGTCGATGATAAAAATGCAGGCCATGACAAAGGCGATTACCCCGAAGTATCCTTGCCGGATGCGGCGGAGTATGGATGAATTGGTCCAGGCGGAGGCGATGAGCAGTAAGCCGGGGATAGCGGTCAGGTAGCCTGCGAGAGATAAATCCAGAGGCAATCCGTGCCACATGACGCGGAAGTAGTCACCTAAAGATACATTGGTATATAAGTCATGGTAGTAAACCATGAAGATTGGTTTCTGAAGAACGAATAAAAGAACAAATAAAAAATAGGTCGTGAGAAATTGTATGATTCTCTTTTTCATATCTGTAAACTTAAAAAGATTGAACGGATACAAAGTTACTATACTTTTCCTTATCTTTCTCATGAAGTGATATAAAACATACCTTTTTTTCCATATCTTTGTCGTGTCTGTGACAAAAATAAAGTAATAAGATGGCAAAGATTGCAAGGAAACTAACAGATTTAGTGGGGAATACCCCTTTGATGGAACTTTCCGGTTATAGCGGAAAGTACGGTCTGGAACAAAATATTATTGCCAAATTGGAGGCTTTTAATCCGGCGGGAAGTGTAAAAGACAGGGTGGCTCTTTCGATGATTGAAGATGCCGAAGTTCGGGGATTATTGAAACCCGGTGCGACGATTATTGAGCCGACAAGCGGAAATACAGGTGTCGGGTTGGCAATGGTAGCCACTATTAAAGGGTATCATTTGATATTGACCATGCCTGAAACAATGAGCCTGGAACGGCGGAATCTGTTGAAAGCGCTGGGTGCGCAGATTGTATTGACAGACGGGGTAGGAGGGATGGCAGCTTCTATTGCCAAGGCGCAGGAGTTGCGTGATAGTATTCCCGGTTCGGTGATCTTACAACAATTTGAGAATCCGGCTAATGCGGCTGTTCATGAGCGGACGACAGGTGAAGAGATCTGGCGGGATACAGACGGTGAAGTGGCTGTTTTTGTGGCCGGAGTGGGCACCGGAGGAACGGTTTGCGGTGTAGCCCGTGCTTTAAAGAAACATAATCCGGATATTTATATTGTGGCGGTAGAACCGGCGTCGTCTCCTGTATTGGCAGGAGGAGAGGCGGCTCCGCATCGTATTCAGGGTATCGGAGCAAATTTTATTCCCAAACTTTATGATGCTTCTGTGGTAGATGAGGTGATGGGTGTACCCGATGATGAAGCGATTCGTGCGGGACGTGAGTTAGCGTCGACGGAAGGTCTGCTGGCGGGAATTTCTTCGGGAGCAGCTGTGTATGCTGCCCGTCAACTGTCACTGCGTCCGGAATTTAAGAACAAAAAAATAGTAGCGTTGTTACCTGATACGGGAGAGCGTTATTTGTCGACCGAACTGTTTGCTTTTGACGCATATCCATTGGATTAATTCATTCATTATAAAAAAGACCTGAACCATGGTAAGAATAATTATAGCTTTGCTTTTTTGTTTTCCGGCTGTTGCCTTTGCACAAACTTATCAGCAATTGTCCGAGAGAGCCATTGAATGTATTGAGAAAGACAGTCTTCCCAAAGCAGAGGAACTTTTGCTTCAGGCTTTGAAGCTGGAACCGAAGAATGCCAAAAATGCGTTGCTTTTTTCTAACCTGGGATTGGTACAGCGTCGCTTGGGTGAGTTTGATAAAGCGCTGGAGTCTTATTCTTTTGCACTGAATTTTGCTCCTTTGGCAGTTCCTATTTTACTCGACCGTGCCGCTATTTATATGGAAATGGGAAAAACGGACCGTGCTTATACCGATTATTGTCAGGTGCTTGATGAGGATAAGCAGAACAAGGAAGCTTTGTTGATGCGTGCCTATATTTATGTGCTCCGCCGGGATTATCCGGCTGCGAGAATCGATTATAATCGTTTGCTGGAACTGGATCCGCAGAGTTATAGCGGTCGTCTGGGATTGGCTACTCTGGAGCAGAAAGAAGGAAAATTTCGGGAATCTCTTGAAATTCTGAATAAGATGATTACGGCTACTCCTGACGATGCGACGCTTTATATTGCCCGTGCCGACGTGGAACGTGAAATGAAGCATGAAGATCTGGCATTGGTTGATTTGGAGGAAGCGATCCGGTTGGATGCTGCCTCGGCTGATGCTTATCTGCTGCGTGGGAATATCTACCTGACACAGAAGAAAAAAGGATTGGCAAAAGCCGACTTTGAAAAAGCCATTTCATTGGGAGTGCCTCCGGCTGATTTGCACGAACAGCTTAAGCAATGTAAGTGAAGTTATAAATAAAGTAACTTTATCTTTCCGGTTTACATAAGTTAGGGTCTTTTATTACAGGCATTAGTTCGTTCCACCTATGTTTCCCTTTCGTTCTACCTTTGTGGAACGAAAGGGAAACATAGGTGGAACGAAAAGATAACCCGGGTGGAACGAATAATCATTAGTCAGGTGACTCGTTAATGCATACTATTAAAGAATTTCTTTTATTCTACGAACTGTCTAATCAGATTTACGAAATCCTTTCCATATTTCTTTTTCTTGTGCTCTCCGATACCGCTGATTTCTCCAAACTCTTCGATAGTGGTGGGACGTGAGATGCAAAGCAGATGCAAAACTTTATCTGACAAGACGATATAGGCAGGCAAAGCTTCCTGATCGGCAAGCTGTTTTCTTAATCCTCGCAATGCTTCGAACAAATCTTGGCTTTCGCCGCCTGCTGCACCGAAGGGGAGTTCTTTGGCGATAACCACTTTTTTCTTTTTTCCTTTTCGGGTAACTGCTTCCTCATGTTGGATAACTACCAATGCCGCTTGTGTCCTTCCGAAGAGAACATTGCTTCCGCTTGACGTTATCTTAAGATGATTGTTCTCATTATAAGCTATTTCAAAGTAGCCGAGTTGCAACATCTGAAGCAGATAGTCTTGCCAGTCACGAGGAGGAATATCGCGTCCGGCACCGAACGTTTTAAGTTCCTGATAACCTTTTCCGGTAACTTCAGCAGAATAGTTTCCATGGAGAATATCAATCAACAGTCCTATGCTGATTTGCTGTTCCGTACGTGCGATGGCACTTAATGCTTTTTGCACGATGACCGTACCGTCAAATCGTTGAGGTGGATTTTTACAAACATCGCAGTTACCGCAATCCTCTGTTGTTGTCTCTCCGAAGTAGCTTAATAAGATTCTACGCCGGCAAATGTCAGCCTCTGCATATTGCTGCATACGTTGAAGCTTTTCCAGATTGATGTTTTGCTGATTACTTTCCGAAGCGAATTTGGTTAGTAATATTAAATCTCCTAATGAATAAAACAGAACAGTGTCGCTAGGAAGACCGTCGCGTCCGGCACGTCCTATTTCCTGATAAAAACTTTCTATACTTTTAGGCAGGTTATAATGTATGACCCAGCGGACATTTGATTTATCAATCCCCATTCCAAAAGCAATGGTGGCACATACTACCTGTATGCGGTCGTTAATGAAATCATTCTGTGTTTCGTCCCGGTGTTGGGTGGATAATCCGGCATGATAGACACCGCAGCGAATACCCTGCTTTTGCAACATCTGTGCGACGGTTTCTGTCTTATTTCGGCTCATGCAATAAATAATCCCGCTTTCTCCCCCGTGGCGGTGAATAAATTCTAAGATAGCCTTGTTCTTCTCTTTCGCTTGAAAACCACGTTTCACAGTCAGGCTAATGTTGGGACGGTCGAAAGATGAGATAAAGATGCGGGGATGGTTGAGATGTAATTGCCGTACAATGTCTTCGCGTGTGATTTTATCCGCAGTAGCAGTTAGTGCGACAATCGGTATTTGCGGAAATTGTTGGTGAAGCACTCCCATTTGTGTGTATTCCGGACGGAAGTCATGTCCCCATTGTGAAATACAATGCGCTTCATCAATAGCAAACAGAGAGATGTTCATATCCCGCAACAAATAATCCTTTTCTGCTAAAAGTTTTTCCGGTGAAATGTAAAGCAGCTTCAGGCGTCCTTCAACACATGCGCGACGCAGTTGGACGTTTTCCGTTTCGTCATTACTGCTGTTCAGTGCTCCGGCAGCGATGCCATTTGCCAGCAATGCTTCTACCTGATCTTTCATCAATGAGATAAGTGGGGAAACGACAACGGCAGTACCTTCGCAAAGCAATGCAGGGAGTTGGTAGCAGATTGATTTTCCCCCACCAGTAGGCATTAATACCAATGCATCCTGTTTGTTCAGGATGTGGCGGATGATTTCTTCTTGCAGAGGACGGAAACTATCGTATCCGAAATATGTCTTTAGAGTTTCTCTCATTGATGCTGATTTATCCATGCTGCAAAGGTACATTTTTCTTTGGCAATTTTCATTATGTGTAGATTTCAGTTTCTGATATGAATTATAAATAAGTTAAAGTTTCTTATTATTCAACCCTATTCCCTCTTTTTCAAGGTTTTTGATTGTTTATTTAGAAAAAAAATGCACAAAATAATTGTGTGTTTAAAAAAAAAGTAAGACATTTGTAACATGTTATGTTGCAAATGAGCAATAATTAACAAATGAACAAACCCTAACCAGTTAATTCAATGAGTGATTTAGAGAACAAAAAAACGGAAGAAACTCCGAAAAAACGTCCCTACAATTTGAGGGAAAAGAAAGAAAAAAAGGCTGCATACAGGTCTTTGATTAGACCGGAATTGGCAGACGAGTTGTATGACAAGATCCTGAATATCATCGTTGTACAGAAGAAGTACAAGGATCCTGATTATTCAGCTAAGGACTTGGCGAAAGAATTGAAAACGAATACTCGTTACCTTTCTGCAGTAGTAAACTCACGCTTTGGCATGAACTATTCTTGCCTGTTGAATGAATACAGAGTAAAAGATGCTTTGCATTTATTGACTGACAAACGTTATGCCGACAAAAATGTGGAAGAAATTAGTGCCATGGTTGGCTTTGCAAATCGTCAATCTTTTTACGCTGCATTTTACAAAAACGTAGGTGAGACTCCTAATGGATATCGCAAAAAACATCTCGAAAATAAGAAATAATTGCGCGTTCCGAAACTAGTCAAAAGGAATTACCTCTAAATGAAAGATTTTGGAGATAATTCCTTTTCTCATTTTAATTAATCAATACTAACATTATGAGAAAACATCTGATTTTAATGACAGTGGCCGCCACGCTCTTAACATCGTGCGGAGGAAGTAAAACAACAACTGCTGAAGCAGAAAAATTTGATTATACAGTGGAACAATTTGCTGATTTACAAATATTGCGTTATAAGGTTCCCGGATTTGAGGAACTGACGCTGAAACAGAAGGAACTGATTTATTACCTGACAGAGGCTGCTCTGGAAGGAAGGGATATTCTGTTTGACCAGAATGGAAAATATAATTTGAGAATCCGTAGGATGCTCGAAGCAGTATATACAAACTATCAGGGGGATAAAACGACGCCTGATTTTAAAAACATGGAGGTGTACTTGAAAAGGGTATGGTTCTCCAATGGTATTCATCATCACTATGGTACGGAGAAATTTGTGCCGAACTTCTCACAGGGATTCTTGAAACAGGCCGTGCTCGGTCTGGATGCCAAGTTGCTTCCGCTGGAGAAAGGGCAGACTGCCGATCAACTCTGTGCCGAGCTGTTCCCGGTGATTTTCGATCCGGCAGTTATGCCGAAGCGGGTAAACCAGGCGGATGGCGAAGATCTTGTGTTGACTTCTGCTTGTAACTATTATGACGGAGTGACGCAGAAAGAGGCAGAACGTTTTTATAGTGATATGAAAGACCCGAAAGACGAAACACCGGTTTCTTACGGACTGAACAGTCGCTTGGTAAAAGAAAACGGAAAGTTGACAGAGAAGGTTTGGAAAGTAGGCGGACTCTATACACAGGCTATTGAGAAGATTGTTTATTGGCTGAAGAAAGCGGAAGGTGTGGCAGAGAATGAGGCGCAAAAGGCCGTTATCACCAAGCTGATTCAATTCTATGAAACAGGCAATCTGAAAGATTTCGATGAATATGCTATTCTTTGGGTGAAAGACTTGGATTCACGAATAGATTTTGTGAATGGATTTACTGAAAGTTACGGCGACCCGCTGGGGATGAAAGCGAGTTGGGAATCTTTGGTGAACTTCAAAGATCTGGAATCGACACATCGTACGGAGATTATCAGCAGTAACGCGCAATGGTTTGAAGATCATTCTCCGGTTGATAAATCTTTCAAGAAAGAAAAGGTGAAAGGGGTATCGGCTAAAGTGATTACTGCTGCTATCCTTGCAGGTGATCTTTATCCGGCAACAGCTATCGGTATCAATCTGCCGAATGCTAACTGGATTCGTGCTCATCACGGCTCTAAGTCAGTAACAATCGGAAATATAACAGACGCTTATAATAAAGCCGCTCACGGAAACGGATTCAACGAAGAATTTGTTTATAGCGATGCTGAAATACAACTGATTGATGCCTATTCTGACTTAACGGACGAGCTGCATACGGACTTGCACGAATGTTTGGGACACGGTTCCGGTAAGTTGCTTCCGGGCGTAGATCCGGATGCATTGAAGGCTTATGGCTCTACCATCGAAGAGGCACGTGCTGATTTATTCGGATTGTATTATGTAGCCGATCCGAAGCTGGTGGAACTGGGATTGCTCTCTTCTCCCGATGCTTATAAGGCTCAATACTATACTTATCTGATGAACGGGTTGATGACACAACTGGTACGTATCGAACCGGGAAATAGTGTTGAAGAAGCTCACATGCGCAATCGCCAGCTGATAGCCCGTTGGGTATTTGAAAAAGGAGCTGCCGATAAAGCGGTGGAACTGGTGAAGAAAGACGGAAAGACTTATGTGGTTATCAATGACTATCAGAAGGTACGTCAGCTTTTCGGCGAATTATTAGCTGAAATTCAGCGCATCAAGTCGACTGGCGATTTTGAAGGTGCTCGTACATTGGTAGAAAACTATGCGGTAAAAGTGGATCCGGCTCTGCATGCAGAAGTTCTGGAACGCTATAAGAAGCTGAATCTAGCTCCTTACAAAGGCTTTGTGAATCCGAAATACGAACTGGTGACAGATGAAAACGGAACTGTTACAGATGTCACAGTTTCCTATGATGAAGGTTATGTAGAACAAATGCTGCGTTACAGCACTGATTATTCTCCGCTGCCTTCAATAAACAACTGATTTGAAATGGATATAAAAGAACAATTAAAAGATATCAAGACACAGCTCCGTCTCTCTATGAACGGGGCTGTGTCCCAAAGTATGCGTGAGAAAGGGCTGGTTTATAAACTCAATTTCGGAGTGGAACTGCCTCGTATCAAGATGATTGCCGAAAGTTATGAGAAGAATCATGACCTGGCACAGGCTCTGTGGAAAGAGGACATTCGCGAATGTAAAATTCTGGCGGGGATGCTTCAGCCGATTGAAACGTTTTATCCTGAGATAGCCGACATTTGGGTAGAAAATATCCGGAATATCGAAATAGCCGAGCTGACTTGCATGAATCTCTTCCAGCATTTGCCGTATGCTCCGGCCAAATCTTTTCACTGGATTGCAGATGAGCAAGAGTATATACAGACTTGCGGTTTTCTGACTGCTGCCCGTCTTCTGATGAAGAAAGGGGATATGACCGAACGCGCCTCCGGCGAATTACTCGATCAGGCAATCTGTGCTGTACATTCCAACAGTTATCATGTTCGTAACGCTGCTTTATTGGTTATCCGCAAATATATGCAGCATAGTGAAGAACATGCCTTTCAAGTATGCCGTCTGGTGGAGGGAATGGCTGATTCTACCTTGGAAGGGGAGCAGATGCTCTACAACATGGTGAAAGAAGAGACTGAAGAATAATTAACCCATTACTTATTTCTAGGAATTTCTTTTGCTTTCCGCAAAAAAGGCTTAACTTTGTTCGCGCTAATTTTGGCTGATGATGGAAACTCAAAACGTGAAAGATACAGTAAGGCAGATATTCACGGAATATCTCACGGCGAACGGGCATCGTAAGACTCCTGAACGCTACGCCATACTCGATACTATTTATTCTATCGACGGTCATTTCGATATTGACATGCTTTATTCACGGATGATGGACCAGGAGAATTTCCGGGTGAGCCGTGCAACTCTCTACAACACCATTATCCTCCTTATCAATGCACGACTGGTCATTAAGCATCAGTTTGGCACTTCTTCCCAATACGAAAAATCATATAATCGCGAGACACATCATCATCAGATATGTACTCAATGTGGTAGAGTGACCGAGTTTCAGAACGAGGAATTACAGCATGCCATTGAAAATACGAAATTGAGCCGCTTCCAGCTTTCGCATTACTCCTTATATATATATGGAGTATGTAGTAAGTGCGACAGAGCTAACAAACGGAAAAAAGTAAATAACAACAATAAAAAAGAAAAATGAAAGTAGATGTTCTATTAGGATTACAATGGGGCGACGAAGGTAAAGGAAAAGTAGTCGACGTTTTAACACCTAAGTATGATGTGGTTGCTCGTTTTCAGGGCGGCCCGAATGCCGGTCACACGCTTGAGTTCGAAGGACAGAAATATGTGCTCCGCTCTATTCCTTCCGGTATTTTTCAAGGAAACAAGGTAAACATCATCGGTAACGGTGTGGTACTTGATCCGGCATTGTTTAAGGCAGAGGCAGAAGCGCTTGAAGCATCAGGTCATCCGCTGAAAGAACGTTTGCACATTTCAAAGAAAGCTCATCTGATTCTTCCGACACACCGCATTCTGGATGCTGCCTATGAAGCAGCCAAAGGAGACGCCAAAGTAGGAACTACCGGCAAGGGTATCGGCCCTACTTATACGGATAAAGTGAGCCGTAACGGTGTTCGTGTAGGTGATATTCTTCATAATTTCGACCAGAAGTATGCTGCCGCAAAAGCTCGTCACGAACAAATTCTGAAGAGCCTGAATTATGAATACGATCTTACTGAACTGGAAAAAGCATGGTTGGAAGGTATCGAATACCTGAAACAATTCCATTTTGTAGATAGCGAACATGAAGTGAATAATCTGTTGAAAGATGGTAAGAGCGTTCTTTGTGAAGGAGCGCAGGGTACTATGCTTGATATTGATTTCGGTTCATATCCGTTCGTGACTTCTTCCAATACCGTATGTGCGGGAGCCTGCACCGGACTGGGAGTGGCGCCTAACCGTATCGGTGAAGTATATGGTATCTTCAAAGCATACTGTACTCGTGTAGGAGCAGGCCCGTTCCCATCAGAACTGTTTGATGAAACAGGTGACAAGATGTGTACTTTGGGACATGAATTCGGTTCTGTTACCGGACGTAAACGTCGTTGTGGATGGATCGACCTGGTAGCGCTGAAGTATTCCGTTATGATAAACGGGGTTACCAAATTGATTATGATGAAGAGCGATGTACTCGATACTTTCGAAACAATCAAAGCTTGTGTTGCCTACAAAGTGAATGGTGAAGAAATCGATTATTTCCCGTATGACATCACAGAAGGGGTAGAACCTGTTTATGCAGAGCTTCCGGGCTGGCAGACAGATATGACCAAGATGCAGAGCGAAGATGAATTCCCGGAAGAGTTCAACGCTTATCTGACTTTCCTGGAAGAACAACTTGGCGTAGAAATCAAGATTGTTTCTGTAGGACCGGACAGAGCACAGACGATCG
Source organism: Bacteroides sp. OF03-11BH (assembly GCF_003604005.1). Lineage (NCBI taxonomy): Bacteria > Pseudomonadati > Bacteroidota > Bacteroidia > Bacteroidales > Bacteroidaceae > Bacteroides > Bacteroides sp. OF03-11BH. Next base: position 148,174 of record NZ_QTMW01000002.1, on the reverse strand, counting down.
AACGTTATACAGAAGAATAACCATTGATTTATTATATGGAGGAAAGGCGGAGATTGAAGAAAAACTCCGCCTTTTTTATTCAAGCCTTTGTAGTCTATTCTAAACACACAGAAAAATAATGTACGCCTTATGAAAACACGTTTTATTACTTTCCTTTTGTTGTTCGTCATGAACTTGGGAGCATTTGCACAGTCTCCTTATCAGCCTGCCGAAGAGAATCTGAAAGCACGGCAGGAATTTCAGGACAATAAGTTTGGTATTTTTCTTCATTGGGGGCTATATGCCATGCTCGCTACCGGTGAGTGGACTATGACAAACAATAATCTGAATTATAAAGAGTATGCCAAACTGGCAGGTGGACTTTATCCTTCCAAGTTTAATGCCGATAAATGGGTGGAGGCTATTAAAGCTTCGGGAGCCAAATATATCTGTTTTACTAGCCGTCATCACGAAGGTTTTTCTATGTTCGATACTAAGTATTCGGATTATAACGTAGTCAAAGCCACCCCTTTTAAAAGAGATATTGTGAAAGAACTGGCAGCTGCCTGTGCCAAGCAGGGAATCAAGCTTCATTTTTATTATTCTCATCTTGACTGGGCGCGTGAGGACTATCCCTGGGGACGTACAGGACAGGGGACGGGACGTTCGAACTCGAAAGGGGATTGGAAAAGCTATTATCAATTCATGAATAACCAGTTGACGGAGTTACTGACGAATTATGGTCCGGTAGGTGCCATCTGGTTTGACGGATGGTGGGATCAACCTAAATCTTTTAACTGGGAATTACCGGAGCAGTATGCTTTGATTCATAAACTCCAACCGGGCTGCCTGGTGGGTAACAATCATCATCAGACGCCTTTTGATGGAGAAGATATTCAGATTTTCGAACGCGATCTGCCGGGTGAGAATGCTTCGGGACTTTCTGGACAGGAGGTGAGTCGCTTGCCGTTGGAAACTTGCGAAACAATGAATGGTATGTGGGGATATAAGATTACCGACCAGAATTATAAATCTACAAAGACATTGATTCACTATCTGGTGAAGGCAGCCGGTAAGAATGCCAATCTTTTGATGAATATCGGCCCTCAACCTGATGGGGAACTTCCTGCGGTAGCTGTGCAACGCTTGGCAGAGATGGGAGAGTGGATGAAACAATATGGCGAAACGATCTATGGAACACGAAGCGGCATAGTTGCTCCGCATGATTGGGGAGTGACCACACAAAAAGGAAATAAACTCTATGTACATATCCTCGACCTGAAAGATGCAGCTTTGTTCCTGCCATTGACAGGCAAGAAGGTTAAGAAAGCAGTCTTGTTTAAAGATCAGTCTCCGGTTCGTTTCACAAAGACGAAAGCTGGTGTTTTGCTCGAATTCGCCGAGGTACCAAAAGATATTGACTATGTAGTAGAACTGACAATTGACTAATTTTTAGCTAATTCTTCATAAAAGCAAGGGGAAACTATTCTGACATTGAACGTTTCCCCTTATTTTTGGCAAACAATTTGTTTATAGATATATAGAGTAATAATTAAAATTGAAAAGTATATGATGTCTTATTGGGTATTATTTATAGGAATCGCTGTTGTCAGTTGGTTGGTACAGATGAATTTGCAAAACAAATTCAAGAAGTACTCTAAGATTCCTACAGGAAACGGAATGACAGGACGCGATGTTGCTTTGAAGATGTTGCATGACAATGGTGTTTATGATGTGCAGGTTACACATACGCCGGGACGATTGACCGACCACTACAATCCTACTAACAAAACAGTGAATTTGAGTGAAGGGGTGTATGAAAGTAACAGCATTATGGCGGCTGCCGTAGCGGCCCATGAATGTGGACACGCTGTGCAGCATGCACGTATGTACGCTCCGTTGAAGATGCGTAGTGCGCTGGTTCCGGTTGTGAACTTTGCTTCTTCCATTATGACGTGGGTATTGTTGGGTGGTATCTTGCTGATAAACTCTTTCCCGCAGTTATTGCTGGCAGGTATTATCCTGTTTGCTATGACTACACTGTTCAGCTTTATCACGCTGCCGGTGGAAATCAATGCAAGTAAACGTGCATTGGTATGGTTGAGTTCATCCGGCATTACTAATTCGTACAATCATGCACAGGCAGAAGACGCTCTTCGTTCAGCTGCTTATACGTATGTAGTTGCTGCATTAGGTTCATTAGCAACATTGGTTTACTACATCATGATCTTCATGGGTAGAAGAGACTAAGAAATGAAAAAGGGAAAAGGCAGTTTTGCCAGCTTCCTTCTATAGAATAAAAAGGGATCCTCCGCAGTCTTTCCAAAGACTATGGAGGATTTTTTATATAGTTTGGAGGACTTGTTTGAGTGTTTCTTTACGATATTAATAGGGGATGGACACAATACGGGTGATTTTTTCAAATATATGTAAGCATTGCTCGGAAATTTGCAGTAAATTTGCGCCATTAAAATTATAAACAGTAATATTATGGCAGCAAAACCAAGTATTCCTAAAGGAACTCGTGACTTTTCGCCGGTAGAAATGGCGAAGCGTAATTATATATTCAATACGATTCGTGACGTATATCATTTGTATGGTTTCCAACAGATAGAGACTCCGTCTATGGAGATGCTTTCTACACTGATGGGAAAGTACGGCGATGAAGGGGATAAACTACTCTTTAAGATTCAAAATTCAGGAGATTACTTTTCCGGGATTACTGACGAAGAATTGTTAAGCCGTAATGCTGTCAAACTGGCAAGTAAATTTTGTGAGAAAGGTTTGCGTTATGACTTGACAGTACCTTTTGCTCGCTACGTCGTGATGCATCGTGATGAGATCACTTTCCCGTTCAAGCGCTATCAGATTCAACCGGTATGGCGTGCTGACCGTCCGCAAAAAGGACGTTATCGCGAATTTTATCAATGTGATGCTGACGTTGTAGGAAGCGATTCATTACTGAACGAAGTGGAATTGATGCAGATTGTCGATACTGTTTTCAGTCGTTTTAATATTCGTGTATGTATTAAGATAAACAACCGTAAGATTCTTTCCGGTATCGCTGAAATTATAGGTGAATCGGATAAAATCGTCGATATTACTGTAGCGATTGATAAACTGGATAAAATAGGTTTGGATAATGTAAATGCCGAACTGAAAGAGAAGGGAATCTGTGATGAGGCTATTGCCAAGTTGCAGCCAATCATTCTCCTTAGCGGTACGAATGCGGAAAAGTTGGCAACATTGAAGAATGTATTATCGGCCAGTGAAGTAGGATTGAAAGGAGTGGAAGAAAGCGAATTTATCCTGAATACATTGGAAACAATGGGCTTGAAGAATGAAATCGAGCTTGACCTGACATTGGCTCGCGGACTGAATTACTATACAGGTGCTATCTTTGAAGTGAAAGCGTTGGATGTGCAGATTGGTAGTATCACAGGTGGTGGTCGCTATGATAATCTGACCGGAGTATTTGGTATGGCAGGAGTGTCGGGAGTGGGTATCTCTTTTGGTGCAGACCGTATCTTCGATGTATTGAACCAACTTGAACTTTATCCGAAAGAAGCTGTGAATGGAACAGAACTTCTATTCATCAACTTCGGTGAAAAGGAAGCTGCATTCTCTATGGGAATTCTGTCGAAAGTGCGTGCTGCCGGTATCCGTGCCGAGATTTTCCCGGATGCAGCCAAGATGAAGAAACAGATGAGTTATGCCAATACAAAGAATATTCCGTTTGTAGCTATTGTCGGCGAGAATGAAATGAACGAAGGCAAAGCCATGTTGAAGAATATGGAGACAGGAGAACAAAATCTTGTTTCGGCAGAAGAACTGATTGCTGTAGTGAAGAAATAAGCAGAGATATTAGAACTCTCTATATAAAGAGGCCGCTTTAACATAAAAATGAAGTGAACCCTCAAAGTCAGATAAAAGACTTTGGGGGTTCACTTTAAAATTAAAAGAGAGTCGACTTCTTTTTTAATATTTTATTTGATCTAGTATTCCATTGAGGAAAGCAATCGCTACTCCATAATTCGTCATGGGAATGTGTTGCTCCCGAGCACGTTCGATGCGGCTAAGTACGTATTTACGATTGAACATACATGCTCCGCAATGGATTACCAAAGAGTAAGGAGTCAGATCCTGTGGAAAGTCAGTTCCGGCTACCATATCAATTTGCAGATTCTCTCCAATTCGTTTCCGTAACAAACGGGGGAGTTTCACTCTTCCTATATCTTCGGAAAGGGGAGCGTGCGTACAAGCCTCCGCTATCAGTACACGCGACGATTCCGTCAGTCTTTCAATGGTAGCAGCACTTTCTACATAATAATGAATATCACCCTTGTATCCTGCGAAAAGCACAGAGAAAGAGGTTAGTTCACTTTCCTTTGGCTTCTGTTCATAAATCGTTTTGAAGACCTGCGAATCGGTGATAATTAATTTCGGAGGGCGGGCAAGAGCTTGCAAGGTTGCCGGAAACTTGTCAGTGGTGCAAGTCACTACGAGACATTTTTTGTCCAACAATTCACGGATAGTCTGCACTTGTGGTAAAATCAGTCTGCCTTTTGGAGCTTGAATATCCTGCGGCATAACCAGAAGTACAAGGTCGTTTTCTGTCACAAGTTCCCCGGTGATACTCTGTTGACCGAAGTCCGAAGGCAGCTTTTCGAGAATGGCTTGCCGGATCTGTTCAATTCCTGTCTTTTCTTTGGCGCTGATAAGTAATGGGCGTATTTTACATTCTTTCTCAATGTATGTGGCTAAGCTATCACTGTTCTCTCGTATATCTATTTTATTCAATACCGGAATGACAGGGATATTCTTCTCTTTCAATAGTGTCAGCATCTCTTTTTCATGAGAAAAGGTAGTATCTCCACATAGCAGTAATGCAATATCTGTTTTCTCAATAGCCTTTAAAGTCCGGCTGATACGCAGCTCTCCAAGTTCTCCCTCATCATCGAACCCCGGAGTATCTATAAACAAACACGGACCAATACCTTGAATTTCCATAGCTTTGGATACAAGGTCGGTAGTCGTTCCCGGAGTATCTGAAACGAGGGCGGTATCCTGTCCTGTCAATGCATTGATAAGAGAAGATTTACCACTGTTCCGTCTACCGAAAAGGGCTATATGAAGTCTGCTTGCATTTGGAGTATCTGTTAAGCTCATAATTACTAATTTATCAATCTGTTAATTCATGTACAGCCAATTGGCACATCGACATATTAGCACATTGGCGTATGATTTAAAATCTAAAATCTCTTTGCCCTGCGGCTATGGCTTTGAGGTTTCGGATAGCTATTTCCCTGATTTTGGGGTTGGGGATTCGGTCTGTTTCTTTTAGAATCAATTTCAATCCTTTCTGACGGGTATCTTCGGAAGCATAATCTTCCAGATACTCTTTCAGAGTCATCAGGGCATTGGGGCCACAACAGTTGGCTATCTGACCGGATTTCACTAATGACATGAAACGGTCGCCTGTCCGTCCTTCCCGGTAACAGGCAGTACAGAAGCTGGGGATATATCCGAGTTCGAGCAACCAGTTGACCACTTCGTCTAATGTCCGGGTATCGCTTACGTCAAATTGCGCGGAATTATGATCGGGTAATTCCGTTTCAGCATATCCGCCTACACTGGTACGTGAGCCGCCGCTGATTTGTGAGATACCCAATTCGAGTACCTTCTTGCGCGATTCTTGTGATTCACGTGTGGAAATAATCATTCCGGTATAAGGAACGGCAATTCGGATAACAGCTACAATCTTACTGAATATCTCATCGGAAATTGAATTCGGAAAATCTCCCGCATTAATGTCATCCGCCGAACAGATACGCGGCACACTGATTGTATGAGGACCTACACCAAATTTGGCTTCCAGATGTTCGGCATGCATTAACAATCCGATAAAATCATACCGATAAGTATTCAAACCGAAAAGCACACCAATACCTACATCATCGATTCCCCCTTCCATGGCACGGTCCATTGCTTCGGTGTGATAGGCATAATTGCTTTTCGGACCGGTGGGATGAAGTGCTTCGTAGTTGTTCTTGTGATAAGTCTCCTGGAATAAGATATACGTACCGATACCCGCTTCTTTTAATTGGCGATAATTTTCTACTGTAGTAGCTGCGATATTTACGTTTACCCGGCGGATCGCTCCATTTTTATGTTTGATACTGTAAATCGTCTGAATAGATTCAAGAATGTATTCTATCGGATTTAGTGACGGATGCTCACCCGCTTCAAGAGCGAGCCGCTTATGTCCCATGTCCTGCAAAGCAATCACTTCCCTGCGAATTTCCTCCTGCGTCAGTTTCTTGCGTACAATCGTCTTGTTTTTAGCATGATACGGACAATATACGCAACCATTTACGCAATAGTTCGACAAATAAAGCGGTGCGAACATGACGATACGGTTGCCATAAAACTTCTGTTTGATTTCTTTGGCGAGATGAAAGATACGTTCTATCAGGTCAGGTTGGTTACATTCCAGCAGAATAGCCGCTTCCCGGTGCGTCAGTCCCTTGCACAAAGCCGCTTTTTCAATCAGTTGTTCAATCAGGACACGGTTATCCTTATTGTTCTGCGCATATTCCAGCGTATCCAGAATCTCCTCATGATGGATAAACTCTTCTGCTTTTGATGAATCTTTTTGGTATATCATATATTCTCTGTAGTGTACTTAAAGTCGCCTCTTTCGGTAGAAATCTCGTAGCCGATGGTCTTCAATTGCTTTTGTAAGGCAGCCAGCCCTTCGGCAGATTCCGCTCCGAGTGAAGCTTTGTCATTATATAATTCATATTTTCTCCGTTCCTCTCGAGGAGACAAGTTAGGCATAACCACATTCGCACCTGCTAAAATACCCCGTTCCCTACCATCAGGAATGAGAGTGGCAAGGGCTGTTGTTGCCGGAATCAATGCGAACGGATGCATCAGGCGGAAAATGGATAATAGAAGAATCGTCTGTTCCGCCGTTCCGCTGGGATATTCGGCAAAAGGTGTATCATGATGGGGCAGGAAAGGCCCGATGCCAATCATTTCCGGGCGTAGCTTTTCTATAAACAATAGATCCTCAATGATATGCTCTACTGTTTGTCCCGGACTGCCGACCATGATTCCGGTTCCTGTCTGATAACCGATCTCTTTCAAATCCGCTAAACATTGCAGGCGTTGTTTGCCGGACATTTCCGCTGGATGCAGTTGCCGGTAATGCAACTCATTATAAGTTTCGTGACGTAACAGATAACGGTTGGCTCCGGCACGGAAGAAACGTTCGTATGCCTCACGTGATTTTTCACCGAGTGACAGCGTAATAGCACAATCCGGATACTCCTGTCTGATACGGGCAACAGTCATTTCTATCTGATCGTTTGTTAGTGCAGGATCTTCTCCTCCTTGTAATACAAAGGTGCGGAATCCCAGTTCATAGCCCTGTTTGCAACAGTTCAGTATACTCTCTCGGCTTAACCGGTAACGTTCGATATTCGGATTCCCTTTTCGGATACCACAGTAATAGCAGTTGTTCCGGCAGCAGTTACTGATTTCAATCAGTCCGCGGATATAAATCTTATTTCCGAAGTGGAGGAGTGCGACTTCCTGCGCCTGTTTATTGATGTAACGCAGAATTTCTGCGTCACATCCGGTCAACAGTTGCTGGAACTCTTCCGGTGTCAGTGTTCTTTCCTGCCGTAGTTTATCGATCCATTGTTTCATAGCTCTCTTTCCGTTTGAGTAGCTCTTGTGCCAGTTGGCGACGTCCCGAAACAATGTCGTTATGCGTACTCGGTCCGGTGATACATCCTCCTTCGCATGCCATCACTTCAATAAACTGTCCCGCAGCCTTTCCTGTCTTGGCGCAGGCACGCAGCAGAGCGATATTTTTTTTATTGATGTCCGACACTTGTATCGCATTAATTTTCTCCGCTTCCTCTTTCAGATAAGCTTTGACGGCTCCCATCACACCACCTGCCTGTGCAAATCCATGTGCTTCGCGAACAGACGTATGTAATACAGAGAACTCCTGTACCTGTTCCAGTTCAATACCCAGTCCATCGAGAATTGAACCGATTTCTTCGAACGTCAGAATATAATCCACCGCTTCGTCACGACGTACTTCTTTTCGTTTAGCTACACAAGGACCGACAAATACAACCTTAGCATCCGGATGCTTCTCTTTGGCAATCCGTGCAGCGTAGTACATCGGTGATCCGGTGGTAGAAACATAAGGTTTCATATCCGGAATATGTTTCTCTACCAGTTCGATATAAGAAGGGCAACAGGAAGTAGTCATAAACTTCTGTCCCTCTTCCAGTTTCTCCAGTAACTCGTGTGCTTCATTACTGGTGGTTGCCATAGCACCTTCGGCCACTTCGATCACATCAGTAAATCCAATTTCCTTGAAAGCACCGTACACTTGTCCGATAGAAGTCTTAAACTGTCCCAAAATAGACGGGGCGATGATGGCTACCATCTTTTCCCCTTTACGGATGCGTTGCAATACATCGAATGTTTGCGAGATTTCGAAGATAGCCCCGAACGGACAAGCATTCATGCATTTTCCACAGTAGATACACTTGCTTTCATCAATGTGCTCTATGCCGTGTTCATCTTTGCTGATAGCTTTTACCGGACAAGACTCTTCACAAGGTACGGGAATATATACAATAGCGTGATAAGGACAACTCTTGTGACAAATACCGCAACTGACACATGTGTCATGGTCAATCATTGCCTGACCGTTTTTCTTGAAACGTATCGCATCTTTAGGGCAGTTCATGTAACAACTACGTGCCACGCATCCGCGACAAAGGTTGGTTATTTCATAATTGATCTGTACACAGGAAGAACAGGCCTCGTCGATGACGCACATGATATTTTCCTTGTCTGGTTCGGGACGACTCAATGCCAATCGTGCATATTCGGAAAGTGGGGTAACTTCGTCGTGTTCGTCTGTCATATCCAGTCCCATCAGGGGAAAAGTCTTGTATCTCCACACTGCGCGTTCTTTATGTACGCAACACCGTCCTAGGGGTTTCGATTTTCGTGGACTCAACTCAATCGGAAGCCGGTCTATCTTTTCCACTAATTCGTCGTTTTTCCAGAGTCTAACAAGGTCTGCCAGCAGTTTATGCCGGACAATCATAATATTATTCGTAAATGCCATATTGTAATAAAGAGGTTGTTAGTTAGTTGGTGCAAAGATACGAACAGAATTTCAATATTTAAGTTTTTTGAAACATTCTTGTAACTTTTTTGTAGCCCTCGCGTGTTATCTTTGTAGTGGACAAAAAATAAGAGGAGGCAGAGTTATGAATAGCAGTATTTTTGAACAGCGCAGTCGTTTTGCCATGATTGGTGCATTGATGGTTATTATCAGCCTGATGTTTTTATTCTACATGGGAAGTTCTTTGGTAAGCTCTACCAAAAAATACTTGGAGCAGATACATGAGATAGAGATCACTTGTATCGACACAGACGAATAAAAACAAGCAACCGAAAGGTAGGATAATCCGGAGGAATTCGTATTTTTGCCGGGAGAAAAACAAATCTTATGGAAGAGAAGAATAAAGCCTGGAAAACGGTAAGTAGCAAATATCTATTTCGCCGTCCATGGCTGACTGTGCGTTGCGAAGATATGTTACTTCCCAATGGGAATCATATCCCCGAGTATTATATCCTTGAGTATCCCGACTGGGTAAATACCATTGCCATTACCAAAGATGGTCAATTCGTTTTTGTCCGCCAGTACCGTCCGGGAATCGAACGAACTTGTTATGAACTCTGTGCCGGTGTCTGCGAGAAGGAAGATGCTTCGCCGTTGGTGTCCGCCCAGCGTGAATTGTGGGAAGAAACGGGCTACGGAAAAGGAAACTGGCAAGAGTATATGGTGATTTCCGCTAATCCGAGCACTCATACCAATCTGACTTACTGCTTTCTTGCCACAGACGTGGAACTGATAGACCATCAGCATCTGGAAGCTACTGAAGATATCACCGTCCATCTGCTCACATTGGAAGAGGTGAGAAGTCTGCTCGATAAGAACGAAATTATGCAAGCGCTGAATGCTGCTCCATTATGGAAATATATCGCAAATCTGTAATTGTGTTTGGAATTCTGTAGAGAAACAATAACTTTGGAGAAAATTTAAATCATCTTATTATGAAAACAGTTTTATGGAGTATGCTTTGTTTGTTTCTCTCCGGATGGGGAAGTATGCAAGCGGTATTAGCACAGGACTTGAAAGAGATGGAAAAGAACTTGTCCGCCATCAACGAGGAATTGAGTCAAAAGACAAAAGAATATAGTTGGCAGCTTGCAGCTGCTTACGCAGATTATTGTGAAGCAAACAATAAATATATAAGTTGGAATGATTTGCCTTATCTGCAACAGGTTGTCGAATATGAGCGTCCTGCTTCTTTGGAGACTTATCGTCTGGAACATAAAGCCAGTAAAGAGGAACTGGATAAGTTTTTAAATACATACAAAGAATATAAAGATCTGGTGAAGAAGCAAAAGGAAGCGGTAACCAAGGAAGAGAAAGATGCTGTATCAACAGCCTTTTCCGCATTCTGGAAAAAGTTGAGAAGTGAAGAGAATGCTTATAAAGATTTGTACTATGCCGAACGAAAGGCTGTCTGCAAATATAGATCGGAAGCTTTGCGATATGCGATTGCCTATTATAAAGAAAAGAAGCAGGAGATTCCGACTTCTTATATAAAATATACTGAACGGTCTTATTTATTGCAGAAAGGTTCTGCCTTGGAGTTATTACAAAAAGAAATAAGTCATTGGAAAGTGTACAGAGAGAGATAATTCAGAATATAACGAGGGCAAAGTATGGGTTGAGTGAAACCGGAGAAAATAAAAGAAAGAAGATATTTGATTGATAAGAGATCATCTGGGATAAAGAAATCCCTTTTTATAATTGGAGGTCTGGACTGAAGAGTTCGGACCTCTTTGTTTTCTCTCTCAAGTACGTATAGGTAAGTTTCTTTTCATCCTATGCCAACTTCTTTTGCATAGGGAGAAAACTTGTTTAGAGTATAAGATAAACTATAACCACAAGTTCTGATTATATAACTGAAACTTTTGATTACATAACTGAAAGTTGCAGTTTTATAACCGGAACTTGCAGTTATAGTTTGGGATAAGGGAAAAGCAACTTTTCCCAAGGAAGAAAGTAAGTTTCCTCCTTATAGAGAATATGTTTTCTAACCATATTTCATAAGATAGATAATAAGAATCAGGGAATGGCGATGCTGATTTGTTCAACGGTTATTCCAATACAAAAATAATAGTTTCATTTACGGGGGCCCAGTCATAGATAAACTTGGCATGGGAAGTTGCATTCCGCACGCACATGTGTGAGCGTGGAGTAGTTCCCAACGACGGACTATATTCTATCTGCGTCTTGCGGGGAGCATTGACCGGTACTCCGTGAATATAGGCCCCGTCCGTGAAACGACTCGCATAAGGAGCATAACCTCCCGTTTCTTTCGAGCCGTCTTTTAGAAATACCATTTTCACTTTCTTTTCTTGTAAAACAAACATTCCTAAAGGAGTTTCCTGTGCATACGGGGGCAGATGACGTCCCGTAGTGGAAGGATTCATACTGCGAACCACCCATTGCCCTTTTCCGCTACGTTCAAGAGAAGCGATATTCTGATTGTGGCGGTCTACGAAAACAGCTTTGTTAAAAACAATCGTATCTCCGATTACTTTGACATATTTTTTAGGAATCATCCATTCATCTCCGGTAAACATTGGCTCTGCTTTTATGAATTTCTCTCCATCTTCGATAAAACGGGTTAATTCCCCATCCTGTCCGTAACGTTCGGGTACTAATGTGTCAGTCAATAGATAAAGCGGAACGGATTGGTAACGTTCTATGCCAAGAGTATCTGCCGCTCGTCCGTAAGCGTTTCTTTTGAAACTTCTCACAAGTGGTGCTTCTCCATTTCTGTTTTTGTAATTCTGGAGAATGGCCCAGGTGGAAGGCTGCAACTGTATATTTTCGAGTAATGCCAGCCGTTCTTTGATTTTATCCCACTGAAACTGCCGGGTAGTGTCTTTATAAGGATAGGTATCTTCCAATGTGTATTGGTCATACAATAAATCTTTGGAGATTTCTATCTGCTCTGCCGTGAGTTTTTTATTAACAGGTTTAACCTCGGGTTGAACTATTGTATCCTGTGACAGCGAGTCTGTTTGTTGTTCGTGTACAGGAGAAATCTCTCCTGTACGCGAAGTGCAGGAGTAGAAGACGCAAGAGGCGATGATGAGGCCGGATGCTATTCCATTCATATTATTTATACAGTGCATTTGATGGTTCGTTTACGAATATACGTCATTATAAGGAATAATCCTTTTGTTTTGTTTAAAAAGTAGGTGACAAATATACTTTTTTGCCATACAATGCAAGTTGTCAGTCATTTTGTCAGTCTATTTCTGACAAAGAATCATTTATTTACTTTGGCACGCTTTTCGCAATAACTTTAGCGTTCCGCCTGAAAAATGGCGGGTAACATCTACTATTAAATGTATAACTAAAATATAACAAGTAACTATGAACATTAAACCATTAGCAGACAGAGTGCTTATCCTCCCTGCACCTGCAGAAGAAAAAACAATTGGTGGTATCATTATCCCTGATACAGCAAAAGAAAAACCTTTGAAGGGTGAAGTTGTGGCAATAGGTCACGGTACGAAAGACGAAGAAATGGTATTGAAAGTAGGCGATACAGTTCTTTATGGTAAATATGCCGGAACAGAACTTGACGTTGAAGGTACTAAATATCTGATTATGCGTCAGAGCGATGTTCTCGCTGTTTTGGGTTAATTAATAATAGTAAATAGTAAATCTTTAAATAGTAAATAAAGAGATGGCAAAAGAAATATTATTCAATATCGATGCCCGTGACCAATTGAAAAAAGGTGTCGATGCTTTGGCAAATGCAGTAAAAGTAACTCTGGGCCCGAAAGGACGTAACGTTATCATTGAGAAGAAATTCGGTGCTCCGCACATCACAAAAGACGGTGTGACAGTAGCAAAAGAAATCGAATTGGCAGATGCTTACCAGAACACTGGTGCACAGTTGGTAAAAGAAGTTGCTTCTAAGACAGGTGACGATGCCGGTGACGGTACAACTACTGCAACCGTTCTTGCACAAGCTATCGTAGCTGAAGGTTTGAAGAACGTAACTGCCGGTGCTAGCCCGATGGATATCAAACGTGGTATCGACAAGGCCGTTGCCAAAGTGGTAGAATCAATCAAGGATCAGGCTGAAACTGTAGGTGACAACTATGACAAGATTGAACAGGTTGCCACTGTATCTGCAAACAACGATCCGGTAATCGGTAAATTGATTGCTGACGCTATGCGTAAAGTTTCTAAAGACGGTGTGATTACTATCGAAGAAGCAAAAGGAACAGACACTACTATCGGTGTAGTAGAAGGTATGCAGTTCGACCGTGGTTATTTGTCTGCTTACTTCGTGACAAATACGGAAAAGATGGAATGTGAGATGGAGAAACCTTACATCCTGATCTATGACAAGAAGATTTCTAACCTGAAAGATTTCTTGCCTATCCTCGAACCTGCTGTACAGACAGGTCGTCCTCTGTTGGTAATTGCAGAAGATGTAGATAGCGAAGCATTGACTACATTGGTAGTAAACCGTCTGCGTTCTCAATTGAAGATCTGTGCTGTGAAAGCTCCGGGCTTCGGTGACCGTCGTAAAGAAATGCTGGAAGATATCGCTATCCTGACAGGTGGTGTTGTTATCAGCGAAGAAAAAGGTTTGAAACTGGAACAGGCTACCATCGAAATGTTGGGTACTGCTGACAAAGTTACAGTTACTAAAGACTATACAACTGTTGTAAACGGTGCAGGTAACAAAGATAGCATCAAGGAACGTTGCGAACAGATCAAAGCACAAATTGTAGCAACTAAGTCTGACTATGACCGTGAGAAATTGCAGGAACGTCTGGCTAAATTGTCAGGTGGTGTAGCTGTTCTCTATGTAGGTGCTGCTTCTGAAGTAGAAATGAAAGAAAAGAAAGACCGTGTGGACGATGCTTTGCGTGCAACTCGTGCTGCTATCGAAGAAGGTATCATCCCGGGTGGTGGTGTAGCTTATATCCGTGCTATTGATTCTTTGGAAGGAATGAAGGGTGATAATGCCGATGAAACAACTGGTATTGGTATCATCAAACGCGCCATCGAAGAACCGCTTCGCGAGATTGTTGCTAACGCTGGTAAAGAAGGTGCAGTAGTTGTTCAGAAAGTACGTGAAGGTAAAGGTGATTTCGGTTACAATGCCCGCACGGACGTTTACGAAAACTTGCACGCTGCCGGTGTAGTAGATCCTGCTAAGGTTGCTCGTGTAGCTTTGGAAAATGCAGCTTCTATCGCTGGTATGTTCCTGACTACTGAATGTGTAATTGTAGAAAAGAAGGAAGATAAGCCAGAAATGCCGATGGGCGCTCCCGGAATGGGAGGCATGGGCGGAATGATGTAATTCCGGCTTTCGCTGAATGAATATGAAAACGAGGGTGTCCGAAAAGGGTACCCTCGTTCTTTTTATTATCAATCTATTCTGCAAATTGATCTTTTCAAAACATCCTTGCTTTATATTTTGTTTGGTCAACGTATTCTTAGTAATGAGAATACTTCGTATATTTAGAATCAAATTTATTAATAAAAGTGAGATGTTGAAAGTATTAACATTTATGAAGCAGGTAGCTAACGGGCTACAGGTGGAGGGAAACTTCGGTACTGCGCACGTCTATCGTAGCAGTCTGAATGCCATCATTGCTTATAGTGGGAAAGTGGACTTCACCTTTGATGGAGTGAGTCCGGAGTGGTTAAAGGGATTTGAAGTATATCTTCGCAGTCGTGGTTGCAGTTGGAACACCGTTTCCACTTATTTGCGCACGTTTCGTGCGGTTTACAATCGTGCCGTTGATCTTCGGAAAGCTTCTTATGTACCTCATCTGTTCCGTTCTGTTTATACCGGTACTCGTGCCGACCATAAACGTGCATTGGGCGATGAAGATATGAAAAAGGTATTTGCAAAATTGTCTCGTACGTCCGGTGTGCCATTAGCGGTATATCAGGCGCAAGAGTTATTTATTCTGATGTTTTCGCTTCGTGGTATGCCATTTGTGGATCTCGCTTATTTGCGTAAGAGTGATTTGCGTGATAACGTAATAACGTATCGCAGACGTAAGACAGGACGGCCATTGTCAGTGACATTGACTCCCGAAGCGATGATCCTGGTGAAGAAGTATATGAATCGTGATCCTTCTTCTCCTTATTTGTTTCCATTGTTGAAAAGCCGTGAAGGAACCAAAGAGGCGTATCGCGAATATCAGTTGGCATTGCGCAGCTTTAACCAACAGTTGATGTTGCTAGGTGAATTATTGGGATTATCCGATAAGTTGAGCTCGTACACCGCCCGCCATACCTGGGCTACGACAGCTTATTATTGTGAAATCCATCCGGGCATTATCTCCGAAGCGATGGGACATTCGTCTATCACCGTCACTGAAACCTATCTGAAACCTTTCCGAAGTAAGAAAATTGATGAAGCAAATAAACAAGTTCTTGACTTCGTGAAACGCTCTGTTGTAGGTGTAAGCGCTTGAAAATTACTCTGTTACTTTGTAGGTAACGGGAATGAATATCGGTGCAAATATGAGCATATTTCTTAAAACAACCAAACGAAATCATACATTTTTTCTAATAAACTACTCAAAACAGGAATTAACCAAATAAAACACGCGGATTCTTTGTATTAGGGCTTTGTTAACTTCTAAATTTTTGCAAAAGATCTCCTTCCCTCTACTGCCTTTCAGAAGCAGGGGTAAAAAAGTTTCATTGCATATCGTATTATTTTTCAGTATTGACTACTCCCGAAGAGCAGGCACAAAGGTTTTCCCGTTACCTACAAAGTAACGGGCAGTCTATTATTGAAACTTAGTGTTTAATAATATATTATTAATGTAATTTTTAAGTAGTTATGAAAAGAAAATTTGTAAAAGTGATGTTCTTCGGGGCGTTGGCGCTTTCTACTGTCACCTATGTAGGTTGTAAGGACTATGATGATGACATAAAAAGTGTACAGGAACAAATTGACCAGATCAAGTCAAACAATCCTGTAAGCGTGGGAGACATGCAAACTGCCATTAATGCGGCTAAAAGTGCCTTGGAAAGTCAGTTGGCTGATTTAAAGACAAAATTGGAGAATAAGGATTCTCAAATTAAAGATTTGGGTCTGAAAATTACTGATTTGGAGGACAAATTGTCAAAGACTGCTGATAAGGCAACGGTCGACCAGCTGACAAAAGACTTGGCAACAGCTAAGAATGATTTAGAAGCACTGAAGAAACTTCAAAAGTCTGATATTGATGGTTTGACAGCAAGAATTGTAAAGCTGGAAGCCCTTAAAGAGGAATTGGATGGTTTAAAAGTCAATTTCGCTACAAAAGAAGAGCTGAAGAACTACGTTGAATCTGCAAAACTGTCAGGACTTATCAGTGATGAAATTGCCACAGCTTTGGGAGAAGATGGGGAGATTGCCGCTGCAATAAATGATGCTATTCAAACAAAGGTTCTTGCAGACTTTGGCAGTATGAAGGAAGTTGCTGCTCTTGCCGGAGAGGATGCAACTGTAGCAGATGTTATTAAAGAATTGTATGCTGCTATTAATGCTGATAAAACTGGTATCCTTGCTAAACTGACTGCGCTGGAAGACTATCAAACAGCATTGGAAGATAAAGCGGTAGAAAATGGTTTCGAGAGTGTAGAAGCCGTTATTGCAGAGGTGAAATCTCTTAAAACGACTCTTTCCGGTCTTTATGCAAGCGCAGAATTCAGTGAAAAAGTCAAGGCGATTGTTTCAGCAGAACTGACGACTGTAAATAGCCGTATAGATACGTTAGAAGATGACCTTGCAAAACTGGGTGTTGCTATTAAAGGTATGATTCAGAGTGTAGTATATATTCCTACAAGCATAGATCGTAGCGTAGATTTCTATACTTTGTATGCTAAGAAAACTTCAACCTCATCTTCTTATGTTGTTGCAGCGAAGAGTGCAGATGCAAAAGAATTGCAATTCCGTATTTCTCCGGCTTCTGCTGCTATGACATTGGAGGATTTCAATAAAAACTACGAAATCAAGTTAAATGCTGAAGAACGTAACTGGACTCGTGCTGCTGAACCGTTTGCCGTAGAAGTGAAGAACTGTGAAGCTGGTGTTCTTACAGTATCATTAACAACTTCAAGCGAAAAGAGCCATGCGATATCTTTGAATATTGTAAGCACAAAAGATGCGGAAGGTAAAGAAGGATTGACTCCGACAAATGTTAATTCTGATTATATCGCAGTGATACAGTCTAGTTATTATCTGAAGACTGCTTATTATGAGGTAGTAACAGAGAAAGCAGGCGAGATTATCTATGATGCTCCCCAACCGGTTGATTATTCAGGAGTTGGAACTTTGACGGTTTCATATACAACAACTGCAAGTGGAAGCACAGCATTTACAAAAACATTAGAAGAACTGAATGTAGAGAATATCTTTGCGACGACTTATAGCTTGACTGGAACAGATGCAAATCTATTTGAAGTTTCTACTGCAGGTAGCGTTAGTCTAAAAACATCCGGTCTGATTGCTTCTTTGGATAAAACTGCTAATGTTATGGCTAAAGTAACGGCTCCAGGTTTCTATTTGGAAACTAGTTCTGATAATCCTAAAAAGTTAGGAACTGTAAAAGTAACACGTACTATTGATGAACTTATACATGCGTATGCTTTGGTAGAACGTGACTGGACTAATGAAACAGCAGTTGCTGCAGAGGAGAGAGTAGTTCTAAATGTTGCTGACATTTATAACGATCCGGCTGTGAATATCCGCCCATCAGCTTATGAAAGTTTGAGTTTGGTTGAACTTCTTCCTACAATAGGTATACGCTTAGAAAATGGTGCAAATAATGCCTTGACTTTAATCATTCCTAAAAATACAGCTGCTGGTGATTATACCGCAACAGCTAAGTTCGAAGGAGATGGCTATACGCTTGTTGTAAATGTTCCAGTTAAGATTAAGCCTATCACTTTGGCTAAATTGGCTAGAGTGTCGGAAATGTGGTCTTCAGATCAAACTCGTACAGGCTTTACTCCGACAAAAGATTCTGAGACAGCGGCTACTGCTATTACTTCCGAATTTAAGCTTGCTACTATATTCTCCAACTTTGATGCTGTTAAAGCTGCTGTTTTGGCTAAAGGTGGTACTTTCGTAATTACTACTAACATTACGGAAAATAGCATTGCTGGCGTTAGCTATGATGAAAACGAGGCTAAGTTTACGTTTGATAAAGATCTCTATACTGGTAAGATGACTGTTGGTGGTAAGACTGTACCTGCTGTAGTTAAGTTTACTATTAAAGCTAGCTATAATGGTAAAGTTGAGGATACGATTGAAGGTATTGTTGAAGTGAAAGATATTAGTGGAACTTGGGTTGCTCCGACTGCAACGACTCTTTCTTTATCTGATAAGTCTGTAGAATATAATGTTTCAACAGGTTTTGCTTGGAATGATTTGGCAGGTAAGACTATGTGGAAGGATGGTGCTGTGGTAGTAGGAACAGGAAGCAATGGATTTGCAAATTCAGTTACTAATCCTCTTGATATCTATGGTCTGGCAGCTCCTGTTTTTGAATTCAAAGAAGCAGCTGCGTCAACTTATCTGTCTCTTGATGATGCTACAGGAAAGGTGACCTTTACAGCAGAAGGTAAATCTCACCATTTCTACGAAGCTGTAACTTATACTGTAGAAGTAAAAGCTACATCTAAGTGGGGTACAATTAAGAATTATGAAGGAAAGAATACAATTACAGTAACTATTCCGGCAGAATAAGAAGAAAAATTGGAGAGTTGCTTCAAACCTCTTAATGCTTTATATAAGCAAAGGATTGTATTACAGTTGAAACTACTCCAAATTCAGAATAATAAAACCCTTCTTCACCTTGTGTGAAGAATACGCCGAGAAGAAACAGAGTGAAGGATTTGGCTTGTGAAAGTCAATCCTTCCAATTCTGTTCTTCTTATAGAAAGGGATACCTCCCTTATTTCCCACAGGTATCCCTTTTCTTTATTTCATAACATCTCCTTATTTGCACTAGAAACCAATTTGCTAGTCCCTTATTTCCCTATAGATTAAGGAGATGTTTTGAGAATATAGAAAGTCCGGGCTTGCGAAAGTCCGGGCTTTTTCATTATTATTTATTTATCGGATTGAATATAATGGAAGTTCTCGTCATACAGTCCTACGAGCAGGCTTTGTCCTTTACCATCCACTTTCAGCCCGCCATATACGGCTTTTTGATAAAGAGTATCTTGTCCCTCTTCAAAGAAGAAAGACTCGGCACCGAGGAAGATCCGGTGACGTACTATTTTATATTTGATGACTAGCTCATTGTCGTTTACAGGCTCTAAAGCGTTTTGCAGCCGCACTATTTTTCCTACTTGATTACTGTCAATTTGAAGTATGGCATAACCGCGTATGGCAGTTTGTTGGTCTAGCAGATCTGATGAAGCTTCTTTGTAGCTAAGCCTCATATAGTCTCCTTGCATAAGAGAGCGGGGATCGACGGGAGCTAGCTGTAACAAAATCAACTGTCCGTCTTTCAAAGTTTGCTCTTTTTTATAAACCGACCAGTTGAAATATCCCAGTAGCAGTATCAGGTTTGCAATAATCAATATTCGGCTATACTTTTTCATGTCTTGTTCTTTTTTGAGTGAAGAAATACCAGGCTGTAATACATGCAATTCCGATGAAGAAAAGTGTCATGGATTTGGTGAGCAGGCTTAAATTCAAATCATAATAGTATTTGGAAACGGCATAGATAAAAAGAAGAAGCGAGGCAGCACACTCCGCTTTGTAGCCATAATGGAAACATATTAGAATCAGCAACAAACTGCCGGATAAATAAGGAGCAAACACGGTAGGCAGACAGATAACAATACAAAGAATATAGATACCAATCTGGTTCACCGGATGATCCACTTTCATGACCTGCATGATTCGTTGAACCATTATAAGAATACCGATCCATATACAAACAGACAGTATGCAGGATACAAGCCAGCTATTTGTTTCTGATATCAGATAATTGATTGATAATCCTCCCAGTGAGACGATACCGGATATGAATAATCCGAAATGAAATGGTTTGTATTTGGAAAAGTAATTCTCTGTTCCTATACATTCAAACAACTTAGTTTCAAAGATGTTGGCAAATAGAAATAGTGCAAGGATAGGAACTACAGCTATTTGCAAGGGATAAAATGAAGAAAAGACATGGGCGGCTTCTCCGAAGAAAGATATATTAAACAGAATGACTGAAAGAAAGGGGAGGATAAACCCTCTTGATAACAAGAATGTGAGAATACTGATTCCTATAAGTGTAGTGAAGAGGATATTAATGCTGGCATTTATACCAAAACCAATCAATACACACCCGGCTATGTATAAAGTGATGTTCATTGCATCCAGAAAAGACCGGATCACCATGCGGCTGATTGTTAGGGTAGCGAGAATTAATATACTTCCTACAATCAGGCAAGAAATATCGGAGCGGAGGATTCTGGCAAGTGCCAGAAATCCCAGAAAGAAAATAGCCGTCAGGATTCCTCCGATAATAGATACGGCTTGAATGGTGAGGCTATGCTTCTGTGTCATACCATTGCTTTTTTAGATGAAGAATGATGTAAATGAGTAAAGTTGTTCCGGTGATGACAATAACCCCTCCGTAGAAGAATACCTGAACATCCCTAAGACCGCTTTGTGATATGAATGTAGTCAATAGAATCATTAACGCAGCAAACGGAATGATAGCCAGATAGAACAGGCTTTTTATTTTCCATCCATACCAAAGTCCCGCAGAGAATAAAAGGAGGGTGCTTATGAGAGGAACAGACAATATGGCATTCTCTTCGCAGATTGCCATCATTAACAGAAAACTGGTATGTATAATAGTAGCCAGTGAAAGAAGACTGACAAACCAGCGATTGTTGCTGTCCAAATGACCTTTTACACTCATCCATTCCGTGATGATCGTTGTTAAGGCACATATCCAGGTTACTGCATTGGCCAGCAAAGTCATTTCCCAGGAGTTGGCATTGGCAATCTGTATATTGTACAACCATATCGTAGTACAAAGTAATCCGATGAACGTCAGCCATAACGGAGCGAAACGGATAGCAACCGCCCAGAGAATAGTGAAGAGAGTCCATCCAAGGAAAAGATCGTAAGCATCGGCTCCCGTTTGGTAGATTTGTCCGAAGACAGCGAAAAGCGTGCCTATCAGGAATGTAGCTCCGGTCAGGAGAATTTGTTTGACGAGCTTATTCCAATGCGTGAATGTAGCGAGCAGGACAGAAGCTACTAATAACACTTCTACTATTCCTAACTTTGCAAATTTGGGTAATTCCTCCCAGTTGTAGGCAAAGAAGAAGATAATTCCTGCCACTGTAAAACCAACGCCCACTGCCAATAAAAAAATAGAAAGGAATTGATTCCATTGCTTTTTATCTGCGTACAGCGCTTGTCGGGATAAAGGCGAAGAGTCGGTCTTTTCCATGTGTTTTTGCTTTTTGATGATTACAAACATAAGAAAATAAAATGATTATCACCTCAAGATAGACTATAAAAAGGTATGACTTACCTTATTGAAATTGACAATAATAGTAGGTCATACCTTGAGAGAGGTTATGAAAATATTAAAAATAGAATAACTTAAAATACCTCCCGTATATGCTTAAAGTTAGAATTGATCGTATCAATTACTTCTTGTGAACGACCGTTGATTAACAACTTATACATTGATTGTGCAAAGCCCACCATTTGACCGGATTCAATTTTGGGAGGCATGGCCAGTGCGTTCGGATCAGTCATGATATTAACAAGTACCGGACCGTCCAACTCAAATGCATTCAGTAAGGTAGTCAACACTTCTTCCGGATCACTGACATTAAATCCGGTCATTCCCATTGCTTCGGCCACTTGAGCAAAGTCTGGATTCAACATATTTGTCTGCCAGTCCGGCAATCCGTCCACTTCCATTTCCAACTTCACCATTCCCAATGAACGGTTGTTGAATACGATAATTTTAATTGGTAACTTATATTGTACAACGGTTTCCAAGTCTCCTAAAGTCATAGACAAGCCACCATCTCCGCAAAGCGCCACTACCTGGCGATCCGGATAAGCTAGTGCGGCACCGATGGCTTGCGGCAAAGCATTTGCCATAGAACCATGATTGAAAGAACCCAGCATGTGGCGTTTGCCTGTCGCTTGCAGATAACGTGCTCCCCACACACAAGTCATTCCCGTATCTACTGTGAACACAGCATCGTCCGAACTTAGTTTGTCTATTTCGGACATCACATATTCGGGATGAATCTTATTTACGTCGCCTTTATCTTCCGTGTAAGCAGCCAGATCCTTCTTTACGCCTTCATATCTTTTGAGTTGTTTCAACAGGAACGAATCATCTGTCTTCGGATTCAGCATACGCAATAGACTTTGGATGCTCAGTTTAACATCACCGCAAAGTCCGATATCCACCTTTGCACGACGTCCCAGACGTTCGGGCTTTATATCAATCTGTGCTATCTTGATGTCATCCGGCAGGAAAGCGGAATAAGGAAAGTCTGTGCCGAGCATGAGAAGCACTTCGGCTTCATGCATACTGTAATAGCCTGACGGCATTCCCAACAATCCGGTCATACCCACTTCATACGGATTTTCATATTGCACCTCCATCTTTCCTTTGAAAGTATATACAACCGGAGCGTTCAGCTTCTCGGAAAGAGCAATCACTTCCTCGTGAGCTCCCCGGCAACCGATGCCGCAGAAAAGAGTGATACGCGTATGTTTGTTTAACATGTCAGCTAATTGAGCCAGATCTTCTTCCGACGGACAAACTTCCGGTGGGGCAGGATAGTTGATAACCGACGAGTCGACAGCAACGGCAGAAGCCTTTGCCAAGTCACCCGGAAGCCCGATAACGGACACCCCTTTGCGGGTGACAGCCGTTTGTATGGCCGACTGGAGCATACGTGGAAATTGTGTGGGAGTAGTGGCTACTTCATTATAATAACTGCAATCGTTAAAAAGTTTGATGGTATTCGTCTCCTGAAAATATTCCGTACCGAACTCTCCGGTGGGAATTGTAGAGGCGATGGCGATTACCGGTGCGCCGGACCGGTGTGCGTCATACAAGCCGTTAATCAGATGAACATGTCCCGGCCCGCTACTTCCCGCGCAGCATCCCGGGCGACCGGTCAGTTGTGCTTCTGCCGCAGCGGCATACGCCCCTGTTTCTTCGTGGCGCACATGTATCCATTTTATTTGATCGTTTTTTCTGACTGCTTCGTTTACTTCATTCAGACTGTCGCCTGTTACGGCGTAGATGCGTTCAACTCCGGATTTTACCAGAGTATCTATCAACTGTTCTGCTATTTTTTTTGCCATAGCTGTAATTGGTTTAGGATTGATTTTTATGTAATAACAGATGGCTGCAAAGAAAAGTTCTGATTTAACATATGCTAATAACGCCTTTGTGTCGGGACACATCACCACTTTTATGTTAAAATTAATTCTGTAACAACTTTTTAGTAAAGATGTATAAACAATTGCAATATCCTTTTGTTATCTTTATAAGCGAAATCTTAACCTAATGTATTAAACCTCTTAATTACTCTAGAAAAATGAACAGAAATGAAATCGGTGTGAATGCCGGTAAGGTTTGGCAACTGCTTAGTAATAATGAGAAGTGGAGCTATGGACTTTTGAAGAGAAAATCCGGGCTGAAAGATAAAGAGCTGGGTGCCGCTTTGGGGTGGTTGTCAAGAGAGAGCAAAATAGAGTTCGATCAGTGCGATGAAGAGCTTTATGTATATCTCTGTGTGAATGTTTATATTGGCTGAAAGAGTTTGACGCTTTAACGAGAACAGAAGAATCTCCGGAGGAATGACAGCATAGTCAGCACTTCGGAGATTCTTGTTTTTTTATCCTTTTTCTGCTTTATGTTTCTTCCTTTCAATGGATTTCCGGAAATAATTCTGTTACTTTGCATCACGAATTAAAATGTAAGAAACAATGAGAAGTTTTGCCTCCGACAATAATTCCGGTGTGCATCCGTTGGTAATGGAAGCATTGAACCGGGCTAATATAGACCATTCTTTAGGATATGGCGATGATAAATGGACAGAAGAAGCCGTAGCGAAAATAAAGGAAACCTTTACGCCCAACTGTGTCCCCTTGTTTGTATTTAACGGAACGGGTAGCAACGTGGTAGCATTGCAGCTGATGACCCGTCCGTATCATTCCATCTTTTGTGCGGAAACGGCTCATATCTATGTAGATGAATGCGGCTCTCCTGTGAAAATGACAGGTTGTCAGATTCGCCCGATTGCCACTCCCGACGGTAAGCTTACCCCGGAATTGACGCAACCCTATCTGCATGGTTTCGGCGATCAGCACCATTCGCAACCCAGAGCTCTCTATATTTCCCAATGTACCGAACTTGGCACCATCTATACTCCCGAAGAGTTAAAACGTCTGACTGACTTTGCCCATCTGAATGGTATGTATGTACACATGGACGGAGCCAGAATAGCCAATGCCTGTGCCGCTTTGAATCTTTCCTTAAAGGAACTGACAGTAGACTGCGGAGTCGATATTCTTAGTTTTGGCGGAACGAAGAACGGACTGATGATGGGAGAGTGTGTGATTGTATTTAATAAAGACCTGCAACCGGAAGCCCGCTTCATCCGTAAGCAATCCGCCCAGCTCGCTTCGAAGATGCGTTACCTCTCTTGCCAGTTTACGGCATATCTCACAGATAACCTCTGGCTGAAGAATGCCAACCATGCCAATGCAATGGCTGCCAAACTTTACACTGAATTGAAGAAACTGCCCGAAGTAACTTTCACTCAAAAAGCCGAAAGTAACCAGTTATTCCTCACCATGCCTCGCCCGGTTATCGACCGCATGCTGGAGTCTTATTTCTTTTATTTCTGGAACGAAGAGAGGAATGAAATCCGTCTGGTAACTTCTTTTGATACGACAGAAGAAGATGTAGACGAGTTTATAAGAGTTCTAAGGTCATTGATCATCTCTTAACATTTCCGGTAGACTGTCTTGGATGGTATTTGGATTATCTAATTACACAAAATTAGTTCATACGTTTTTATAGCTAACTCTATGAATATAAAGATTATTGTGTATTTTTGCCAAAGAACCTTTTATCTTGATAGATATGAAAAACATTTTCATCGTTATAGCAGGGGGCATCATTTTGTTGTCAGCATGTGGTAAAGTCACAAATGATGTTGTAGAAATAGAACTGGCATGCACTATCAATACATTTGAAGCACCTGTCCATGCCATTTCTAAATCGGTGGGTAACTCCGGCAGATTATATATCGGTTTGGAAAATGGTTCTATAGTGAAGATGGAAGGAGATAAACGGCACGTTTATTCAGGAGGAGACAAACGAATCATATACGATATTTGGGAACATAATAAGGACTCGTTGTTTATAGGGACAAGAGACGGTGGCTTAAAATTGATAACACTCAAAAATGATTCGTGTGTTAAATCGGAAGACTTCAATATCGAAAGTAAAGATTTGAATTATTCTGTGTATAGTATTGCCGAGGATAGTATCAACCGGATTCTTTATTTCGGAACCAGTAACGGATTATTCAAGATGGATCTGAAAAACAACCCCGGTTTGGTAATGCTCGAACGTGTGGAATTAGGAGATAAAAAACAGGATGGTATTCATAAAGTTTTATTTAGGGATAGCACCTTGTATGTGGCCGGAGATCCGGGGCTTTTTATCAGCAAATCCCCTTCTCGATTTTTTAATCCTATAAAAGGCGTCAGAGTCAATAATGTAATACTGGATAATGATACGATATATGCATTAACTCAAAATTCTATCGTCAAGATAGACAATCCTTACCAAACAAACGACTCTGTATATAAGACCATCGCTTCAGGAGAGTTCTACTCTTACAGTAAAACACCGGACAATGAAGAATGGCTTCTTTCCGGACGGAATGTATTTTTAAAGAAAAAAGGAATAACATATAAACATAAACTTCCTTCCGGCATAACTCCAAGTAGCAAACAGGTTGGTTTAATGGATAATGATTTCTATTATATTGCTTACAGGGAATTGTTGTTGGCATTTCCATTGAGACAAAATACACAGGGATTGGCAAGTAGTGTCATCGCAGTGAGCGACAGAACCGGCGGTGACGATAGGATCTATTTTATCACCAGCGATTTTAAATTGCATAAATATCGTTTCGATAATACCTCAAAAGACAAGTATAATTCCGAACCCATGGGACAACTAAAGGGATTGAATGTGCACGATGAAATAGTGAAATTTATACATACAGGTAGTAACGTTTTCTTTTTAGCAACGAAAAAGAATCTTTATAAGATAAAAGGGAATACTGCCGAGTGCATTGTGGATTTTAATAAAATGGACAATGATAATGATTTCAGTGCATTGTATTTCTCCCCTGATGAGCAGAAACTGTATATAGGGACGAGGCGATATCTGGGGAGCATTGCTTGTGGCAGTGGAAGAAAAGTACCATCTGAATACACCATTGAATCCATAGCCGATATGGATACCACCGATTTGTATGTAGTTGATATTTCAGGCAGGGATGACGGCATATATGTGGCTACATTGAATAAAGGGTTATTTCAGAAGACAGGAAAACAGGGAAAATTTGAGAAAATTTGGCTTTCTGAAAAATATGGTAGCACATACGGGTTGGCAATAACTGGTAAAGAGGATTTGCTGTTGAATACATCGGAAGGCATTATTTATAACGATGACATCAAGACTTTGAGCTTTCTTGATAAAGCGGATATTAAGGCGATTTACAGAGTACATGAGGATAATTCCAGCGACGGAATCTTTATTCTGTATTATCATGGCATCCATTATCAAGGCCTGACACATAGCTTGATTGAAAAACGAGTTAGCCCCTTTCCTTTGTTCAGTGACATAGCTTTCAGTAAGGCCTGTATCGCAGTCAAAGGGGAAAGTTGTGTTTTGGGCAGTCGGTTTGGACTGTTCTTGTTTGACCAGTCTGCGTTATCTCCTATTACGATACAAGAAGAAAAAGACTATACTACCTTATATATTTTTATCATGGGGCTTTTGTTGCTTATTGGCGGAGCAGTAATATATTGTTTTTATATAAAGAAAAAGAAACAGCAATACAGAAGCAATAAGCTGATTGAATATATGGATGAAGTTAATGCGTTAAAGTCGCAAGTATCTCTTTTAGTGAAGAAAGAAGACAGAGAAGCACTTTTGATGAAATTTGATGATCTTATAGGCAAACTGCTCCTGCGAAAGCAAGGGGAATATATATCCGGTATTTTTGTCAGGGAAATGAAAGAGAATGTAAATGAGTTGAGAACCGAATTTTTCAAAAAGGCTTTGACCTTAAATGAATATATCGAAATGAGTTTGGAAGAAGTAGCTCAACGAATAGAAATAATGAAGAATCTGCCTAAAATAGAGAAAGAGGAACAGGAGAATTTATTGGAAGAAATCATCGAATATCAAAAAAGGATAAGTGTTGATGCCGAATATAAAACGATAAAGCATATTAACTCACTCAAACAGAAACTGTTGATATTGGAAAGAGATCTGGCGGACAATATGGTTTCTTGTCGCAATCGTATGGACGGAATGACAACAGCCGACATCGAGAAGGGTCTTGCAGAAGTAGAGCAACGTATAAAAAATATAATGAGCCTGCCTAAAATAAGAACAAATGAGCTTGAAAAATCATTGAAAAAGATTATTGAAGATAAAGACAAGATAAGAACAGATATCGAATATCAAACGACAACACAAATAGATAAACTCAAAGAGAAGCTATTAAAATTAGAAAATGGTTTGGCGGATTGCATAGCTCCCTATAGCCAAACTTTTTACGAACAGTATGCAGCTGTTGGGCATGAAGAGAAAATAAAATCCTTGAAGGAGAAAGTTGATGGAAGGCAATCCTCCAGGATGGTCAAAAAAGGATGCGATGACTTTGTCAATGCATATTCTCAACTAAGAAAATTGTCCTTTATGCAAAAAAAGAGAAGTGATATCCGCTTTTATGCTGCTGTATTATACTTTATACCAGATATAAAGGCTAGTACTATTTGTGCATCTTTGGGGCTGCAGGGTAAACAAAAAATCAACAATATACAAAAATTTAAAAATTGTGCACGTAAATGTATTGAAGAATTGTATAAGCAAGAACCTGTAATGCGAGAAGACAAAATTATAGGCTTATTGTATAGTCGGCTGGGAGGAGATAAAAAGTCAGATGATACCTCGTCCCTTAGTAACAATGCTCCGAAATCTGACAACGATTAGTAGTGAACTGCGCTAATTTGTCTCCTATTGCTAACTTTGACTACTTTGTTTCTGCACAGATTTGATTCTTTTCACCACAGAGGACACGGAGGGCACAGAGGTGAATTTGTTTTATGACTTATGGTTGTGAGCATAATTTTGATGCGTAATCCTCCTACCATAAAGTTGAAAAAACATGAAAACATCTGCCACCTGCAACGAAAAGCGTGTAATTCACTAGTTGATAAATAGTTGGAGCGTTGCAGATACCTGCGGCAGATAAGTTGCAGATAAAGTATCTGCAACACAGTATAAACCTTACATAAGCAAATTCTCCATGAGTGCAGAAGTTTATTGTATACATTAACTTCCCGTTTCCAGGCGGGGAACTGTCGTTTCCGGCATTAGAAATTACAGTTTCCACGGCAGGAAACGAGAGTTTCTAAGGCGGGATACTACAGTTTCTACGTAAGGATACTGTCGTTTCCCCGTAGAGTTTTTCAACTTTATAGTAGGAAAAACTTTCATTCATTTCTGCACCGTTTCATTCATTTTCGTACCGAAATGAATATAACTCCTACCCCTTTTCGGTTTTATCTTACCCAATTTTACCTGTTGAAATTTTATGATATAAATAAGCTTTTAGCCTTTTAATTCCCTTTGTCTATAATTTTAAATAATTATTTGTATGTATTTAAAATGTGTAATTTTCTTCAGATAAGAGAAGTAAAGAGAATTAAAGAGAAGTAAAGGGAAAAATGATAAACTCTTTTTGTTGTTGCTATTTTATTGGTATATAAAGTGCTATATTTATTTTTTTTGTTCTTGCTGTATAGAGGATAGTAATAATTTCATATATTGGTTGTAGCCTGTCAAATATGGAAATAATAGTAGCGTTTAAGGGAAGTAGGGGGAAGTGCTATGATGTAAATGTTGAAAAAAGTTTGTTATCTTTGCGATGAATCCAAATGGAAAATTACTTTAAAAACATAAATAACATGGAAGCAACTATCAATTATCAAACAACTATTTTCCTTGAAAAAATTAAGGAAATGGAAGATCGCAATTTATTATTGGCGTATAGTAACAAGGCTGACTATAACTCCTTGTTTAATCAGTTGGCGGAAGAGGAACTGGCACTTAGGGGATATGTACCTTCAGAAGTGGAAGAAAATAATATTGATTTTCTTATTATCCGAAAAAAAGAGATTGATGAACTTGTGGAGATTTATACTAATGACTCTGATTACGTAAAAAGCTGGAAAGAACTGGCGGAAAATGAGCTTAAAAGACGAGGATTCGATATCTCTTCCTTGTACGGAATAAAGAGTCGCAATAAACAATTCCTCAAAGAGGGAATGCAAGGCCGATACATCGTTCTGGGATATATATTCTCATTTCTCGGTGGCCTGGTCGGTTTAGCCTTTGCTATTAATTATGCATTTACTTCCCAGACCGCTGTTAATGGAGAGAAATTTCCTAAATATAACAGAAGTACCCGAAGCCACGGAAAAGCTATGCTGATATTAGCTATTGGCTCTATAATTATGCAATTAATCATGAGATTATCATAGATATACACAATTAATCATTAATGCCATGAAAAGAAATTATGTGTATTTCGGGATTGTACAATCCGAATTCCATCAGACCATTACCCTGTTAAGGTAGTTATAAAGTTTCCTATTGGCCACTGATGTTGTTCATAGACACTCCTGACACCTGTATCTCTGCACCATAGAAGATAACGATATTAAAGAACAGTCTTTATCAGCGTGAATATTTCTAACGCATGTGATTGGACTATTCACGCGAAATGGCTTGAAGTGTTTGTAAAAGTTAGTTTCTTTGCTAATAGTTAAGATGAGGTTTATTATGGAAACAAAGCAAGGACATATGCATATTGGGGCACAGATTCAAAAGCGTGTAAAGGAATTAGGTCTTACGAACAGTCAGTTTGCCAATCTGATAAATTGTCATCGAACTAATGTGAATAATATTTATAAAAGTGAGACGCTTGATACGTTAAAACTACAACGTATTTCCGAGGTACTTCGTTTTGATTTTTTTCAATATTATGTATCGGACTATTCTTCTTCATCCGCAGATGAAGTTATTTCAAAACGAATAGAGTTTTCATCAGAAGAGATGGCAAAAATAGCAAAAAATATTCCTGTGATAGTGGAGGTCATAGTGAAAAAGCAGTGAGATGATGAAACAAAAGTATGTAAACTTTAATGTGATTGGCTTATGTATATGAGATGTTTGTTTACGTGTATTTTTGCGTTTT
This sequence comes from Bacteroides sp. OF03-11BH, assembly GCF_003604005.1. Classification (NCBI taxonomy): domain Bacteria; kingdom Pseudomonadati; phylum Bacteroidota; class Bacteroidia; order Bacteroidales; family Bacteroidaceae; genus Bacteroides; species Bacteroides sp. OF03-11BH. Next base: position 117,438 of record NZ_QTMW01000002.1, on the reverse strand, counting down.
GCCTTTGTAGCGGGTATGCGCAGGGTTGGAAAGGAGCAGCTATAGAGGGAACACGGAGAGCTGTCAAGGCAGCTCAATCTAAAGACGTTAGAGTTCCAAAGGTGGATGATGCAGTTGTACAAAAGATAGCAAATGTAGTTCGAAAAGAAATGCTGTTTAGAGATTCTATGCTGTCTATTGCCAAAACTGATACATTCGGAATCGTTTGTCAGGTTATTAGTAAGAGGATGAAAGTGCCTGGATTGAGATTATCCGATATGCAAAAACGTCAATACGCTACTTGCGTCAATTTTCTTATTAAACAGTTAATTATGCGTGAAAGTGCATATCCGGAATTTCTCAAAGAAGGTATCTCAAAACAAACTGTAGAAGTCGTATATCAGATGGCTGTTGAGCGGAAAGAAAAAATGAAAGAATTGAACGTTGACAGTCAATGTCTGAAGTATATAAAAGATTATTAATGAACATAATAAATTAAGATTATGAAAAGTACAATTATTACATTAATTATGTTGATGTGTTGTTTTACTGTTGTAAGAGCACAAGAGGATAAGACTGTTGATGAAATGGTAAATGATGCAATTTTAGAGTTTATCGGAATAGATCTCAGTGGCAGATCTTCTTCAAACTCAAACTCAAATTCAAACTCAAAAGACGAGGATGCGGATAATCAGATTTATGTTAGTACTGAAAAAATAGCAGAGTTTCCTGGAGGAATGAATGCTCTATTTGATTTCATTAATAGAAATTTGATATATCCGAAAGAGTGTATATCGAACAATATCGAAGGAAGAATTATGCTAAAGATTATTGTTGAAAAGGATGGACGAATTTCTGCGCAAGTATCAGAAAGTTCAAAAGATAGACATCCGGCATTGATTCGTGAAGCCTTGAGGCTTGTTTCTATTATGCCTAGGTGGACTCCTGCGGGGTATCGTGGTAATAGCTCAAAGTTTATAAATGTTCGTTTTCAAACTTATATTCCTATTGTTTTTCGATTACGTGATGGAAAATATTTACCATTTGTGATGCCTTCTGAAAAATCTACTCAAAACAAACCCTTGTATAAACCAGCGTCATTTATTTCTACAAAGACTTTTGAGGAACAGATATTACCCAATATGAATAAAGCTATAATTTTATCTTTTTATGCGGCTTGGGCGGCACCTTGTAACGAGTTAAATAGAGATTGGGATACTTTATTTGGTACTTTTAATGGTAAATATAGACTTTGTCATATTGATGTTGATAACCACGAAGAGAGCGATGGATTAGCGGATAGATATAAAGTTAATTCAATTCCGACTTTGATACTAATATATAATCGAAATGGAGATTTTGTGAAATGGATAGGATCTGGAAAGAGACGTGAATCCGCTATCAAAAGTTGGTTTGAAGATGGTATCAGAAAGGCGGAATCCTACTTTGGACGATAGCTGATGAGAGATTGATATATTTCTCCTAACAGGAAGGAGTATTGTTCGACCGGGTACCTTATGCAGCTATCAGGCACGCAAAAGACGATTTCCCAAATGTTAAAGTCGAAATACTGGACAAACGTTTACAGTATGAGAATGTGAAGTACTCAATTTAAAACGGAATGTTATGAGTATCAGTAAAATTATATTTTTCTTCGTAGTTTGTATTATAAATGCAAATACGTATGTTGGGGCACAAAATGATGCCTTGAAGGTGTATGACCTGAAAGGAAATCCTTCGATGCTTCGTTTTCGCTCATTCAAGTTGTCTTTAGATTCATTGACCGGCAAATTGAAAGTCGGGGAAGAAATGGATCAGGTTTCAACGGAATCTTATAGAGTCCATTTTTCCAAAAGCGGGAAAGAAGCTGCCTGGCATTATATAAGTAATGGTAAATCGTGTACTTCCATGCAATATGGCACGGATGGAATGGGAAAGTATTATGCTTATCAGATACATAATAATGAGATAGAGAAGTATACTGTCGAACAGATTTATGAGCCGGAAAAGCGCTGTGGCGATTGTATGATTCGTTCAAAGCTGAAAAAGATATATGAGTTCTCTTTCAATAATGTGACTGATACTATTTCTTCCGTAGTTGCCGATACTGTAATGGAAATGATGAAAAATGATCTCTTGTTGGCAAGTTATCAAAGTGCTAAGAATATACAGGTTGAATATTATTACGAAGTCCATAAGGAAGACAGTTTTGTCAGAACGAACTTATTTAAAGATATTATGCCGCAGTTGCGCATTGTGCGGGTTTATCAGAATGAGAAACTGGATTCGGAACATCGTTATGACGCCAAAGGTGAGGAAACTTCCCGAAAGCGATTTACTTATGATAAATTAGGCCGGCTTGTGATGGAAAGAGAGGACTTTCAGAGAGTGGAGGTGAGTAGCGGGGAGTATATGCTTATTGACAGTCTGTCAACTAACGAAGTTCCTGCTATGCCTAAAGAAGGTTATTGGCAATATCGCTATGAGTATGATTCTCCGATGGATGAAAAAGGAAACTGGTTATCACGTAATGTGTTTTGGCAGACGGATGAGCATCCGAAAGAGCAACCGGTCTGGCGTGAAGAGAGAAAGATTCGTTATTATCAGTCGGAAAAAATGTTGCGTGGGTATAGATGATTTATAGCTTATGTTTGATATACGACGTAAAATAAAGGCATGGATAGCGGACTTTTCCATATCAGATTGTAACAACACGGCATTTGATATGGTTTATTGTGGGCGCAGGCGTGTGGCTGCCATTACAGATGCGGACCTCCTGCTAAAGATAGTACAGAATAATGCCCGGAGCCGGGTCCGTAATCTGGCACTGAAAAGAATAGCTTCCGATGTACATCTGCAAAGAATCATCAATGATTGCAACTATGCGGATATAAAGGTTAAGGCTATATCCAGGCTCGGCACCGGGCATGATGAATTTTATAAAGAGTTTATAGCTGCCAAAGGTCGGTTTGAGGGGCAGACTGTATTAACGCAAGTTGCAATGAATATGCTGTCGCTTGATGGTATGTTGGAGATTTGCTTTTTGCTTAGGGCATCTTCTATGGAGAAACTGATTAATTTCCTGCTCAAACTGTACACTCTTGAGACTTTGACCGAAGTTCTAATACTACCTTTATTGACAGGAAAAGAAGTAAGCCGGCAGGTGAAACAACTTTTATGGAACCGCGTTGATAGTAATGATTTCTATTTGTCATATCACAAAAATGATTTTGTGTCTCATTTGTTAGATTTAAAATACGGGAAAAGTGTGTGTATGGAAGAACTGCATCAACTGATAAATCTTTCTATAACCTTAGAACTCCCTATTGATAAAATGGAATATATTCTCAAACAAATACATCGCAATTCATTCATTGAGGTGAAGGACATGAAACTCTTCTTGATTCTTAATGTGCCGGACGAATTGGTTGACGATATGTTGAATTGTTCAGATAGAAGACTGGTGAAGGCTGCAGAGCATTGGTGTAATGCCCGTAATTATACTATTAAGCATCATACAACCCGATATCCTCGGAAAGATTTTCTTTCCGAATAATTGTTCTATACTTTGAGTACTATATAAACAGAAGAAAAATCGGAATTTTGAAACGTTAAAAAGGAAATTCAGGACAACAAAAGCCTCTGAAACTCTGTTGTAATAGGAAGTTTGAAACTAACTTTGTCCGCAAAGTTTTCTACTTCTTATGATTATGAATACTAGACAGAACAGGCTAATCATATTCGCGCTTTTGTTGTTGACACAAACCCCGTTGGGCGCACAGCTGCATTCTACTAAAATTGAACTGCCGGAGGATTCTATATCTGCAACCATGGAAGATTCCATTCCGGCAAAGCGCAGTTTCTTTAAAAAGTTTCTTGATTACTTCAATGACGCCAATAAGGAAAAAAAGAATAAAAAGTTTGATTTCAGTGTGATAGGCGGCCCACATTATTCCAGTGACACCAAGTTCGGACTCGGACTGGTGGCAGCCGGACTATATCGAACCGATCGGATTGATACGCTTCTTCCTCCCTCCAATGTCTCTCTTTACGGAGATGTGTCGACTGTCGGCTTCTATCTGTTGGGAGTCCGCGGAAATCATCTGTTTCCAAAAGATAAATACCGCTTGAATTACAATCTCTATTTCTATTCTTTTCCCAGTCTGTATTGGGGACGGGGATATGACAATGGAGCGAACTCTGATAACGAAAGCGATTATAAACGTTTTCAGGCACAGGTGAAAGTCGATTTTATGTTTCGGCTGGCAAAGAACTTCTACATCGGCCCGATGGCCGTATTCGATTATATCGACGGACGGAACTTTGAGAAACCGGAACTATGGGAAGGAATGGCCGCGCGAACCACTAATACCAGCCTGGGACTTTCCCTCCTTTACGATTCACGTGATTTCCTGACAAATGCATATCATGGCTATTATTTGCGGATAGACCAGCGGTTCAGTCCGGCTTTTCTCGGCAATAAATATGCGTTTAGCAGTACAGAACTGACTACCAGTTATTATCAGCCGGTATGGAAAGGTGGAGTGCTGGCAGGGCAATTCCACACATTGCTTACCTATGGCGATACCCCTTGGGGATTGATGGCAACGTTGGGAAGTTCTTACTCCATGCGCGGATATTACGAAGGACGCTATCGGGACAAGGGAGCAATGGACGCGCAAATAGAACTCCGGCAACACGTCTGGAAACGGAATGGAGTAGCTGTATGGGTAGGAGCGGGAACGATTTTTCCACGACTTTCCGAGTTCACCCCGAAACACATTCTGCCTAATTATGGCTTCGGGTATCGTTGGGAATTTAAGAAGAGAGTAAATGTACGTTTGGATTTAGGGTTTGGCAAACACCAGACCGGATTTATTTTTAACATCAATGAAGCTTTTTAAAAATATAAAGAATTGGTTGGAAAATCAGGAACATCTGTTTTATCTGTTCCTGTTTATCTTGATAGTACCTAATATGGTACTCTGTTTTACAGAACCTTTACCATTTATGGCAAAAGTCGCCAATGTGTTGTTACCTTTCGGTTGCTATTACCTGTTGATGACTTTGTCGAGGAATTGCGGCAAGATGCTGTGGATTTTATTCCTGTTCCTGTTCTTCGGAGCCTTTCAGATCGTGTTGCTTTATTTATTCGGCCAGTCCATTATCGCTGTCGATATGTTTCTGAATCTGGTCACCACCAATTCGAGTGAGGCATTGGAACTGCTCGATAATCTCACACCTGCCATTATTGCTGTAATCATACTCTATGTACCTGCCCTGATATTAGGGACGATTTCAATTATACGTAAACGGAAACTTACGGTAGAGTTCATTCGCAGGGAACGGAAGAGAGCCTTCCTGGTCTTTGGAATCTCCCTCCTTAGTCTTGTCGGAGCCTATGTGCAGGATTCGGGATATGAGTTGAAATCTGATTTATACCCGCTAAACGTATGCTACAATGTAGGTCTTGCCTTTCAAAGAACAGCTCTGACACAGGATTACCACCGTACATCCAAAGACTTTACTTTCCATGCCCGGCCTACTCATCCGGAGGGAAAACGGGAAGTATATGTAATGGTCATAGGAGAAACCTCTCGTGCCCTGAACTGGCAATTGTATGGTTACGAACGTGAAACGAACCCGCTCTTATCCCGGCAAACGGGTCTGATTGCTTTCCCAAAAGTGTTGACAGAGTCGAATACGACACATAAAAGTGTCCCCATGCTGATGTCGGATGCTACTGCCTGCAACTACGACTCTATCTACCATCAAAAAGGAATCATCACCGCTTTCAAAGAGGCAGGATTCCGGACGGCTTTTTTCTCCAACCAACGTTACAACCATTCATTTATCGACTTCTTCGGAATGGAAGCCGATACGTATGATTTTATAAAAGAAGATTCGGTCAGTTCTACCTATAATCCTTCTGACGACGAACTTCTGAAATTGGTGGAGGAGGAACTGGCGAAAGGTGCAACGAAACAATTCATCGTACTTCACACCTACGGTTCCCACTTTAACTATCGCGAACGTTACCCGTCGGAAGATGCTTTCTTTACGCCCGATTATCCGATGGAAGCAGAGAGAAAATACCGGGATAACCTGGTGAATGCCTATGACAACTCTATTCGTTACACGGATGATTTTCTGTCACGACTTATCCGTATGTTGGAAAAACAGCAGGTAGATGCCGCCATGCTCTACACTTCCGATCATGGAGAGGACATTTTCGACGATTCCCGTCATCTGTTCCTCCACGCTTCTCCCGTACCTTCTTATTATCAGCTTCATGTGCCATTCCTGATTTGGATGTCCGATGACTACCGCGAAACGTATCCCGAACGTTGGAATACTGCTATTGAAAATAAGGATAAGAATGTTTCTTCCAGCAGCTCTTTCTTCCCGACCATGCTGTCTTTAGGCGGAATAGAAACTCCTTACCGGGATGATTCGCAGGCTGTGACGGCTTCGCACTACGTCCTGAAACCGAGGGTTTATCTGAACGATCACAATGATCCCCGTCCGTTGGATGATTTGGGCATGAAGAAGCAAGACTTCCAGATGCTGGAAAAGAGGAATATCAAGTATTAAGTATTAGGTATTAATCCTTGTTAATTTTTGCATCCAAAAATGGGATTGGCGTGTTATTTGCCGTATGATGTATGAACGATTAAATTCATAAAACATGGCCTATATAGATTATTACAAGATTCTTGGAGTAGACAAAAGTGCTTCTCAGGATGATATCAAAAAGGCTTTTCGTAAGTTGGCCCGGAAATATCACCCTGATTTGAATCCTAATGACCCTAGTGCAAAGGATAAATTTCAGGAAATCAACGAAGCCAATGAAGTACTGAGTGACCCCGAGAAACGTAAAAAGTATGATGAGTACGGAGAACATTGGAAGCATGCCGATGAATTCGAAGCGCAGAAACGTGCACAGCAACAAGCCGGAGGCTTTGGCGGTGCAGGAGGTTTCGGCGGATTCGGCGGTGCGGGTCAGGGTTTCTCCGACGGTAACGGAACCTATTGGTATAGTTCCGATGGAGAAGGATTTTCCGGTGGCAACGCTAGTGGATTTTCCGATTTCTTCGAATCAATGTTCGGACATCGGGGAGGAAGAGGACAAGGTTCTGCGGGATTCCGCGGACAGGACTTTAATGCCGAACTTCATCTTTCCCTTCGTGATGCTGCTCAAACGCATAAGCAGATATTGACTGTAAATGGTAAACAGGTACGTATCACTATCCCTGCCGGTGTAGCCGACGGACAGGTTATTAAACTGAAAGGCTACGGAGCCGAAGGTGTCAACGGAGGACCTGCGGGCGACTTATACATTACGTTCGTTATAGCCGAAGACCCGGTGTTCAAACGCCTGGGCGACGATCTGTACGTAGATGTGGAGGTAGATCTTTACTCTGCCGTATTGGGAGGCGAGAAAGTAGTCGACACGCTGGACGGTAAAGTGAAACTGAAGATAAAACCGGAAACGCAGAACGGTACGAAAGTCCGTCTGAAAGGTAAAGGATTCCCGGTTTATAAGAAGGAAGGACAATTCGGTGACTTGATTGTGACCTATTCTGTCAAGATTCCTACGAACTTGACCGACAAACAGAAAGAGTTGTTCCGTCAATTACAGAGTATGAACTAAAATGAATGAGTACTATGCAGACCGAATTAATAATTGTCAGTGAATACTGTCACAAATGTCATATTGAGCCTTCATTCATCGAAATGTTGGAAGAGGGCGGTTTGATTAACGTGCATACCGAAGGCGGTGAACATTATCTGCTTTTGTCGGAACTCCCGAACGTGGAACGTTATAGCAGAATGTACTATGACTTATCCATCAACATGGAAGGTATCGATGCCATTCATCATTTGCTGGAAAGGATGGAAGATATGAGGCACGAAATGCGTTCGCTTCGCAAACAACTTTTGCTGTACCGGGAACGGGAAATAGAAGATATGGACTGGTAAAAAAATAGAGCCTCTGTTTGATTCGAACAGAGGCTCTATTTATAGTAAACGGAGGCTCTGATTCATTCAATCAGAGCCTCCGTTTTTTCAGGATGTTTATGCCGTTATTTTATAATACAATATACGTGCAAATCTCTTCCAGATAGCGTGCGTCGATAGTGTCGAAGCTATCCAATGTATCACTGTCGATATCCAGCACCCCGACAACTTTCCCCTGCTTGAGGATTGGTACTACTATTTCCGATTTCGAGTCCGAACTACAGGCTATGTGTCCGGGAAACTGCTCTACATCAGGAACAATCAGTGTACGGGCTTCTTTCCAAGCGGTTCCGCAAACTCCTCTGCCAAAGCGGATGCGAGTGCAGGCAATGGGGCCTTGAAACGGACCCAGTACGAGTTCTTCTTCTTTCACAAGGTAAAAGCCTACCCAGAAGAAACCGAAAGTCTGCTTTAAGGCTGCTGCCATGTTGGCAAGATTGGCAATGAGATCTGCTTCCGTACTTACCAAAGCATGCAGTTGCAGAAGTAACTCCCGATACTTTTCTTCCTTGCTTCCTGTGTGGATGATTAAATTTTCTGCCATCTCTTTACTATTTGATTTGGTTCAGAATGCTCGGATCTTTTATCTTATCGTCTTCTGCAAAGAAGATAATCTTAGTCAGTATCTCGGCAGTCTTCGGATCTTCATCTACGAAAGGCAGGAACAGGCGTCCGCGATTTTGCGAATGTACCGGAAGAACGGCTATCTGTGCACCACCTTCCTGATGGATCACACCGCTGCCCAGATGAATATTGTACTTACCCAGTTTGCCTTCAATGTGAGCAAAACTTCCTTTTATTGTCACGTTCTTGAAATGAAACAACGGCATCGTCAGTTCCACCAGTACGCTGCGCATCTCGATGGTAGAGTGGCTGGTTTCCGGGTCAACGCTTCCGGCATGGGCTACGCTTACTGCCAGGTCTACGTCTCTCATTACTTCGGAGAAGATGACAGGAGGAATCTCCGAGATTTTCATCAACTTGTAGTCTTTGCGGCTATGGAAGCAGACATATTCCAATGTCGGAGCTTCGATATCGGCAGGAGAGAACCAGTCTGCCATGGCATAGATGGTGGCGATGATATTCTCTTTGTAATATATCTTTTGAAGGCCGTCTTCATAATCGGCTACCCAACGGCGCCCTTTCAGTACGGCAACCGTTTTCTGCGGTTGAATCTGATTGCCGGCATAGCGGCGGGATTGAGTGGCTTCTATTTCTTCCGGAGTCGGAACGTAAAGTTCGCGGAATACCTGTTTGAAAGGTTGGCGGATTGATTTATCGAACAGGAATTTTTGATAAGCATGCCAGTCTCCGCTTGTATACAGGTCTGTGGGGTGCGCGATGCGTAACTCGTCTTTCGGTTTTAACGGGAGGCAAACGGCATTCACTGTAATCAGCAATCCATCGGTGTAGAAGCCCGTCTGTCCGTTGCAGATGAAGACGAGATGTTTCAGTAATGGCCAGATAACAGGATTCTGCATCAGCTTGCGCAATTCGTTTTCTTCAAAATGGGTGCAGTCTTCCATCGCCTGTTCCAGCATGATGCGCGAACGGGTGTACTGGTCTTTCAGCTTTTTGTGTACTGCTTTCAGTTCTTCTATATACGGATGCTTTTTCAGCTTGGCAGGCATGCTGTTGAGCTCTTTGCCGTCTTTGATTTGCTTAATCTCCGATTTACCTTCCTCGTTGATTTGTACATACACTTCTACGCCGTCTATCTCTTTGGGGGACAGGTAGGGAAGAAGTTCTTTAATCAGTTCGGTTTCCATGCTCCAGGTCAGGCGGGTAACGTCTCCGTAACCGGAGTTGCGTGCCAGGTTTTGCAGAGCGATGTTTACCGCTTTCTTTTCGCTTTCCTGTCTTTGAGCACCGAATTCCTTGCTCTCTTTCAGGAACTTTTGCAGGTATTGATAACGATCCAGCAGTTCTTTATCCGGCTTCCGTCCCAATGGGATGAGGCCGTAGCTCATCAATAAGTCTTTGTTGCGCTTGGCTATTATTTCTTTCTTTATATCTGCCGCCTTCACTGCACCGTTGGTAGCATCGGCAAACTTACGGGCACGGGTATGGCTGTTGCTGCATGAAATATATTTGGCGGCATTGTAGACCACTTCGAAGCGTTGCTTGCCAATTGTCTTAAATGCATCTTTGAACCAGTCGATGTCAAAAGCACCTTCCCGCAGGTCATCTACGTCGATGGGGGTGTAGCGGGCGATAATCGCTTTCTTCTTGTCGTCACACGTTTCATTGGTGTGGGCGTGGAAATAATAGGCTGCACTTGTCAGTCCTTTCCAGCCTATTGCCTTTTCAGTCAGTTCAATCCATTGTGGGGCGAACATGGCGGCTTCTACCAGTCGCTCGTCGCTGATTTCGGCTTGTTTCGCCAGTTTCTTCAGATTCTCGCTGGTGTCCGTAGGCAGGGGATGACAAGCATGGAGCAGACTGCTCAATACACCCCGTTTGGTGCTGCCCCAGTTGTAACTGTCACGTATGAAAGTATCTTTGCCGAATGCTTGCAGAATACGGATAAATGTTTCAGCTCCATAGACGTAGCTTAGTTCTTCTGCAAGGGAGGTGACTTGTGTCTCGGAGTCTCCACGTTTTAATTCAATTTCAAGAATCCGGTCTACCACCTTTTGGGCGAGGGAACGGAAGAGGGAGAAGTCGATGTTTTTGATATCGGCGTATCTTTCTTTTTCCTTGTTGAAACGAACGTTGTCGTTCAATACCATGGTGATTGCTTTGATCTGGCTGGGAGAGCTGATGCGTCCCATCATTTCACGGTATACTTCCTCTGTCGGGATGATTCCCAGCATCCAGGCACGGGCGAAGTCTGTGGCATGAAGATAAGAGTCTGTTTCCTCTAGTTCGGGGGTGTGCTCCATGTAGTTGGTGAGCTTATAAAGCTGATAGCGCACTGTGAAGTAACGGATAAATAGATCATCATTCATGGGCTTTTGAGGCATTTCGAGCCAGAAGTTCACGAATTTGTTGTTATGTATCGGATAAACGACCTGTTTTTCTCCGTATTCCAGTTTGTCCCGAAGCCATGCATGCTTACTGGTGTACTGGCGGAAGATGTTTTTGGTATTTAGCAAAGGCAATAGTTGGAGCAGCATATTGACGGCCAGGCGTTGATAGACGGCTTCATCTTTGTATTCGTATGCCAGTGCTTCGATGATGTCACTCATCTGTTCATAGTACGGCATCTTGCGGAGGTCTTTCTGCAATCCGCGGTAAGTGATGCCGGCATACATCCGGTTGACAAGCGGCTCAAAAGTATTACTTGATTTCTGGTCTGCCTTGATGTCTTCTTCATCTTCCTCGTCGGAGTCGTCTTCGTCTTTAGCGGTACCTGTCGATGCAAGCATGAAACTCATCATCAGCAATTTGTCGTAGCTTCCTATTTCTTCTTCGTAGAAGGCTTTCCACAATTCCGGGAATCCGAGTCCGCTCAATCCTCCGTAGTTGCTCCAGTTTATCAGGACACTGTTACCTACCAGACGTGCTTCTCCGTAACCATTTTTGAATTCTTCATTCTTGTAGGTTTCGATGTATTTGCTTAGTTTTTTGAAAACGAGTTTGGCCCTTCCAAAGCAGATGAATTCGAATGCTTTTTTAACGTTGAATCCTTTGTCCTGGGTAATTTCCGGCAGACTGACTTCAAGAGACGGATCGTACAGACCGAAACCGTTATCTTTGGTATAATGTTGTGTGACGCTCTCTTCTGTTCCATCGCCAATCAGAGATTCTATCAATACTTTTTCTTTCGGGTTCGGCTTCTGAATCTCTTTAACTGTCGGGATCAATTCCTGATAGATATCTTGCAGGAATTCTACATTGTGTATGGTCTTCATCATGTCCAATCCTGCCAGGCGGCGTTCGGCAACCTTGTCTGTTAGCAAGCGGCGGATGCTGTCGGCTAGCTGTTCTTTGGGCTGTTTCATCAGCAGATTGATAGCATGGATACGCATTTCGCTGTATTTGAAGCGCAGTAACTCTTCTACTTTCTGGTTTTGTTCGGGCGATAAGGTCATCTCGGACAATGCTTTATATGCTTCTTCACGCACATCTTGCGAACGGTCTCCCAGTGATTGCAGTACATATTCTTCCTGTAGCGGACTGGTCGGTGGAGCTAATACAACACCGATATAGCCTGCCCGCATATAAGTATCCAGAGAGGGCAGATAGCTGCAAAGATCGTCTTTCAATGCAGAATTATTAGTCATCCAGGTGATATATGCCATTTTGAGAACGATTTCCGAACGGGTGAGTTCTGTGCTTTCCCAAGGGAATACATAAGGAGAATAAATCTCTTTGGCAGAGATGGACTGATAGATTTGCTTCAGATATTCATAATGGCGGACCGCCTCTTCTTTGCTATCAAAATAGTCGTGGAGTGACGGGGCGTCTTTGTGCCCTCCGTACCGGCTAAGATAGAGACCGGACAGATACAACGGTAAGATAGCCGCCACCACCGACGGTTCCTTATACCATCTTTCAAAGGCATTTTTACTGATGCGGTGGTTCATGCCGGAGTATTGCGTACAGCGTAAGAAATAAAGTAATGTCTGTACCTGGTATTTAGCACCTTTCTTGATAATTTCCGGTACGAGCGTCTGAATCTCTTCCGTATTATAGAATCCGATGCTCCATAAAGCCAGATAGAGTTCGATTGTATCTTTGCTTTGAAGAGCACTGTGTGCTTGTTTCCGGTCGTTCAGAAAACGATAGATCAGTTCTACATATTTATTGGTGATACGTTCGCTGCTGTCTTGTTCTCCGATACCCGTACTGACTGCAATACCGCGTTTCACGGAAGCAAATCGTTGCAGGCCGTTGTCGCAGATGACCGAGAAAAGATGGAGATAACTTTCGGGACAACCTTCGTCCATCGTTTCCACGATAGCTTGGCGGAGACCCTCCTGTAACTTGGCTGCCAGAAGTAACTTCCCTTCCAGTTCCAGCAAGGGGCGGTATCCACTTACTGCGATAGCCTGGAGATGTCCCTGGTTGAGGCGGTTGGCGTTATTCTCACTGGTCAGCACATTGTTGAGGTATTCAATGACAGTCTGGTTGCCTTCTGCTATTTGGGCGGCCATCCAGTTTTGGCAGTTCATCGAATCCTTGTATGCTTCTATTTCTTCCGGAGTGTTTCCTCCGTTCAGTATGGCTTGAACCGTAAATCCGGTGGCGCGCAGTTTCAGAAACTGGGTCAGTGCATCTATAACGTGGCCGATATGCAGAAGAGGATTTGCCGACCGTTGTGACCGGCGCGAGTATCCGTGAGTGTACGGGCACCGTGCTTTGAGCTTCAGATAGGTGTGGAACAGGTGGGCGTACTCGTCTCCCAATAGATAGCGGAGTAGCTTGTTCAATTTACCATCGAAAAGATTGGCAACGCTTTTAATCTTCTCTTCTTGGATAATATAGATGATGCAAGGCTCTAATTTATCGCTGTATGCACCATACCGGGTATCCATGTTGAAGTATTGCATAAATACATCCAACAGTGCCATTGTCTCTTTGTCTAAACTGGTTCTCTTTTTCGTTAACCTTTCCAGGTACGGAGCAATCCGTTTATTTAATGCGTCATTGTAAATCAGTCTCATGATTCTTTTCGTTTTAAATGTGTTTTATAGGATAATGATTACCATAATCTTCCCGACAGCATAGCGAGCCGGATGAAGGTTAAGGTAGATTCTTCTTTAAGTTGGATGGGAGAGGATAGGTCTCCGGTTTCCGTATCATCCATGAAGATACGGAAAATTCCGTCCTCATAGGATTGCAAAGCATTGGTGATGGCTTCGACTTCTGCGGCAGGTTTGCCATTATAGTTTACTGCAAACCCTACTTTGCCGGAAGCTGTTTTATTTTCCACTTCTTCCTGTGTGAGGTATTTCAGCACTTCGCTCTGTTGCAAGCGTTCATTGTATTCGCAGACTTGCCAACTGACGATGGCTTCGATCAACCCCTGTACATTGACAGGCGGAACAGGAAAATCGATAGGAATCTTTTCGATACTGCACTTTCGCTTTCCTAACTGTTTGATTTGGATATATACTCTCATATTCTCTTTATTGGGTGATCTGGATACTTGATGTAATGGCATTCAGATCGGTTTCAGCTTCTTCGTCATAGACAAGCATGACAATAGCAAAAGATCGTTTCTTGCTCTCTTGAAAGTAATGCAACGCTATTTGTTTTACATCCTCTCCCGGTTCATCAGGAGCCCCGATGTGCAGGGGATTCGTGATCTTTGTCATGGGGAGTCCGTTGATGTTGACATTGCTTAGTTGGTAATCTTCTGACGGTTCCCCTTGTGCATTTCTTGGGAGAGTGAGTGATAACTCTTTCATGTGTTCAAACTCCTTCTGCGTGTCGTAGGTGAGGGCGGTAATCGTTAATTGATTCCCTCCGTTGACCAGCATGAGTAATGGAGGTTCCGCACCATCAATAATTCCTTTTGCTCCTGCTATTTTTATCCAGTTGGTAGGATACTGGCAACTGAATTTGGTGGCTGCATCATAATAAGATAGCCACGTATCGTCATTGCCGACAGGCGTATATGCCGGAACTTTCCTGCTGGAAAGATTGTCCGTAGCATTCACAGCGGAATGATTACTGTTCTCGTTTTCCTCTTCCAGTTCACCATTCAGATAGGCTTCCACAATGCCGCTTTCCCATTCATTGCGTATCTCCGGGTAAAGAGGAGGAACGTTTTTGCACAGGATCATGAAGCTGAACAGGAATATACAGAATATACCAAGCTCCCCGATGATGGAGACAGTCCGCTGTGCATCGGGTTTCTCGAACTTGTAGCCGACCACGTATATAATTCCCAGAACAAACCCGCTTAACAACCCGCCAATATGGGCGGCATTATCAATGCCGGCTTTCATCCCGTAAACCAGATTATACCCCACAAAAATGAGGATGCTGGTTAACAATGCCTTTCGTTGTTCTTTGGCGATGCGATGAAAGAGGAGGAATGCAAGGAATATACCGTAAAGTCCGAAGATAGATCCGGAAGCTCCGGCGCTGATTGTCTCACCGTGCATATACAGGCTGAATGCAGCCGAACATAATCCGGTTAGCAGGTATGAAACGAACATACGGCGTCCTCCTATCAGTTCTTCCAACAGAAGTCCTACATACATGAAAGCATACATGTTCATCAGGAGATGGAAAGCTCCGATATGTATGAAGTTGCAAGTCACTGTGCGCCACCAGTCACCGGTCAGAGTCAGCGGTCCGAAGTCGGCTCCCCATTTCAGTAGTGACAGAGTGGAAGGAGACATAATACCCACTCCGGAAGCAATCATTACAATGAATACAAGAATATTGATGTCTATCAGGATGGGAGTTGCTATAAATCCTTTGCGGGGAATGAAGAAAGACAGGAAAGAGTTCCTCTTCTTTTCTTCCTCTATGTAGGCTTTTTCTTCTTCTGTGAGCGGGCGGTTGAACTCTTCTTCGAAATCTTTGGCCCTTTGGGCTAGTTCTTCCGGAGTGAGTGAGGCTTTTATTTCTTCCATTGTTTCCCGTAACTTCTGGATATTTTTTCTGTTCTTTCCATAATCAACAAATTGTACGGAAGAAGACTGACTGCGAACGGATACTTCCCCGTCACTTCCCTTTTCTATGGTAAAGGTTATTGCCTCTCCATGGGAGCGTATACTGAACGGGACTTCAAACCGGATTCCTTCCGGAGTTACTTCCTCGATATTCCACTCAAGTTTTTGAGAGGCTTCGAGAGCCAATATAAGGATTTCCGTGTTTGATAAACCTGGCAAATACAGTTTGTCATTATATGAAGGTTTGAGTGCCATATTTCTATCTCTATCTACATTCATCAATTAAAAAATTACTTATCTCACTGACAAATGTATAGAATAATAATGGAAAATAATAGAATGTGACAAATAAAAAAAGCATCCATTTCGTAAGAAAGGATGCTTTTATCAGATTTAGTCGATTATTTGTTACTTTTTGTAGAAAGCCAAATCTTCTTTGTCGAAGTTTTCGATGAAATTTGTATGCTTTTCTACTTCCGCTTCTGCATAGTTCAAATATACGTGTGCAGATTTGGAGAACAGTTCAGAAGACTTGCTGGCATCTTGAATCAGTAAGTGACACATGATAATATCAGCAGCCATTTCCACCAGTTTGCGAGCGGTGAAGTCAAGCAATTCCTGATCCTGTACTTCTTTCACAGCGTTGGTACTTGCTTCAAATTTGTCAGCCATCTTCTTCAGGCGAGACATCAGCGGTTCCATTTCCGGTGAACAAGGAATGGCCTCAAACTCGCGGATAGTAGCGATGTAAGAACCATTAGTCACGTAACGGATAGCGGCTACAGTCTGCAACTGGGTAGTTCCTTCGTAGATGCTGGTGATACGTGCGTCGCGATAGATGCGTTGGCAAGCATATTCCATCATGAATCCTGAACCACCGTGAATCTGGATACAGTCATAAGCGTTCTGGTTAGCATATTCAGAGTTCATACCCTTAGCCAGCGGAGTAAAGCTGTCTGCTAGTTTGGCGTATTTTTTCTGTTCCTGACGTTCTTCCGGAGTCAGTTTACGTTCGCGGGAAATATCATCCAATGCTTTGTAAATGTCTACGTAGCGAGCTGTTTGATACAGCAAAGCACGTCCGGCATCCAACTTACCTTTCATGATAGCCAGCATATCGTATACTGCCGGGAATTCGATGATTGCTTTACCGAATTGCTTACGGTCTTTAGCATAAGCCAATCCCTCATTGTAAGCAGCTTGGCTCAATCCTACGGACTGCGCAGCAATACCCAGACGGGCACCGTTCATTAAAGCCATAACGTATTTAATCAAACCGAGTTTGCGGTCACCGCAAAGTTCAGCTTTAGCATTCTTGTACACCAGTTCGCAAGTAGGAGAACCGTGGATACCGAGTTTGTTTTCGATACGACGTACGTTCACACCACCCTCATTCTTGTCATAGATGAACATAGAAAGACCACGACCGTCTCTTGTACCTTCTTCCGAACGAGCCAATACCAAGTGAAGATTAGCATCACCGTTTGTAATAAAACGTTTTACACCGTTCAGCAACCAGCAACCGTCTTTTTCGCTATAAGTTGCTTTCAGCATAACTGCCTGTAAGTCGGAACCTGCATCCGGTTCGGTCAAGTCCATAGACATCGTTTCACCTTGGCATACGCGAGGAATGAAACGGCTGTGTTGGTCAGCGTTACCGAATTCGTACAGTGTTTCAATACAGTCCTGCAAAGACCAGATATTTCCGAAACCGGCGTCGGCAGCAGCCACGATTTCTGCACACATGGTGTACGGAGTGATCGGGAAGTTCAAACCGCCGAATCTGCGTGGCATGGTCATACCGTTCAGGCCGGCTTTCACCATAGCGTCCAGGTTCTGTTTGGTTCCGGAAGCATATTCTACGCGACCGTTAGCACAGTGAGGACCTTCTTCGTCTACACCTTCTGCGTTAGCAGCAATGATTTCTCCTGTGATTTCTCCTGTAATCTCCAATACTTTGTCGTAAGAGTCTACAGCATCTTCGAAGTCCAGCGGAGCGTAGTCGAATTCATCTTTATCTCTGTAATTGCGTTCTTTGAGTTCGCAAATACGTTTCATCATCGGATTGTTCAAGTGAAACTTGAGTTCCGGTATGTCTGTATAATAATTAGCCATCTTTCCTTACTTGCTATTTTGTTTATAATACTTAATCATCTTCGGCACAACTTCTTCGATACTTCCGTTGATTACGTAATCGGCAATCGTATTGATCGGAGCATCCGGATCGTTGTTAATGGAGATGATGATACCACTTTCCTGCATACCGGCGATATGCTGAATCTGTCCGGAGATACCGCAAGCGATGTAGAGTTTTGGACGAACCGTAACACCAGTCTGACCGATCTGACGATCATGGTCTGCGAAACCAGCGTCAACAGCAGCACGGCTGGCACCTACTTCTGCGTGAAGTTCTTTAGCGAGGTCGAACAATAGGTTGAAGTTTTCTTTCGAACCTACACCGTAACCACCGGCTATGATGATCGGAGAACCTTTCAGGTTGTTCTTTGCCTTTTCTACATGGCGTTCGATGACTTTCACTACATAGTCCGTGTCGGCTACATACTTTTTCACGTCGTGACGGATTACTTCTCCCTGATAAGTCGGAGAGAGGATTTCTTTCTTCATCACACCTTCGCGAACGGTTGCCATCTGCGGGCGGTGTTCCGGGTTCACAATCGTAGCAACGATGTTACCACCGAATGCCGGACGGATTTGATATAACAGGTTCTTATAAGTCTTACCTTCTTTTTTGTCTTCGTGGTCACCGATTTCAAGTGAAGTACAGTCGGCAGTCAATCCGCTGGTCAGAGCAGAAGAAACGCGCGGACCGAGGTCACGACCGATAACGGTAGCACCCATCAAACAGATTTGCGGTTGCTCTTCTTTGAAGAGGTTTACCAGGATAGCTGTGTGAGGAAGTGATGTATAAGGGTAAAGGCCTTCACCGTCGAAAACGTGAAGTTTATCTACTCCGTAAGGAAGGATTTGTTTTTCAATATCTTTGAGGCCGCTTCCGGCAACTACAGCTTCGAGCTGACAGTTCAACTGGTTGGCTAACGAACGACCTTTGGTTAGAAGTTCGAGGCTAACGTCTGCAACGTTACCTTCTTCTATTTCGCAATATACAAATAAGTTATTCATGATTATCCGATGGTGTGGTTAGCTAATAGTTCAACAATCAGGTCTTCCACGTCACGGTCGCTACCGCTGATGGTTTTGCTCTCTTTAGCCTGGAACACGATGTTCTGGATGGCTTTCACTTTTGTCGGCGAACCGGACAGACCGCATTGTGCAAGGTCACCGTTTACGTCGGCTACACTCCATTCTACCAGATTCAAATAATCACGCTTGTCATACAAATCGGTATAATCAAGGT
The DNA here is from genome assembly GCF_003604005.1 of Bacteroides sp. OF03-11BH. NCBI lineage: Bacteria > Pseudomonadati > Bacteroidota > Bacteroidia > Bacteroidales > Bacteroidaceae > Bacteroides > Bacteroides sp. OF03-11BH. The sequence goes on along the minus strand of NZ_QTMW01000002.1, from coordinate 98,484 downwards.
TACCTTGTTGTTTTTCGGTAACTGTTTTGGCGTGTTTGTATTTCTGAACCAGTTTCGCATTGCGCGGACGGCAAGGAGCGGCAGAACCGTTTACGGTAATCACGATAGGCAGCGGACCCTCTACAGTTTCTACACCACCGTCGATATGACGTTTCACCTTGATTTTACCATCGCCCACTTCCAGAATTTCTTCTGCGTATGTGATTTGCGTCAATCCTAGCTTCTCTGCTACCTGCGGACCTACTTGTGCCGTGTCACCGTCGATAGCCTGACGACCACCAATGATAATGTCGCAATCACCGATTTTGCGGATGGCAGTAGCCAGTGCGTAAGACGTAGCCAGTGTATCTGCACCAGCGAAAGCACGGTCGGTCAGCAAGTAACCGTTATCTGCGCCACGGAAAAGTCCTTCACGAATAATGTCGGCTGCCCGTCCCGGTCCCATGGTCAGGATGGTTACGGTAGAGCCTGGATGAGCATCTTTCAGTCGAAGAGCTTGCTCGAGAGCATTCAGGTCTTCGGGGTTGAAGATAGCGGGAAGTGCCGCGCGGTTAATCGTCCCGTCGGCTTTCATGGCATCTTTCCCAACATTACGTGTGTCAGGAACTTGTTTTGCCAATACAACAATTTTCAAACTCATGCTATAAATTTTAGTATTAGTATTTCTACAAGTTAGCAGCCAGTAGTCAAGTAGTAATATCTTGCTATCCAAACTATCCGGTTAACTATCAGCGTGCAAATTTACTCAAACGCTTGGTTCTGACAAGAAATCCGAGTAAAAAATGCACAGGTTTAAGATTTTTGAGCAAAAGAGGAGGGTTTTTATAGATTTAATTCAGGGTTGACAAAGCGTTTATGGGCAGTCTGCCGGATTGTCCGGCAGACTGTTGATGAATTCCGGATTATTTGATAAGTTCGTAATAATGTGCATTCGTGAAATTATCATTCTTGAAAATAGCCTTTTGCATAATTCCTACTTTCGTGAATCCCACTTTCTCTAATACCCGCATGGATGGGGAGTTATGCTCAAATACGACTGCGAATACACGTACCTTATCAGTGTGTTCGAAATAATAGTTGATGGCTTCTTTCAGGGCGTCAGTAACGATTCCCTGGTTCCAGAAAGGTTCTCCAATCCAGTAGCCTACTTCTGTACTAAAACGTTCTACATCCGTAGCGGGTACAAAACCGATACTTCCGACTGCTTCTCCGTTTACCTCAATGCAGAAATCTTGAATGTTTTCTTTCGCTTGTACCATAGAGAGAAAAACGTTAGCATCCTCCTGGCTATAAGGATAGGGGAGACCGTCACGACAGTTATCCCAAATATTCTTGTTATTGAGATATTGGGCTAATGATGCTACATCTTCGGTTTGCCAGGTACGGAGAGTATAGTTTTTCTTCTGCACAATAATTCCTGTTTTTTGTACCATATCATCTATTATTGTATCCCAATTTCAGCTAACCCCATCGGTTCACCGTCATGTATCATCCGTGTTGCTTTCAACTGAATGTAGCGAGCCTTGACCGGAGTAAAGTAAACCGATTGCAAAATCGGATTGCTCTTTATATTGGAAAATTCATCTTTGGCTACTATCTGGTTGACCGCATTACTGTCCGTACCTACAGATATTTCGTAGGCTGCGATCAACCCTTTATTATATTCACTTTGGTCGGGGAGATAGTGGAATGAGGTAATCGTTCGTTCTTCTCCCAAGTCAATCAATAGTGTATTTCCATTGATGAAACAGGTGGTCTGGTCGTTTTTATCCATGCCTTTCTGTGCTTCCTCTACATCTACTCCAACAAGAGTGAACGGGTAACTTTTCAGTTCTGCAGCTTTTGCTGTGTATGTATCCGAAGTCTCTCCTGCATAATATGCTTCAATGTTATTAATACAGAGACAAGCCCGTGAATCCGTGAAGCGGACACGAATCTTATCCGTAGTGATTGTTTCGAAACGAAGGAGCCGTTTATATCCGATAGTGGTAGTCTCCTCATTGAGCTTTACTGGGAGCCATTCGCCTGCCTGGTTATATTCTACAACGAATGATTTGACACGTTGTCCGAGAGGAATATATTCCTGCAACATCATACGGTTGATCTTTTCTGCCTGAGGTAAATCGAATTCGATAGTGGCTGAAGTGACATCATCATTGGTAGCCCAATAAGTATCATAATCACCGTCGGTCACAGCTTTGGCGGAGAATGTTCTTCCACGTTCGTCCGATGCTTTGGGAGAGAGTCCCGCCAGCAGATTGTGTGCCAGTTGTTTTTGTACATTCTGGTGGAAGTTTACGGCATTGACAGAGTCAGTAGGGTGAATCAATCCGTCACGGTCTACCGGGAAGTTTAATAATAGCGTTGCGTTATGTCCTACGCTGCGGTAATATAAATCAGTCAGTTCGTCTACTGTTTTCACACGGTCGTCTTCTTCCGGATGATAAAACCATCCCGGACGGATGGAAACATCACACTCGGCAGCTACCCATAGGTTACCATCGGCATGACCATATTGCAGTTCACGATACTTGGGATAGCCCGGATAAACTTCTCCTGCACGAAGAAAAGACCAGTTAGTAGCTCCGGCAAATCCGTGTTCGTTGCCTACCCAACGACAGCCCGGACCTCCATCCGAGAAGATAACAGCTTGTGGCTGTAACTCATCAATCATCTTGTAAGCTCGCGGATAGTTATAATAAGTCTTGCGGTCGATTGTACGGCTGTCTTTTGCTCCGCCATACCAGCCGTCTCCACCGTTGGCACCATCAAACCAGATTTCAAATACGTCACCGTAGTTGGTCAGCAGTTCGTTGAGTTGTTTATAGAAGTATTCTACATATTCGGGAGAACCATAATTGGCCTGATGCCTGTCCCAGGGCGAGAGATAGACTGCGAATTTAATGCCATACTTTTTGCAGGCATCCGACAGTTCGCGGACAATGTCTCCTTTTCCGTCTTTGTACGGAGTGTTGCGGATACAGTACTCTGTCAGTTGCGTAGGCCACAGACAGAATCCATCGTGATGTTTCGCTGTCAGGATCACTCCTTTCATGCCGGATTTGACAAATGTCTGTACCCATTGCTCACAGTCCAGACGGGTAGGGTTGAATGTTTTAGGATCGGAGTCTCCATATCCCCATTCACGGTCGTTGAATGTGTTAAGTCCGAAGTGTACAAACGCATACGTTTCCATTTTTTGCCATTCCACCTGTTTGGCTTCGGGAATGGGTAAGATAGCTTCCGGTGCTTTTACCGAATTACAGGCACTTAGTAGAAAAAGACCTGTTGCGAAGATAAGAAAGTGTTTTTTCATGGGGGTGTTTATTAGTTAATAATTGAATGTAAGAATCATCTACAATGTAATTCCAACTACAAAATAAAGTTGCTCTTCATAAGGGTTGGCTATTAGCTTTCCGAAGATGGGTAAAGAGAAATTGGACGTTATTTTAATATCTTTTGTTGCAGATAATCCGATATTGACTACATTGAATTTGTCGGAGTACATACTTTCCCAAGGAGTGAAACCTGCTTCGATATTCATATTTACATCCTTCACGCTGAACGGGTAACTCAACTCGCAGTAACTGGACCAGGCACGTTTCCCGTTTTCCCGGTAATCGTTTCCGGCAAAGGTCGTGTACCAGCTTACTGACAATGGGAACTTTTCGCTAAGCATATAGCCGGCTCCTACCTCGAAAGTGTGCCCGGTAGAGTGCGAACTGTAATTGAAGTATTTAAAAGGTTCCTCTTCTGTCTGGGTAAAATAGTTATTGGCGTAAAGAGTCAGGTTTTTGTATTCGTACTCTAGTGATAAATCTATTTCATTGTTCTTTTCGCGAAATTCGGTAGAGCCCCATGCGTAAACAGTCAGTCCTTTCCAGTTGAGGCCGAGTGAAGGCTGCACACTTGCATTACCGCTATCTATACCGCGCCAGATATAACTGCTTACAAAATCAGCAGTTACAAAAACTTCTTGTGCCTGTGCAAAGGCTGTACAAAACAGGATGACAATAAGTAGGATTCGTTTTTTCATTTTATCGGTTATTTCTTCTTGTTTTCGGGGGATAAAGATACACAATATATAGATAAATGATGACAGATGAGGAGAAAAAAGAAAACGGCTGTATTGAGCAGCCGTTTCTTAAGTAATAGTGAATCTTGAAAGTTAGTTAGAAAGTGACGTCCATTTTCAGCACGAAAGTACGTGGGGCGGCAACTGCCATTGGGCGGTAGCTGTATTCTTTATTCAACAGGTTGTTCACCATAAACTGGAAAGCTACTTCTTTTGTGGCTTTTACTCCGAAGCGTACGTCGACAGTAGCATAGTCTGTATTATGTTTTTTCCAGTAAGTAGCCAGTGTTTCTCCTTTTGAATAACCGAAAAGGATGCCACGTACATAATCCATCAGGTCTTTCTGCTGTTTCTCGCGTTCGTCCAACATCAGATAGTCAACTGCCAGAATTTTGCTCTTCCATGCTACATTGGCACCGACATTGATACGTTTCCACTGGAAATCTACTGTAGCTTTAAAGCTGTGCTTCGGGCGATATTTAAGATACTTACCTGTGTTCGATTTCTCTTTCATCTGAAGAGGATCGGTATAAAGCCCCTCTACTGCATTACGTTCCTGATAGTCAGCATCGCGTGGCTCCGTGTATACATATCCTAAGTTATAGAACAACTTCGTATTCTTATTGAAATTATACACGCCGTTCGTTGAAATTTCTACTCCGTAAATCTGGGCTTTCGATACATTGTGGAACTGGGCTCCGATGCCGAAACCTTTGCCATCTGTCAGCATCTGAAATGCATCGCCTATGCTATTAATCATTGTGTAATTGGCATTGTTGAACAGTCCGAACTGGAATTCAACCATGTCTTTATACTGTGTATAGAATCCTGCAACATCCACAAAACCCTGGAAATTGCCGACCTTATATCCTTGCTTAATTCCTAATTCCGCATTAAATCCTTTCTCCGGTTTGATGTCCAGATTAGGATAGACGCCAACCCCACCAATATCCTTGCGCAGGTATTTTTCATTGATAGACGGATTACGATAACCCTGTCCGAAGCTGGCACGGATAAAACTGTAATCAGCCAGCTGATAATTTAACCCTGCACGGAAGACCGGACGGAACGGAACCTTGGTTCCGAAAATTTTGGTTTCGGCTTCACGGTGATGATTATTCACCCGATAATATTCGGCACGTACACCGGCAGACACACTCAAACGATCCCAAAAGCGCTGATCGTACTGAAGGAAAGCAGCTACATTATCACTTTTGTATACCTCATCCATTACAGCGGAGTCATAGCGGATATGTTCCAGGGTTACTCCGGTAGTGATTTGTGCACCACCTTCCCATTTCTTATTGAACTGGTAGTCGAGATAGTAATCGAAGTTCTTATCAGTCTGTGTTTTGGGAGTGTTTCGTGACGGATTGATAACATTTGATAACCACGGAATCAGATCACTCGGTAACTGTCCGTTCGCAAGTCCTCCCAAGTCACTCGGCACTCCGTTGTCCATTACCCAGGAGATCAGATCGCAATAATCGGCAGTCGTCGCATTCGGGAAAATATTGCCTAATGAGGTGAACACTCCGTTCATGGCATCTTCCAGATTACCGTTGACAAGTCCGGAACCGATACCTACCAATGCAGGATAGAGTGAACTGTAATCGCCACCGGCTATATTCTGTATCGTTTTGGCATCAGTTCCCATATTTCCCAGAATATCAGTGATGGAAGTTCCTTGGGTAGGGCGTACGATATTGTCGGCGCTGTAATAGAAACGTCCTTTAATCTTATGTGACGTACCGTTTTCCGGATTCACATAGTTGATGAACGGATCGATATGGAAATTATTCTCTTCACGTCCCATGTTGGTGAAAGGAGACGGTTTGTACACTTCCGTTGGTGAACGCCAGATGAAGAAGTCGCCGTATTGATTGGAAAGGAAATCGACATTGAAACCATAGTTCAACAGTTTCATTCCCATATCGGGCTGATGATAAGTGAGGCTCCCTCCCATACGGAAACGTTTGTTGTATCCCTGTTGGCGGTATCCTTCATCAGTGAAAAGATTGATTCCTCCGCTGACATCGAAATTACCGATACGGCGGGAATGGGAGAGGTCGAATCCTTCGTAAATAGGATTCCGTATACCGCTAAGAAGACTTCCGCGCAGGATCGGTTTAACAGAATATTTATCATCTTTCCAGAAACTCTTGTCGCTCCATTGGTATTCGTCGTTTTCCGCATCACCATATACACCGATATAGGCGCTGAATCGTGTTTTCGGTGTCAGTCCCGGACGTGCGGTACGGATATTGATAATACCATTCAAAGCTGATGAGCCATATAGTACGGAAGATGCTCCTTTAATCACTTCCACCTGTTCTACGTTCTCTAAAGGAACAGTGTTCCAGTTGATTTCTCCTGTTTTCGGATTCAGTGTGCTCATTCCGTCCACAAGAATTTGGCTGCGTGCACCTACTCCGTAAGTCCATCCGCTACCTCCGCGCATAGAAGGTTGTTTGTCTACAATGTCTACACCGGGAAGTGTGCGGAGAGTGGAAGAAATATCCGTGGGTGCCTGACGGGCAATATCTCCGGATTTAACAACGTCCATGGAGACAGTGACATCACTCAACTTCTGTTCAAAGCGTCCGGCACTGACTACGACTTCTTCCAGCAGCTTGGTGCTTTCTTTCATGTAAACGTCTTTGGTGACTACTTCACGCTTGTTGATAACGATGGGCATCAAGACATCATCATAGCCAACATAGCTGAATACAAGGTCAACTCCACCTTCGGGAAGTTTGATTTCATATTCTCCGTTAATGTTAGATACTACTCCCTGATTACCATGAAGTTTGTAGGTGACGGTGGCTCCGACCAATGGCTCATTGGTCTTGGCATCATATATATGTCCTTTCAGGGTTTGGGCAAAGATGCTTCCGAAACCGCTAAGGCATAACAGGATTGTTAGGATATATAATTTCTTCATTGTTTTTTGTTTTATTTATTTGGAACAATTTCCAAACCAAATTCTATTTTTTCAGGTGATAGAAAAGCGTCTGATATACCGTTCAAAAATATAGAGATGATTCCTCCCAGTGATTGCATATCTTCTGGAAGCAGACTGACTATTAGCGGACTAAGATCTGGTAGTAATTTGGCTATGGGAGTAAAACCTTCTTTGTCTAAGTAAATAAAAGTATGTCCATCTTTTGAAATAACTTGCATCGGGATTCCGGTAGTTAACCAATTGAAAATAGCTTTGAAAGAAGTGTCATTGACATTGAGCAGGAATCCAAGTGTTTCATTTTTTAGACTTTGATTGAGCGTGGTTAGCAATTCTTTCACTTTCATAGCATCCATTTGGGATATAGCTTCAATGATAGCATTGGTTATATTGACATCCATATATTGATTGCCGCTGGATATTGAGGCAATAATATTAGCTAAGTTTAATTTTAATATTAACTTACCGTCTTTTTGGAACCAATTAGCAAATCTTTTTGGAGATGGAATATAATTACGGTTAACAATGTTAGGAGTAATCATATCCTGTGTTAATGGATTTTCTAGAAATCCAAAAATGATATCCATGTCTACTCCTGTCAATGGTTCATTTGAATAAGAAGCCGTTACATTCCCGTCCGCTCCTAAAGTAATTTCTTGTAGAACTTGTGGCAAAATATAACTTAATATGTTTTGAATGGCACTACCCCATGTTTGAGTTGTGGCTCCACTTTCTGAAGCTTCTATGTCTGCATAAAAATAGCATGATGCATTTAGTACTTGTCCGTCAACATCTTGCCATGTATATTCTTCTCCCCACATGTCTCCAACTACAATCGTTTTGATGCCATTAATAACTGTGGGTAGTTTATAAGTATTTGCCCATAATTCTGCATTGCCCATTTTGATATTGGATATATTTAATGTTAACTGTCCTTTTATTACGCGTCCTTCGTATCTAAAAGAGCTTAAAGTCTCATTTCCCATACTATTTCCTGAAAAAGAATATCCTTGCCCATCTCCAGAAAGGGGGATAGACATAATTTTTACTTCTTTTTCTCCTGGTAAAATATCATATAAGTTAATAATAGCGGTTTCTCCTGTTACAGTGCTAAAGTCTACTGATTTTCCGATCATTGTTTCACCATTATAGGTAAGAATTAGATTCGGATTGGGGTTTGATAGTTTATTTGAATAATTGGCTGTTACATCTATAGGCTCTGGTCCGTAGTGATCATTATCACAAGAAGTTAAAAATGCAGACGCTACGGCAAGGCAGCTTATTAATAGGATAGATATTTTTTTCATTGTTTTTTTATATTAGATAATTAAAATGAATTATTTCTTAGCTGTGAGGTCAATACCGATTTCCATTTTATCGAAAAGGGCTGCAACTTCAATTAAATTTGTTTCCAGCAAACTACCGATGATGCTGATGAACGGCATGAGAGTTTCTTTGTTGAAATAGATATAAGTATGTTCTTTTGTTGAGTTGATGCCCATTGGTATTCCGTCTTTCATCCATGTGAGCAGAGTTGCAAAAGTATCATCATCCAATTGAAGAATATAGGTGATTATTTCATTGTTTAAAATCATATTGATGGCACTTAACGTTAATTTTAAACGTGCCGGGTCAGATTTTAGAAGTGCTTCACTGATTCCTGCGATAAGCTGATAGTCAATTTGCTTTCCGTTGTTTTGTGCTATGAGAGACACAATGGCAGGGATATTTAGTTGTACGACAAATGCTTTGTTGCCTGTTTGATTCCAGTAGGCCAATCCTTTGGGAGATGACTCATAAGTGCGTTTGTTGATCAGACTTTTGAATTCAGCGTCAGTTTTGCCCGAATTGGCAACTTCCATAATTTCATTCATGTCTACAGGGCTCGTAGTATAGCTGGCAGTGACAATTCCATTTTTCTCAAATGTAATATCCTTCAATACATAAGGAAAAATCACATCTAATATATTAGTTGCCATTTGCTGTATTTGTAAAATCACCGGCTGGAGAGATTCTCCTCCTGCTTTTGTAGTAATATTCACGTAGCTGGCTCCGCTATTACGGATGATACTTTCTCCATCTGTTGTGTGGGAGTATGCAGGAAATGTATATGTGTTTGCAATGGAGTTGGCATAAGCCATTGTTACGTTCAGTGATAGTTGCATGTTTTTCGGAGTTATTATTCCTTCATATTTCACCGTAGCTCCTCCCATTGTGATATTGGTCCCGCTGAAAGTATAATATCCTTTCTTTTCATTCTCATAAAGTTGGATGCGACTGATAGGAGTTTCCTTTTCTCCCGGGATTATATTATTCAGCGTCAGTGTTCCCGTTTCGCTATCTTCTGTCTTGAAGCTGACAGTTTTTCCAATTAATTTCTCTCCGCTGTAGGTTAGGTCTAGCGTATATGGTTTAATATACGAGCCATATTCCTGACTAATTTCTCCTGGCCAAAATAGCTTGTCATTGTAAGTTTCTTCGCATGATGTAAAGAAAAATACTGCGCAAGCGACATAAGATAGTTTTCGTAAGTTTCTCATTTTGCTTTTTGTTTTTATTGCGTATTTAATAAAACTTTGCAAAGTTCGACTAACAATTCTTTATTGTCAAGGTCTGTTTTTTTATTTTAATGTTCTATTTTTAATCGTATGCGGTAAAAGTACCTAAAATGAAAAAATAAATGTGTTCTATTTTTAATATCGATTGTTCTTCTTTTAAGAATGGCTGTAAAAAGAGAATGAAGAGGTCTCTAAAAAAGCAAATGGTTTTCCTCCTATTTTTCACAGGTGAGAAACCGTTCATTTTTTTTCTTCTCTATTTCTGACTCTTGCGGAAAGTTTAGAATGTAATATTCATCTTTACAACTTTCAATAAATACTTCCGTAAAAAAGTGAAGAGGAATCCGCTGGAATATTACAAGAAATAAATCTATGTTTGCTTAAAATAGGGTTATACATAAAAATAGGATGTTTTATACATTTTCTTTGCTTTAATTAGAACCTATATGAGGATAGCAAATAAATAGGAGCTTAAATGTCTTTTTGGATTCTCCCAAAAGACAGTGATTTGATAGTAAATCCTTGCTGTTTGTATTTGTTTGCTACCAGATTCGAAATAAATCAATATTTTTTTTCTGATGTTATAGCTATTTGTTATATTGAAAATTAACGAAGTTAGAAGTGACATAGCTTGGAAACGACTCTTATTTCAATCAACGCCTCCTTCCTCACCGATGAACGGTAGCTTGGTCGGTGAGCAAGGAGGCGTTCCTCACCGACCAAGGATACCTTGCATTTAAAGAACGGACGTTTTCATACAATGAAAAACGGTCTGTTTACCCTTTATTTATGCATAATAAGGGGCGTGATATGCATATTCTTGCACTAGATTATGCATTTTATTTTCTATTTGATTCGATTCATAGCCACTGTTGAATAATAGAATCTTAAGAATAGAACAGAACAGTTTATTGCTGTAATACAGTCGATTCACCGATAAGAATCCCCCGTTCATTGATTTTTTTTCCTTTTTCTGCTTCTCTGTCATACATTTGTTACAGTATTGTAACACTTGCTACTCTAATCCCTTATGAATATGAACGAGGCATGTAATGTAACCACCGCACTTTCCGCTTTCTCCTCCATTTCTTTGGAAGAGATGAGTACCATCCGTTTGATGAACCGTACGGACACGAAGTATATCGTTTCGCTCTCTGCCCTGATGGACGTATTGCAACGGGCAAGTAATTGTTATCGTGTGCAAGAGGTGCAGGGGGAGCGAAATATAGCTTATCACACTACCTATCTCGACACTCCCGATTACACCATGTATCTGGCTCATCAAAACGGAAGAGTGATCCGTGAGAAGATCCGTGTAAGGACATATGTCTCTTCCGGTCTGACTTTTCTGGAAGTGAAGAAAAAGATATTCTCCGGTTTCGATGCTTCTCTGGAAGGTGAATTTCGTACAAGGGACGGATTGCAGACGGTGGAATGCTGGTCGGGTTCGGCAGGTGTTTCCTATAAGATGTTTCGTTGGCTGAAAGCGTCTGCAGGATATTCATTTAAGTTTTAATAGATAAAACAAGAAATTATGAAAAGGATTGTGTTGTTTTGGATACCGCTTTTATTGCTGTTGTTGGTGAACTGTACGACGGAATCATTCGATTTCGGCGATCAGGAAGGAATATTGGTCGGAGGTTCGGGAGGTGGAGGAAGCAGTCAGCCCAACCCGACGATTCCCGAGGGATCGGAAGATTTATTGGGATTTACAATCGCTTTTGATGAAAGTGATAAAACGGCGTATGGAAGCATGTCGGAAACGGTTACTTCCGATGATGATTTTATAGAGAACTCCCAATTCGCCTCTGTGGTGACGATTATCTATAATGGAACGACTGCTGCGGTAAGCAATGGTGTTTCAGGAGTGGAAGTGTCTTCCAATGGGGCGCATGTCGTGGTTAATTCTACAGTCAGCGGAGTAGAATATGTGTTGAGCGGGACTACTACGAATGGCTCGTTCAAGGTATATAGCGAAAAGAAATTCAAATTATCACTGGCAGGGGTGTCTATACTCAATCCGGTAGGTGCTGCCATTAATATCCAGTCTTCCAAACGTGTGTTCGTGGTATGTGCAGACGGAACAACGAATGTGTTGACAGATGGTTCTTCTTATACGGCAACTACTGATGGAGAGGATATGAAAGCCTGCCTGTTCAGTGAGGGACAGCTTATTTTTAGTGGTGGTGGTTCGCTTACAGTTACCGGAAATTATAAACATGCCATCACAAGCGATGATTATGTGCGTTTCCGTAGCGGGTGTAATATTACGGTAGCTTCGGCCAAAAAAGACGGAATCCATACTAATGAATCTGTGATTATCGGCGGCGGAATACTGAATATATCTTCTGACGGCGATGCTATTCAGTGTGAAGAGGGAGGAATTACGATGACCGGAGGATTTGCCAAACTCTCTACAACGGACAATAAAGCGCATGGGTTGAAATCTTGTCTGGATGTGGTAATCAGTGGCGGTGCTATTCAGGCACAAGTGGCGGGAGCAGCCTCCAAAGGAATATCCTGTGATGGTAACCTGACCATCTCCGGAGGAAAGCTGACTGCATTCACTTCTCAAACCGCACTTTATGAAGACAATGATTTGAGTTCGTGTGCAGGAATTAAATGTGACGGAAATATCCTGATTACAGGAGGGGAGATCGCCATACAGAGTACAGGTGGAGCCGGTAAAGGTATCAACTGTGACGGTTCGATTACCATCAATGACGGCACGGTGAAAGTGATAACTACCGGTACGCAGTGTGTGTATGGCAAGCTCGACTCGTCGGCAAAAGGAATCAAAGCGAACGGTGCGTTGACAATCAATGGAGGAACGGTGCTTGTGAAGGCTACCGGTGGGAAAGGCAGTGAAGGTATCGAGAGTAAAAGTGTGTTGACTGTCAATGAGGGTACGGTTGCCGCCCTTTGTTACGATGACTGTATGAATGCAAGCAACAGCATTGTTCTTAATGGTGGCAATATTTATTGTTATAGTTCCGGAAATGACGGCATTGATTCTAATGGTACGCTGACCATTACGGGGGGAGTGATCGTATCTTCGGGTACTACTTCTCCCGAAGACGGATTCGATTGCGATCAGAATACCTTTAAGATTACCGGGGGGATTGTTCTGGGTATTGGAGGAGGAACAAGTACACCTACATCAAGTGTATGTACGCAACGCAGTGTGATCTATGGTGGTTCGGGAAGTAACGGAGAAATACTGAATATCCAGTCAGCCGACGGAACCAATGTACTGACTTATCAGATTCCCCGTGCTTATTCTCAAATGACGGTATTGTTCAGCAGTCCGAATCTGACTTCGGGCGGTAGTTATATCATCTCAAAAGGAGGGGCGGTTTCCGGTGGTTCCGAGTTCTTCGGATTATATACGGGAGCCACTTATTCCGGTGGCACACAGGCAGCAACGTTTACCGCCAGTTCGATGGTGACACAAGTTGGCAGCACTTCCGGCGGTGGCCAGCCCGGTGGTGGAGGCGGCGGACATGGCCCTGGCGGATGGGGATGGTAAACAGCAGTTTACCGTCGAAATCCGTTCTTTGGTCGATTCTATTTGTGATAAAACAGGTTCGGTTTTATCTTTGTTTCGATAATCAGAAGCAATGAGGCATGAAAAGACTGCGTAAACAACACGTGCTAGAGCAGAGTATTTACGGAGCTATCTGGATCGTAATATTTCTTCTTCCGCTGATAGGCGGATACTTTGCCATGAGTGGAGGACTTGAACGGGAGGAAACCCGTATGGTGATCCGCGAATCATGGTTGAGTATCCTTCCTTTTTTTGTGCTTTTCCTGTTGAATAATTATGGGCTGGTTCCCTATTTTCTTTTTAAGAAAAGGTACTGGCAATATACTGTTTCGTTGATTTTTGTAATAGGAATGATTTGTTGGCTTTCTCCGTTTCCTTCTGCCAATCATTTCCCCAAAGATTTCAAGCGAGGAGAGTTGCCTCTTCGTATGAAGGAGAACCGGAGGGACCAGATTATTAAGACGAGAGAAAAGGCGAGGGAGGAAGGGGATGTGCATTGGCATGAATCCAATCCCGAACAACGTCCTAGGGGAATGGGAGATCCAAATGGTCCCGGAAGATTTCCAAAACCGACTCCTTTTCCTTATCCTCCTTTTGTGCTCCGCTATCTTATTCATTTCATCATTGCCTTTTTGATGGTAGGGTTCAATATCGCCATCAAACTTTTCTTTAAATCTTTCCGTGATGAAGAAATGCTGAAGGAACTGGAACATCAACGTTTGCAGTCGGAACTGCAGTATTTGAAATATCAGATTAATCCTCATTTCTTCATGAATACGCTCAATAATATTCATGCGTTGGTGGATATTGATACGGGGAAAGCGAAAAGTACGATTGTGGAACTTTCTAAACTGATGCGTTATGTGCTTTATGAAGCGAGTAATAAAACGATTTTGCTTTCACGTGAGGTTCAGTTTCTTAAAAATTACATTGCCCTGATGAGTTTGCGCTATACCAACAAAGTATCTATTCAGATGGATTTTCCGGCCGAAGTGCCCGAAGTGCAGATTCCTCCTTTGCTTTTTGTCTCTTTTGTGGAAAATGCTTTTAAGCATGGAGTCAGTTATCGGAGCGAGTCTTTTATTCATGTCTTGATGCAGTTGGATGAGGGCAACCGGCTTTCATTCCGTTGTTCCAACAGCAATAATGGTTCGGCTGACGAACAGCATCATGGCATCGGACTCGAGAATATCCGTAAGCGGTTGAGGCTTTTATTTGGCAATGATTATACGCTTTCCATTACCGAAGAGGAACATAAATTTGATGTCTTACTTATTATACCTTTATTAGAATGAAATGTATAGCAATAGATGATGAGCCGTTAGCATTGACGCAGTTGTCGGATTATATATCCCAGGTACCTTTTTTGTCTTTGGTAAAGTCATGCCAGGATGCGTTCGAGGCAATGAAGATATTGTCCGAAGAGGAGGTTGATTTGATCTTTGTGGATATTAATATGCCCGATTTGAACGGATTGGATTTCATACGTTCTTTGGTGAACCGTCCGTTGGTGATTTTCACTACTGCTTATTCTGAATATGCGGTAGAGGGTTTCAAACTGGATGCCATAGATTATCTGCTGAAACCGTTTGAGTTCCAGGATTTATTGAAAGCGGCGGATAAAGCCCGCAGGCAATTTGAATATCGTTTGTTGGAACAACAGGGTGAAATAGGAAATGCTTCGCAGATAAAAGGAGATTCATTATTCGTGAAGAGCGATTACAGAGTGGTTCGCATCGATGTGAAGAATATCCGCTATATTGAGGGGATGAGTGAGTATGTGCGTATCTTTGTGGAAGGAGAGGACAAGCCTGTAATAACGCTTGCCAGCCTCCAGAAAATGGAAGAACGGCTTCCCACGCATTTCATGCGGGTCCACCGTTCTTATATTGTCAATCTTCGCAAGATTACCGAAGTTTCCCGTCTTCGCATTATCTTTGATAAGAATACTTATATTCCTGTCGGTGATAATTATAAGGAGAAATTTACGGAATACATTGGGAAATTAAGCCTTTCTTAAATAATTATTTAATTCCCAGTTTTTTGGCAATTTCTTTAGGAAGTGCATCTTTATGCACCAGGATATTCATTGTCTTGTAGGCAACGAATGCTTTGGAAGCATACCAGATACCATCATATTTGCCTGATTTACCCCAAGAGTTTTTCACCATGAAGTATTCTTTTCCGTTCTGGTCTTTAGCGATGCCGTAGATTACCATTCCGTGGTCGTCTGTTGTTTCCCAGTTGTCAAAAGCAACTTGACGCATTTCCTGGGTAATATCCTTTTCAGGGAAAGGTTTGGTGAATAGTTCTCTGCGTTTGTCGGCGGCAGTCAATCCTGTCCAACGGGCCATGTCTGAACCGGACAGTTCAGATTCTTTGGCTGCATCTGGCATTACGGCGATACCGTCACGTGAGAATCCTTGTTCGCTGACATCGCTACCCCATGCAAAGGTATAGCCTTTCTTTACAGCATTGTCCATAACAGCCATCAGTTCTTCGATAGGCAGGTTGTAAGACAGACCATTACGCCAGTTATCCTGAATTTCGATGGCGAATTGAGAATAGAACGGATGGTGTGTATAAGAAGTCAGTGATACATAGTCGTTATAGTTCAATCCCAGTGATTCGGCAAAAGTCTTCGGAGTATATTCTTTGCCTTTGTAGGTGAACTTCTCCGGACATGCTCCTAGGTAAGTGTCATAAATGGCACTTAGTCCGTTTTTCCATACCGGAGTCAGTTTGCTTAATTTACCTTTTGCAATCGCATTGATATAACCGGAAGCAACAGCATCCAGCTCATTATGTACCGGCAGCGTATCACCATACATAATACCCGGCATCACTTCTTGCGGAACGATACCATAATTCTTGATGCAATACATTACATCATAAAAACTTCCACCCGGAGAGAAAGAACTGTCACCGTGATAACGTACATAGTTTACTCCGCGATCCTGCATCGTTTTGTGTACAACAAACATTTCAGACAGGTCGTATTCACCTTTACCTAAACGAAGTAGTTCTGATTCAACAAATCCGAGAGTTGAGAAACTCCAGCAAGTACTCGAACGATTTTGGTTCTTGATAGAAGTTATCGGATTTTCTTTCACTGTCGTGAAAACAAAACCTTCTTCAGGTTTTGCATCTTGTGCCATAACACTTAGGCTGAACAGGCCTAAAGCAGCAATAAGGATTGTCTTTTTCATTCCTATGAAATTAATATTAAATTGTTTTGGCTACAAATATAGGAAAGTTTCACCACAGAGTAACACAGAGTTTCACAAAGTTTTCTCTTTTTTCAAATGGACAGCTATCTTAATGACTTCCGTTTAATGACATTTTATTGTATCTTGGCGCGGTAAGTTCGCTCGGAGAAAGTAATATTCAGGAACAGGGAAAGGCTGTTTTCTTTTTGCATACCGTTAGGAATTTTCATCTGGCCTTTATATTTCAATCCGATAGAAAGGACGTTGTTATTGCGCAATCCGAAGTTAAGTCCGGTACTGACGTAATATTCGGTTGCCTTTTTCTTTTGAATGACGATATAGGAATTATTAATACCTGTTCCCAATAGGATGCTGACCGGATTACGATAGACATTGCCCAATGTATATCTTCCACCGACTGATAACCGGTGTTGATTCTCAAAACTGACATTGGATTGGGAAGATTGCATCCGGCTCCAGTCCACATATTTGTAGTCGATGGTTGCCATCCAACGTAGAGTGTTGTAGGAAGCTCCGAGCCCAAAGAATTGAGGAAGACATTGGCGATAGCGTTTCAGGCTTTTTTCAATATCATCTCCTCCCGAACTGCTACTAACGTATAAGTTATTATCCTGCTTAAAATCCTGCGAGTAACCATATACGGCACCGGCAACGAAAGAACGTTCGCGGTCTATAGCCCATTTATACTGTACACCGAAATCCGCATAAAAAGTATGTTTGTAGGAGCTGGTTTCTTCTGTGGCAGTACCTTGCGTCTCCGTTTGTGTGATGGTCCCCGTCACATAAGAAAGATTGGTGCCGACAGAAAATCTTTTTCCGAAAAGGTAAGCCGTGCTGATACCCATCTTGGAAAGTCCTCCTTCACCCTGAAAGAGAGAAGAGATAGTACCTCCATTGGTGCCTGCCACTTCTTCATCCAGCGTGATGGCATATCCCACACTGCTGACGGGAGCCATGAAAATTGCTCCATACCAGCGTGGCATAATCCGGCAGCCGATACTTAGGTTATTCAGATTTCCGGTGACGGAACGGTTACTTGCTCCTCGTTGTGAATAAATCTGGTATGCTCCCATGATACCGGCATCGATCTGGAAGCGTTGTTCGGTCAACTCTGTGAGTGAAGCCGGATTGGCATTGTTAAGGAAATTATTTCCTCGCAATGCAATGCCTGTGCCGCCCAGTCCGGCATATTGCCCGCCTTCCCCGGTAGAAAGTTCTCCCAGTCCGAACATGGAAGTAGGGGAGTTCGTTGTATTTTGTGCAATAACTATAGAGACAGGAGTATAGAATGCCAGAAGGCAAAACAAAATCTTTTTCATTGTTGATAAGTTTTGTAAAGTATGATAAGTTTGGTATTCTTTTTATTGGCGGTATGTTCTCCGTCGCCGAAAATAACGCCTTGAAGTGTGGTATAGAACAAGTTGTCCGGAAGAAATAATTGTAGTTTCTGACGATCATATCCGGTAGTTCCCAGGTTTGTTTGCAGGAAAGAGGTGATGTCAAAAGAGTAATAAGTCTCCTCATAAGACATCTCGTCGACTACTAGATTTCCGCTTTGTACGGAACTCCCGGTGAGGTCGGTGATTACACTTTGCGTCACATTTTCATTGTTGGCGGTGTAGAGAGCCAGGCTTTTGGGCAACGGGTACATGCCGTCATAAGTTCCTTTTACCGGATATAACTGTAACGTTGCGCTCTCGATAGTCACAAGCTCTCCTTTTTCGCAGAGATTATTTAAATGTGGGAAGTCGATGGTGACATACATACCTGTCATTCCCTGCAGGTAGACCTGATGCTCGCTTTTTCCGGAAGAGTATTCATTGCCGTCCCCACTTTGCAGGTTGGCTATCGGGATGTTTGAGCGGTCTTGCTCTATTTTGTTGTAAGTCAGTGTGTTGCTTGTATTGAAAACCAGTGTTTTTTCGTTCAGTGTTTCCGTAATCTGGTGATAGTAGACCGTGATGCACATACTGGAGTCGTTGACTTGAAATCCGCTGATACAAGCGTCATTTGCATCGGGTATAAAAGCAATTCCCTTGAAATAATCATGGAAGAAATCCTGGGATTGCACCCATCGGCCATCATTCAGCATCAAGTTGAACCATTCTTCTCCCCATGCATCCGGCAATCGTATTTCCAGTTCTTCGCTCGGTGAGCCCGGAGTAGGACGAAAGTCGAAAGATGCCAGTGGAGTTTCGTTGTAATAGGCAGTAGTAGTGTTGTATAGGTACCCTCTATCGTCCAGTTCTATATTCTTTGTCAGTTCATGCAGATGAATGCGTTGGGTTTTTAGTGTATCTCCCAGGTAATTGCCCGAAGAATACAGGCGTATGGTGATCGAGTCGAACTCATATTGGATGTTTTCATCAAAAGAATAGGAAGGTACTTCATACTCTGCGTAAAAAGAGGCGGTAATTTTCCCCCATAAGTTGTCGTCACGGTATCCTATCTGGCAAACCGTATCTCCCGAAGTGGCTATGGAGTCGCTTAATACTGTACTAAGTAATACCGTACAAGTATCCATCTGTTCGTTGAGGAATGAACTTTGTACCCATTTCGCTCCTATGGACGATGAATCGTCTACACAAGCGAAAAAAGAAAGAGATATAAAGAATGAAAAAAGTAGTATGATTGACTTCATGTAGTAAAATGAAATTGGTTTTGTACCGGCAAAAGAAGAGGTTTTAAACAGTCCTCCAAAAAACTATCGACTAAATCTCTGTATTTGTCGACCTGAATTTTGTTGGTAGATAGAATGTCTTTATTTGTCGATAGTTTTTTTATGCGTGCCCGTTGCCGCCTACATTTGCGGTTGTAATCAACGACATATTTATGAATACGAAAATGAATAAATTACTTTGCATGATGGTGGTGCTGCTTTCATTGGCGGCATGTACGGATGATACTGAATATACGGCAGGTGTGTGGTATCGCCGTTCTGATTTTGATGGTGTGGCGCGTACGGACGCAGCTGGTTTTACGATTGGTAACATAGGGTACCTCTGCACCGGATACCGGGGGAGTACCAAAGACCGTTTGAAAGATTGTTGGGCGTATGACATTGAGGCTAATTCGTGGACACAGTGTACATCAATGCCCGATGCAGCTCCAGCCCGGAATGCAGCTACAGGTTTTGCAGTAGGTACCAAAGGATATATTGCTACCGGTTACGATGCGACAAAAAAGGATTATCTGAATGATTGCTGGCAGTATGATCCTGCCACGAATTCCTGGAAGGAGATGGCTTCTATTCCGGATGGAACTGATGGAACTAATATCTATGGTAAACGGTATTATGCGCTTTCTTTCGGCATTGGTCAGTATGGGTATCTGGGTACAGGTTACAACGATAATTATCAAAAGGATTTCTGGAAGTTCGACCCGTCGGTGGGAGATAAAGGAGAATGGACAGCCATGAGTGGATTTGGCGGACAGAAGAGAATGGGCGGTATGGCCTTCGTCATAGATGATATAGCTTATATCTGCGGCGGTGAAAATAACGGTTCGGATGTGACGGATTTCTGGTGTTTTAATCCGGCAACGGGTACTTGGAAAGAATTGCGCGAACTTTACGATAAGAGTGATGATGATTATGACGACGATTACACTTCTATCGTCCGTTCTTATGCTTGTGCTTTCGTGATCGACGGTAAAGGATACATTGCTGCGGGGCAGACTGCTGGTGGTAGTTATCGTTCCAATTATTGGATTTACGACCCTCTGACAGACCTCTGGGATGGGGAAGATTTGACAGATTTCGAAGGAAGTACACGCTCGAAAGCCGTATGCTTTTCTACTGGAAAACGGGGAATTATAGCTACGGGAGGAGCTTCTACTTATTATTACGATGATACTTGGGAGTTGAAGCCTTATGAATATGAAGAGAAATAAAAAAATAATAGGTATTAGTTGCTTTGTCTTGCTGCTTTTAGTGGGAATCATATATGGGTATATGCATTCGATAAACATATATCGGCTGGAAGTAACCCAGATTGAAGGTAGTGGATACGGTTATAAGATTTATGAGAGAGAGCGTTTGATAATCGTTCAGCCTTTTATCCCGGTTGTATCCGGGAAAAGGCCTTTTCAATCGGTGCAAGATGCCCAATGTATCGGAAATTTAGTGCTGGAACGAATTAAAGCCGGAAATGAATTTGCCATATCAAAGGCTGACCTGGATAACTTGGGAGTAGTGTATTAATGCCACCATGTTGGCACAGTCATGCCACCTCATTGGCACGATAGTGTCAACATGGTGGCACTGTTGTGCCAATACGATGGCACAAACTAAAGCATTAAGTACAGATTATTTCTTCTCTTCTTCTTTGGGTGCAACTACATAATCTTCTTTGATAAACTCATCATACACCCGCTTGGGATGATCGAATGGTGCGGTTCCATTCTTCTGCTCATTGAAGTTTTCCCGGCGGAATTGTTTCAGTTTCAAATTATCTTCTGCATACTCCCTCAATTTCTTATGCTCATTTCCATAAAGCGAACTTTCAGTTACGTCAGAATTGAGCAGGTTTTCTTTAGGAGTGATAGTAGGTAGGAGCACTTGTTCCAACAGACCACGATAGGCACCGTTATATTCGCACCATACGATATCGTTGGCTACAAATATACGATAGGAGTACTTAGACCAGGCAGTTTTGATTTCAATAGATGTAGCATAAATTTCAATGGTAGCTTCTGAACCATACGCTTGGTCACGGATCACAACGGTCGTCCGACCGCTAAGTTCTTCCTTCACGGAAGTTTGCCACTTATCAGAGTGTAAGATCTCTTCGATAATTTCCGGCAAATTTTCTTTAATCTCAAACTGTATTCTCATGGTGCTTGCCTGCGGGCAGGACTTTTTAATTTTTTTCCTCCTTAAACAATTAAGTTAGCCTAAAGTTACATAGATTGAAGCAAAAAAACAAGATTTTGTTGAAATATTTACTATTTTTGCTGAATGAACTACCTTTTCCGTTTGTTTTTGTTATAAATATGCATGAATAGTAAATACAGAGAGAGCATGTATAAAAGAGAATGGAAATTAGAAGATAGGAGAAAAAATGAAGAACTTACAGATAGATGGATCTACCGGTTTAGTGTTGGAAGGCGGGGGAATGCGTGGAGTATTCACCTGCGGCGTACTTGATTATTTTATGGATCATGATATCCGGTTTCCCTATGTGATAGGAGTGTCTGCCGGTGCGTGCAACGGATTGTCGTATGCATCACGGCAACGGGGACGTGCCAAGTACAGCAATATCGACTTGTTGGAGAAGTACAATTATATCGGTCTGAAATATTTGCTCAAAAAGCGTAATATTTTGGATTTCGATCTATTGTTCAATGAGTTCCCCGAACACATTCTTCCTTATGATTATGAAACATATTTTGCTTCACCGGAACGTTTCGTGATGGTGACTACTAATTGCATCACGGGAGAAGCCAATTATTTCGAAGAGAAAAAAGACAGGCGCAGGGTGATCGATATTGTCCGTGCATCCAGCAGTCTCCCTTTTGTGTGTCCTATCACTTATGTGGATGAGATTCCTATGCTTGATGGGGGAATCGTAGATTCCATACCTCTGCAAAGAGCTATTGCGGATGGCTGTACGAGAAATGTCGTGATACTTACCCGTAACCGGGGATATCGGAAAGATTCGAAAGATATTCGTATCCCTTCGTTTGTATACCGGAAATATCCGAAGTTGCGTGAAGCGTTAAGTTGCCGGTGTGCTGTTTATAATGAACAGCTGGAAATGGTGGAACGCATGGAGGATGAGGGAAAGATTGTCGTTATCCGTCCTTTGAAACCTGTAGCTGTAGACCGTATAGAGAAAGATGTGCAAAAGCTGACAGAGTTTTATAAGGAAGGGTACGAATGTGCGAAAGCTTTATTTTCATTTTGACTTTGTATATTGCTTGGCAGCCTTTTCCAATTTCCGACTCATTAATTCTACCAATGTCTTGGGATAAAGAATTTCTATTCCGTCGACATATCCGAAGAATACCCGTTCTAACTCATGGTTGATTACGACTTCAATTTCCAGTATGACGCTTCCGTCGGGTAGCCTTTCCACCAGTTGTTGACTGCGATGTATAGGCTTGGTTATGATGTAAGGTGCTTCGGCTGCCGCTACTTTGAAACCAACTTTCTCTGCTATGCTTCCGGAGTTTTTGGTGACACCTACCAAGTCGTCGAAGAACGTATTCGGATCGAAGAATGTATTTTTGATATAGTGTTCTTGTGGCAGAACTTCCAATGATTGTATTCTGTCCAAAGCTAAATTTTGCAATATTCGTCCGTTTCCTCTGACTCCATAAACGAACCACCGGTTGCGATATTCTTTTAATAGATAAGGATAAAAAATAAAGCTGTTGGCGGAACGTGCCTTGAACGAACGATATTTGAGCTGTATCGGATGCTCGTTTACAATCGCGTGATAGATCGTATCCAGATAATCCAGTCCTTTCAATGATTCATTCTTTTCAAAGTCAATGACAGGAGTGGTTTTCATCCGGGCAGAAGCGACATGGTCTTCCAGGCGGTTGATAATATCGCTCATTTCCGTGAAATAGGAGAAACCCTTAAATTGCCGTAACACTTCCACTGCTTCCGACATCGTTTTCAGGTCTTGTTCATTCAGCGGGGTTTGTGTAATGCTGTATTCCGGATCTTCGTATTTATAGTATTTATTTTCGTACACCACAATCGGAGCGTTATAACCCAGCTTCTCGCTACGCATCATCTGTATATCCATTTGTACCGTACGTTTGCTTATGCCTTTATCAATGCCTTCGTATTCATAAAGAGCATCCGAGCAAGCATCTACCAAATCTTCCAACGTCCAGCGTCGATAAGGATTACGCAGACAGTTATCAATTGTTTTATAACGGATTAAGGCATTTCTATTTGCTGGCATAAGTAGAAGAATAAAGATTTGCTTCAAAAGTAGAAAAATAAATTCAGGAAAACAAAGAGGTTACAGGTCTTTATTTCCATAATATTTTCCTAATTAGGTATCTATTTCTACTACTTTATCTTTTTTTTCCTCGATTAATTCGATTTTAAGTCATTATTAATTCACTTTTGTGGAATTTATTAAGGGGTGCCTCTTTACTTTGCTGAAAATAGTTTTAAGGACTTAATGGTATAACATGAAAAACAAAGAAATAACATGGTAAAAAGGTTGAATTGGTTATTGGTCTATTTATTGTTTTCAATAGGGATAATGGCACAGTCCGGCGGCAGGAAACAGTACAATTCTTACAAAGGATTGGTTATGGCTGGTTATCAGGGGTGGTTCAACACCCCTGGTGACGGTTCCGGCCGTGGATGGCATCATTACAATGGTCGTGAAGGATTTCGTCCGGGATCGTGTTCCGTAGATCTTTGGCCGGAGGTATCGGAGTATAAGAAGCTCTATAAAACGGATTTTACTTTTGCGGATGGTAAGCCTGCATCCGTCTTTTCTTCTTATGACGAGTCGACTGTCAATGTTCATTTCAGATGGATGAAAGAGTATGGACTGGATGGAGTGTTCATGCAGCGTTTTATCGCAGAAATCCGGAATGAAAGCGGATTGAAGCATTTTAATAAAGTATTGAACTCGGCAATGAAAGCTGCTAATAAATATGAACGGGCTATTTGTGTGATGTATGACTTGAGCGGGATGCAGCCTGGAGAAGAAAAACTGTTGCTCAAAGACATTGCGGAAATTGCGCAACGCCATTCTTTAAAAAATCATGCGAAAAACCCTTCTTATCTGTATCACAATGGCAAACCGCTGGTGACAGTATGGGGTGTGGGATTTAATGATAATCGCCGTTATGGATTGAAAGAAGCTGCACATATTATCGACGGCTTAAAATCACAGGGATTTAGTGTGATGCTTGGAGTACCTACTCAATGGCGGGAGCTGAAAGGGGATACGGAATCAGATCCCAGGTTGCATGAGCTTATCAGAAAATGCGATATTGTGATGCCTTGGTTCGTGGGACGTTACAATGAAACCACTTATCCGAAATATCAGAAGTTGGTGGAAGAAGATATCCAGTGGGCGAAAAAGAATCAGGTTGATTATGTACCGTTGGTTTTTCCGGGTTTCTCCTGGGGGAATATGAAAGGTAAAGATCATAATTCATTTATCCCCCGCAATAAAGGCTCTTTTCTTTGGAAACAGATGATGGGAGCTATCCGGGCGGGTGCCGAAATGATTTATGTAGCTATGTTTGACGAAATTGATGAGGGGACGGCTATCTTTAAATGTGCAAAGGAAGTTCCGACAGGAAAAAGTACATTCGTTCCTATCGAGGAAGGAGTAGAAAGTGACCATTATCTGAAACTGGTTGGTGAAGCCGCTAAGGTTCTGCGCAAAGAAAAGGCGATAGCTTTTAATACCAGCCTGAATCCGGCAACTCCGAATCCTTTCATCCGGCATATGTACACAGCAGACCCTTCGGCTCATGTTTGGGAAGACGGACGTTTGTACGTATATGCTTCCCATGATATAGCACCTCCGCGAGGTTGTGATTTGATGGATCGTTATCATGTGTTTTCAACCGATGATATGGTGACATGGACGGGTCATGGAGAGATATTAAGCTCCGATCAGGTGCCATGGGGACGCAAAGAAGGAGGATTTATGTGGGCTCCGGATTGTGCTTATAAAAACGGCACTTACTATTTTTATTTTCCTCATAAGATTGACGCTAATACGTGGCGCATCTTTGTAGCAACCAGTAAGGAGCCTGCGGCAAAGTTTAGGGTGAAAGGAGTGATTGACGGTATTCCTTCTACGATTGATCCTTGTGTATTTGTAGACGATGACGGACAACCTTATATTTATACCAGCGGTGCCGGCAAAGGCTGTTGGGGTGCTAAATTGCGCAAGGATGACTGGACTAAACTGGATGGAGTAATGAGTCCTTTGAGTGGTTTTACTGATTTTCATGAGGCACCTTGGGTACATAAGTACAAAGGCAACTATTATTTGAGCCATTCGGATAATCATGCGGGTAGTCAGGGAGGTAACCGGATGCAGTATTCTATGTCGAACAATCCTTTGGGACCATTCACTCCATGCGGCGCATATATGTATCCTCATGGTGAAGAAACGGCTCATGGCTCTATTGTAGAGTATAAAGGTCGGTGGTATTCTTTTTATCATACGGCTAATTATTCGGGAAAAGGAGCATTGCGTTCGGTTTGTGTCGATCCGATCGAGTATGATCAGAATAATAAATTGAAGATGGTACAAAACTGGGGGAGTCCCCGTAGTGGTCGGGCTGTAGAAGTGAGGATGACGCCATCTGTAGTAATACAGGCTGAAAACTACAATACAGGCGGTGAACATTATGGATACCATAAAAATCCGTTGGAGAGAGGAATGCAACAGGAAACGCAAAACGGAATCACTTATCTTAAAGGTATGAAATCGGGAGAGTGGGTGCGTTATTCAATCAACGTCAAAGAGGCTGGACGTTATGGTATTACTTGCAGAATGTTTCAGAAGCGTTCGGGGGGGTAAATTCCGTATTGCTGTGAATGGAGTTTATAAGACTGGTGAAATAGTATTAAGCGGTTCTGCCGGAGTATGGAATGAGACTTTAGTGTATCCAATAGAGTTGGAAACAGGCGAACAATATATTGATTTTCGTATAAAGAGTGGGGATATTGATATCGATTGGATTAAGTTTGGGGCAGGACACAGTCAAGTGCCCGGTATCATTCAGGCGGAAGATTTTGATGACGGACAATATAGCTTTAAGAATGCTTCATCCGGCAACTTTAAGTCTTACCGGAGCGATCAGGGAGTAGTGATTAGTGCAAGTAATAATATTGTTCATATAAGTAATACTTCCGGTGGCGATTGGATTCAATATACATTTAATGTTCAGGAGAAGGTTTCTACAGTCAAGGTTCGTGCAGCAGCGGAGAAGGATGGAAAGTTTGCCCTTTCTTTTGATGGAGGAGCACAGTTGAATCCTGTGGCCACAACTACGGGAAATTGGACTACTTACAATGATTTTACAGTATCGAACCTGCAATTATCAGCCGGTACACATACAATGAAGATTCACATACTTAGTCCGATGAATATTGATTGGTTTGAATTTCGGTAGACTATATCAACAATATTCCATATCAGGCTTCTATTAGAATTGAAGATCATTAAAATGAAGGTTTTAAAAGATAATCATAGTTGGCTTACAGATATTTGCTAAATTTGCGAACGACCAGTAACTTTTAGGGCTGATTGAGGAGTTACTGGTCATTTGAGGCCGGATGCAAAGGATATTGGTTTCGAGTAGAGTGATAATAAAAAGAGATTGGAGGACATGAATGAATAGTAATTATCAAGTTGGCGATTTAATTTATGATGCAAATATTTATGATGGGATGAATACCGATCTGGCTGATTTGCATTTTTATAAGCGGTGGCTACCCAAAAGTAAGGATGCCCGAATACTTGAACTTTGCTGTGGAACAGGCAGGCTTACTCTTCCAATTGCAAAGGATGGATATAATATTAGTGGCGTTGATTATACGTCTTCAATGCTCGACCAAGCGAAGATCAAGGCTTCTGAAGCAGGATTAGAAATAAGGTTTATTGAGGCAGATATTAGAACTTTAAATTTGCAGGACAAATACGATCTTGTCTTTATTCCATTTAATTCAATCCATCATTTATATAAGAATGAAGATTTGTTTAGGGCATTTAATGTCGTTAAAAATCATCTCAAAGAAGGAGGTTTATTTCTGTTAGATTGCTTTAATCCGAATATTCAATATATAGTTGAAGGTGAAAAAGAACCGAAGGAAATAGCTGCATATACCACTGACGATGGTAGAGAGGTATTGATAAAGCAGACCATGCGATATGAAAGTAAAACTCAGATAAATCGTATAGAATGGCATTATTTTATCAATGGTGAATTCAATTCTATTCAGAACTTGGATATGAGAATGTTTTTTCCTCAAGAATTAGATTCATATTTGGAATGGAGTGGTTTTGATATTATGCATAAGTATGGAGGATTTGAAGAAGAAGTATTTAATGATAATTCGGGAAAACAAGTATTTGTCTGTCAGTACAAATCCGATTGTCCGTATTGAGGTAGAACATGAATAGATAGATGTATCAAAATTGATACCTCTTGAAACAAAGTTTATAGACGAAGGTGAAGATATCCCCTATCTTTGCCTTCGTCTATTTTTAGATTAAAGATTGTATAAACTAGGAATACTTTGTTGCCATGAAAACAACCCCCTGGATGAAACTATGTAAAGGTGTAGCACTTGCATTAACAGTCTCTTATGGACTGACTCATTGCCATACAACTAAAAGCAAATTGACCTTGGAACAGCAAGGTGATAGCTTGACTGTCATCCATATCACCAATCCGACTAATTATATATTGCTTCCTATAGAAGAGGAAGCATCGGAAAGTCAGGTTTTCTTCCATACAGGAGAAGCTGCCGGTACCGATATGGATATTCGTTTGGCACAGGATCAAGTGGATTATTTTGTTCCCTTTGCTTTGCCTGCCGGAACGAGCAATGTAACCGTACGTGTCCGTAATAAATCAAAAGACGCACTTTGTTGGAAAGAAATCAAATTATCTGATACATTTGATACTACCAATACAGAAAAGTTTCGTCCTGTTTATCATCATACTCCCCTTTATGGCTGGATGAATGATGCTAACGGGTTGGTGTATAAAGATGGAGAATATCATTTGTATTTTCAATATAACCCTTATGGTTCCAAATGGGGAAATATGCATTGGGGACATTCTGTCAGTAAAGACCTGATGCATTGGGAACATCTGGAACCAGCTATTGCCCGTGACACATTGGGACATATCTTTTCGGGCAGCTCGATTGTCGATCAGGAGAATGTAGCCGGTTACGGAGCAGGGAGTATTCTGGCTTTTTATACTTCTGCCAGTGACAAAAACGGGCAGATACAATGTCTTGCTTTTAGCAAGGATAACGGGCGGACATTTACTAAATATGAGAAGAACCCCATTCTGCGTTCTTCTGACGGTTTGAAAGACTTCCGTGATCCGAAAGTTTTCCGGTATGAACCGGAAGATAAATGGGTTATGATTGTTTCTGCCGATAAAGAAATGCGTTTCTATGATTCTAAGAATCTGAAGGACTGGAACTATATGAGCAGCTTCGGAGAAGGATACGGAGTGCAGCCTTGTCAGTTTGAATGTCCGGACATGGTAGAACTTTCGGTAGATGGGGATACGAACCGTAAGAAATGGGCGTTGATAGTAAATGTAAATCCGGGATGTTATTTCGGGGGGAGTGCTACCCAGTACTTCACAGGAGATTTCGATGGAACGAAGTTTATTTGTGACAATCAGCCAAATGTCACGAAATGGTTGGATTGGGGCAAAGATCACTATGCCACCGTTTGTTTCTCGAATACTGGTGATCGTGTGATTGCTGTGCCTTGGATGAGTAACTGGCAATATTGTAATATTGTTCCGACAAAGCAATTTCGTAGTGCTAACGCTTTGCCGCGTGAGTTAAGTCTTTATACACAAGACGGTGAAATTTATCTTTCAGCAGCTCCGATACTGGAGATAAAGACTCTGCGAAAAGAAAAGAAAGAGATTCCGGCATTTACGGTTGCCAATGATTATCATATTGATTCTTTATTGGCTGATAATGATGGTGCTTATGAACTGGCATTGGAAATTACCGCCGGGGAAGCGGAGATTATGGGATTCAGCCTCTTTAATGATAAAGGGGAAAAGGTGGATATCTACTTCAATCTTCCGGAAAAGAGATTGGTTATGGACCGGACGAAAAGTGGTATCGTGGATTTCGGAAAGAAGAGTGTACCTCATGAAATAGAGGTTCACGACCGCAGAAAGACGACTTCCATCAATTATATAGATGATTTTGCGTTAGCTACCTGGGCGCCAATAAGAAAAGAAAAGAAATATGCTTTGGATATTTTTGTCGACAAATGTTCTGTAGAAATATTCCTGAATGGGGGAAAGATAGCAATGACCAATCTCATATTCCCATCAGAACCATACAACCGTATGTGCTTTTATAGTAAAGGAGGTACATTTAATGTCGATTCATTTAATGTATATCGATTAGGTTTATAAGTTAGGTTTTGTAGATTAGAATTAGGTATTGGTAGCTGTCAGATGTGAGATCCGGCAGCTACTTTCATTCATCAATTATTCATCAATTTCAATTATATATCCCCCTTGGAAGATCTCTCCCGGTTGCAGCTGTTGCATCCAGTCCTTATCTTTATATTCACCAGTATAATGTGCGCGGTCGCAACGTCCGTACCAAGGTTCGATGCAGACAAAAGGAGCATTTTTTGCAGGTGGAGACCAAAGACCAACTACCGGAGCATTAAAATGTAAACTTAGATAAGCCTGTTTCTCTTTATTATATAAGGTAACTTTACGAACCTGTTCATTTTCCAGTATCAAAGCATCTTTATCAAAAGTATGTATGTCCAGTGGTAACAGTCCATCTGTCAGCTCTAAGGAGTATTCTGTAGAAAGATCAGCACATCCTTTTTCTGAAATGAGAATATATTTCAAACCGTCTTTTGGGTCAAATCCGAAGAATCCTCTTTCCAAACAGTTTGCATCAAACTCCGGCCAGTAGAAAGCGGGATGTGCTCCAATTTGAAAATACATTTCTTTATCACCGGTATTTGTCACTTCCCACATAACCTCAATTTGTTTTCCCTGAATACGATAACCTATTTCCAGACAGAATGGAAACGGATATTTCTGCAAAGTCTCTTCATTACTGACAAGACGGTAGCGCACTTCATCCTCTTTTTCAGCAACAAGCGTAAATTCCATGTCACGGGCAAAACCATGTTGAGTAAGCGTGTAGGGAACCCCTTCATTTCGATACTCATTTTCCCATACGCTCCCGACAATTGGGAATAGGACAGGAGAGTGACGTTTCCAAAAAGCAGGATCGGCTTGCCACAGATATTCTTTTCCATTGGCGACGATACTGCAGAGTTCAGCTCCGTGAGGAGATACTTGAATCGTAAGTTGTTTGTTGGAGATTGTTTTCATATCGTTGATTTATTGGATTATTTTAGAGTCAATCTTTAAGTTCATTTTCCGATCCTTCTTTCGATTTGTCTTCAGATTTACCTTTCAGTAGGATACCACTTTGGGCATTAAGAGGAGAGATTACTCTCTTTCCTGTTTTAGCTTCTAGTTCCAGTCGGGCATTACGGGCTACTTCTCCTCCTTGTTGAGCAATATCTATGTGGTCACTGAATGTTTCCGGATCGCTGGTTTCAGATATTTCTTTAGTTGAAAGTTCGGCAAGCATATTTAATACCAATTCTTTATTGGTCATGTTATCCCGTAAGTTCTCTTTTTTCAATCCTTTAAATTGTTTGTACTCTTTAGATGTCATATCTGACCATGTCTGATAAATAATATCTGTGAGTGTAGCGAATTGAACGCCTTCCTGCAATCCATGTTTCTTCCACTCATCAGTCAAGTCTTTACGGATTTCTATTGATTTCAGACATTGGTTAATCCAGCTATCAGAGTATCCCATACGTTTATAATCCATTAAAGCCTGGTCAATTGATAATTCGGGGTCTTGTATTTGGTTTAGCCGTTCGCTGGCAACTTTAGCCATCCATAGTTTGAAAGGTTCTGCCTTAGGAGAAGGAATAGATTGGATAAGGCGGAGAAGCTGTTCGGTATCGGCAACATCGGTAAGGCGCATTTTACCATCAACTGCCTGCATTTTCAACTGGTGACAATTTGTCACCGTTTCATTTCCCTCTTCTTTAAGTCTCTGTTTTAGTTTATTCCAATATTTACGTCCATCGGTACTTTCGGTTAAGATGCTAACCACATCTACTATTGAAAAATACCACTTCTCTTGTTCATCATCCCATACCGTACGTACTCTTCTTTCTTCAAAGAGTTTTAAAGCTTGTTGCTTAGTCATGAATCTTATTTTTAGAGTTTATTATTTAATGAAGAGTCGTTCTTTCTTTGGGCTTATATCACTATACAAAGGTAGCGTTTTCTGCGATTATAAAAGAATATGAATCCAAGAATTCCCGTAATGAAAGAAAACATGTATAAAACCCTATAAAATAGCGTTCTATGCAACAAATGTTATAGCCTTTGAAACATTTTTTTCAGTCGTTTGATATAAATCAACCGTAATTTGCATTATCGATATAGATAAAATTCGTACTTTTAATTTAATAACATCAAACTAATGCATCGTATTATGAAGAACAAAAAACTTCTTTGCAGCGTTTGTTTCCTGTTTGCTTTCATGTCAGTCCTTTGGGGGCAAAACATTACGGTGAAAGGAAACGTTACTTCTAAAACGGACGGACAGCCGGTCATCGGCGCCTCTGTTGTTGAAGCTACAGCTACTGCTAATGGAACAATTACTGATTTAGATGGTAATTTCACCCTTTCGGTTCCGGCTAACTCTACTCTAAAGATTACGTATATTGGTTATAAACCGGTGACCGTAAAATCGGCTGCTATCGTTAATGTATTATTGGAAGAAGACACTCAAATGGTAGATGAAGTGGTTGTAACAGGTTATACCACTCAACGTAAAGCCGACCTGACCGGTGCTGTTTCCGTAGTGAAAGTAGACGAAATCCAGAAGCAAGGGGAGAACAACCCGGTGAAAGCACTTCAAGGCCGCGTGCCCGGTATGAACATTACAGCGGATGGAAATCCGAGCGGATCAGCTACCGTACGTATTCGCGGTATCGGTACGCTGAACAACAACGATCCTCTTTATATTATCGATGGAGTTCCTACCAAAGCTGGTATGCACGAATTGAACGGAAACGACATTGAATCCATTCAAGTACTGAAAGATGCTGCTTCAGCATCCATCTACGGTTCGCGTGCTGCAAATGGAGTTATCGTCATTACTACCAAACAAGGAAAGAAAGGCCAGATTAAAATCAATTTTGATGCTTCGGTTTCAGCTTCCATGTATCAAAGTAAGATGGGCGTGTTGAATACGGAACAGTACGGACGTGCCATGTGGCAAGCCTATGTAAACGATGGTGAGAACCCGAACGGCAATGCCTTGGGATATAACTACAATTGGGGTTACGATGCCAACGGAAATCCGGTACTATATGGTATGAGTCTTTCCAAATACCTGGATTCGAAGAATACAATGCCTGTGGCAGATACCGACTGGTTTGATGAAATTACCCGTACAGGTGTTATCCAGCAATACAATCTCTCTGTCAGCAACGGTTCGGAGAAAGGTTCTTCCTTCTTTTCTCTGGGATATTACAAAAACCTGGGTGTAATCAAAGATACAGACTTCGACCGTTTCTCCGCCCGTATGAACAGCGATTATAAATTAATTGATGATATATTGACTATCGGCCAGCATTTCACCTTAAACCGTACTTCGGAAGTACAAGCTCCCGGCGGAATTATTGAAACTGCTTTGGACATTCCTTCCGCTATCCCCGTTTATGCTTCGGATGGTTCATGGGGAGGACCGGTAGGCGGATGGCCGGACCGTCGTAATCCTCGCGCCGTACTCGAATACAACAAAGACAACCGATACACTTACTGGCGTATGTTCGGTGATGCTTATGTGAATCTAAGCCTCTTCAAAGGATTCAATGTTCGTTCTACTTTTGGTCTGGACTACGCAAATAAGCAAGCCCGTTACTTCACCTATCCTTATCAGGAAGGAACACAGACCAACAACGGCAAGAGTGCAGTGGAAGCCAAACAGGAACACTGGACCAAATGGATGTGGAATGCCATTGCCACTTACCAGTTGGAAATAGGCAAACATCGTGGAGACGTTATGGCAGGTATGGAGCTGAACCGGGAAGACGACAGTCATTTCTCCGGCTATAAAGAAGATTTCTCTATCCTTACTCCCGACTATATGTGGCCCGATGCAGGTAGCGGCACAGCACAGGCTTACGGTGCCGGTGAGGGTTACTCGCTTGTCTCTTTCTTCGGTAAAATGAACTATTCTTACGCTGACAAATATCTGCTTTCATTGACGCTCCGTCGTGACGGTTCTTCCCGCTTCGGTAAAAACCATCGTTATGCCACTTTCCCTTCCGTTTCTTTGGGATGGCGCATCACACAGGAGAGCTTTATGAAGGAACTGACTTGGTTGGACGATCTGAAACTGCGTGCTTCATGGGGACAGACCGGTAATCAGGAAATCTCCAACCTTGCCCGTTACACTATCTACGCTCCTAATTATGGAACAACAGATTCATTTGGCGGTCAAAGCTACGGTACGGCATACGATATTACAGGTTCTAACGGAGGCGGTACTCTGCCTTCCGGATTCAAACGTAACCAGATCGGTAATGACAATATCAAGTGGGAGACAACCACACAGACGAACGTCGGTATCGACTTCAGCCTGTTCAAGCAATCCTTGTACGGTTCATTGGAATACTATTACAAGAAAACAACCGATATCCTGACTGAAATGGCAGGTGTGGGAGTATTGGGAGAAGGTGGCAACCGTTGGATTAATTCGGGCGCAATGAAAAACCAGGGTTTTGAATTCAATTTGGGCTACCGCAATAAGACTGCCTTCGGACTGACTTACGACCTGAACGGAAACATCTCCACTTACCGGAATGAAATTCTTGAACTGCCGGAGACAGTGGCTGCCAATGGAAAGTTTGGTGGTAATGGAGTAAAAAGTGTAGTCGGTCATACATACAACTCACAAGTGGGCTACATTGCCGATGGTATCTTCAAATCACAAGAAGAAGTGGATAATCACGCTACGCAGGAAGGTGCAGCCGTTGGCCGTATCCGCTACCGCGACATCGACCATAACGGTGTGATTGATGAAAAAGACCAGGAATGGATTTACGATCCGACTCCTGCTTTCAGCTACGGATTGAATATCTACCTGGAATATAAGAACTTCGATCTGACTATGTTCTGGCAAGGCGTTCAGGGAGTAGATATCATCAGTGACGTGAAGAAGAAAAGTGACTTCTGGAGTGCATCCAACGTCGGCTTCCTGAATAAGGGAACCCGCCTGCTCAATGCCTGGTCGCCTACTAATCCGAACTCTACGATTCCGGCATTGACCCGCAGCGATACAAACAATGAACAACGCGTCTCCACTTACTTTGTTGAAAACGGTTCTTTCCTGAAACTGCGTAATATCCAATTAGGCTATACAGTTCCGGCAGTAATCTCCAAGAAGTTGAGAATGGAACGTTTACGTTTCTATTGCAGCGCACAAAATCTGCTGACGATCAAGAGTAAAGACTTTACGGGAGAAGACCCCGAAAACCCGAACTTCTCTTATCCGATCCCTGTGAATATCACCTTCGGACTTAACATCGGATTTTAATTCACTTCATTTATAAAACGAACTATCATGAAAAAGATACTATACATAGCAACCATCGGATTAACCTTGCTGACAAGCAGTTGCAACGATTTTTTGGATCGTCAGGTTCCGCAGGGTATTGTGACCGGCGATCAGATCGCTTCTCCCGAATACGTGGACAACCTCGTAATTTCAGCCTACGCCATTTGGGCAACAGGTGACGACATCAACTCTTCCTTCTCGCTTTGGAATTATGACGTACGTTCCGACGATTGTTATAAGGGCGGTTCCGGTACGGAAGACGGTGGTGTGTTCAACGCACTGGAGATTTCTAAAGGTATCAACACTACCGACTGGAACATCAACGATATATGGAAAAGACTGTATCAATGCATCACCCGTGCCAACACAGCCTTGCAATCACTCGATCTGATGGATGAAAAGACTTATCCGTTGAAGAACCAGCGCATTGCTGAAATGAGGTTCCTGCGCGGACATGCTCACTTCATGTTGAAGCAACTGTTTAAGAAGATCGTTATAGTAGACGATGAAAACATGGAACCGGATGCTTACAACAAGCTTTCGAATACCACCTATACCAATAACGAACAATGGCAAAAGATAGCAGACGACTTTCAGTTTGCCTACGACAACCTGCTGGAAGTGCAAATAGAAAAAGGACGTCCTACACAGGCTGCGGCTGCTGCTTACCTGGCAAAGACTTACCTGTATAAGGCTTACCGTCAGGATGGAGCGAACAACAATCTTACCGGTATCAACGAAGAAGACTTGAAACAGGTAGTGAAATATACCGATCCTCTCATCATGGCTAAAGCTGGTTACGGATTGGAAAATGATTATAGCATGAACTTCCTGCCTCAATACGAAAATGGCGCGGAGTCTGTATGGGCGATTCAATATTCTATCAACGACGGAACATACAACGGTAACCTGAACTGGGGAATGGGACTGACAACTCCGCAGATACTAGGCTGCTGTGATTTCCACAAACCGAGCCAGAATCTGGTAAACGCTTTCAAAACCGACTCGCAGGGAAAACCGTTGTTCAATACCTACGATAACGAAAACTACGAGGTTACAACGGACAATGTAGACCCCCGTTTATTCCACACGGTAGGTATGCCGGGCTTCCCTTATAAATACAACGAAGGCTACCTGATTCAGAAGAATGATGACTGGAGCCGTAGCAAGGGACTTTACGGATATTATGTTTCGCTCAAAGAGAATGTAGACCCGGACTGTGACTGCCTGAAGAAAGGTTCTTATTGGGCAAGTTCCCTGAATCATATCGTCATCCGTTATGCAGATGTATTGCTGATGCGTGCCGAGGCCCTGATACAGTTGAACGACGGACGTATTGCCGACGCCATTTCACTCATCAATGATGTACGCAGCCGTGCAGCCGGAAGTACAATGCTGATCTTCAATTACAAAGAAGAGTACGGAGTAAACTTCAAAGTAACTCCTTATGAACTGAAAGCATATACACAGGACGAAGCCATGAAAATGCTGAAATGGGAACGCCGTATAGAGTTCGGTATGGAAAGCTCACGTTTCTTTGACCTCGTAAGATGGGGAGAAGCCAAAGACGTTATCAATGCTTATTATGTGACCGAAGCAGCCCGTTGTTCTATTTACAAGAATGCAGGTTTTACGGAAAATAAGAACGAATACCTTCCAATTCCATTCGAACAGATCAGTGCCAGTAACGGAAATTATACACAGAATTTCGGTTGGTAATCATCAATCTTAAAACAAAGAATAAAATGAAATCAATCATAAAACAACTCTATACCATCCTGTTGGTGACTGTAGCATGCCTGACAGTTGCGGGATGTAACGATGACTTCAAATCCAATCTTCGTCTGGACGGAGATGTATGGGTAAACTCTATCAAACTGGATGAATACGCAGGAACGATCGATTACCAGAATAAGACAATCGTAGTAGGAGTACCTTACGATTATGACGTTACCCGGATGGCCGTCAGTGAAATCAATCTTTCCGAAGGTACTACGGCGAGCATCGCTATTGGTGAAACAATCGACTTTTCTCTTCCCGTATCTTTGACCGTGAAGAATGGCGACGTACAGATGAGCTATACGATTACCGTGAAGAGAGACGAAGCAAAGATACTGACCTTTAAGTTGAATGATACTTATGTAGGAAAAGTAGACCAGCTATCAAAAACAATCTCTGTAGTTGTTCCACTGACAGTGGATATCACCCAGTTGAAAGGTACATTCACCGGATCAGATGGAGTCACTGTGACTCCGGCATCCGGCAGCATCCAGGACTTTACCAACCCTGTCACTTATACGGCAACTTACCGTTCGGCAGTGACTCCTTATGTAGTAACAGTTACTCAAGGAAATGTAATTCCGACTGCCTTTATCGGCACAGCTTCTTCTGTGAGCCAACTGACAAGTCCTGAAGAAAAAGCCGCTGCCCAGTGGATGATGGATAATATATCCATGTCCGAATACATCTCATTCAAAGATGTAGTAGACGGAAAAGTAGATTTAGGTAAATATACTGCAATCTGGTGGCATTTCCATGCAGACAATGGCGATAATCCTCCTTTGCCGGATGATGCGAAAGCTGCCGTAGAGAAATTTAAAGTCTACTATCAAAACGGTGGTAACCTGTTGCTGACCCGCTATGCAACTTTCTATATTAAGGACCTTAGCATTGCAAAAGACGAGCGTGTACCCAACAACAGTTGGGGAAGAAGTGAAGACTCACCCGAAGTCGTTGATGGGGCATGGAGCTTTCCAATTGTCGGCAACGAGTCGCATCCGTTATTTCAGGATTTAAGATGGAAAGATGGTGACAAAACAAGAGTCTATACCTTTGATGCTGGTTACGCGACTACCAATAGTACGGCACAATGGCATATCGGAACAGACTGGGGAGGTTATGAGGATCTAAACGCATGGCGTAGCTTGACAGGAGGAATCGATGTGGCATGCGGAGACGACGGTGCAGTAATCATAGCCGAATTCGAGCCGCGCGCCAATAGCGGACGCACGATCTGTATCGGCTCCGGTTGTTACGACTGGTACGGTAAAGGCGTAGACGCTTCTGCCGACTACTACCACTACAACGTAGAGCAAATGACTCTGAATGCAATCAACTACTTATGTAAATAAAAGAATAAGCAATAATTATGAAAAATATGATCTTACATATAGCAATCACCACGCTGTTGGCCTCAATGAGCGCTTGCAGTGATGAGATGGATCCCGTATTGACTCAAAGAGACTGGGACGGTACAGCCACTTACTTCCAATCGACCGACGAGCATGGCTTCTCGATGTACTATAAACCGCAGGTAGGCTTTGTTGGTGACCCGATGCCATTCTATGATCCGGTTGCCAAAGACTTTAAAGTGATGTACCTGCAAGACTACCGTCCGAACCCCGAAGCTACTTACCACCCCATTTTCGGGGTGGCCACCAAAGATGGTGCTACTTATGAATCTCTCGGCGAACTGATTCCGTGTGGAGGTCGTGACGAACAGGATGCTGCCATCGGTACAGGAGGTACCATCTATAATCCGGTTGATAAACTCTACTACACCTTCTACACCGGCAATAAATTCAAACCTTCTTCCGACCAGAATGCCCAGGTAGTTATGGTAGCTACCTCTCCCGACTTTAAAACATGGACCAAGAACCGCACTTTCTATCTGAAAGGAGATACGTACGGCTATGACAAGAATGACTTCCGCGATCCGTTCCTGTTCCAGACTGAAGACGGCGTTTATCACATGCTGATTGCCACCCGTAAAAACGGAAAAGGACACATTGCCGAATTCACCTCTACTAACCTGAAAGAGTGGGCGTCTGCCGGCACATTTATGACCATGATGTGGGACCGTTTCTATGAATGTCCGGACGTATTCAAGATGGGAGACTGGTGGTATCTGGTCTATTCGGAACAAGCTTCCTTCATGCGCAAGGTACAATACTTCAAAGGCAGAACACTTGAAGAACTGAAAGCAACCACCGCCAATGATGACGGAATATGGCCGGACAATCGGGAAGGTATGTTGGACAGCCGTGCATTCTATGCAGGCAAGACTGCTTCTGATGGAACCAACCGTTACATCTGGGGCTGGTGTCCTACCCGTGCCGGTAATGATAATGGAAACGTAGGGGATGTAGAACCCGAATGGGCTGGCAACTTGGTGGCACAACGCCTCATTCAGCACGAAGACGGTACGTTAACCCTTGGAGTTCCCGATGCAATCGACCGTAAATACACTTCCGCACAAGAGGTAAAAGTGATGGCTAAAGACGGAAACGTAACAGAAAGCGGTAAAACCTATACGTTGGCCGAAGGAGCTTCCGTCATCTTCAACCGGTTGAAAGTGCACAACAAGATTTCCTTTACCGTAAAAGCATCCTCGAATACAGATCGTTTTGGAATCTCTTTCGTCCGTGGAACGGACTCCAAATCATGGTATAGCATCCACGTCAACGCTGACGAGGGTAAAGCCAACTTCGAGAAAGACGGTGACAATGCCAAATACTTGTTTGATAACAAATTCAATATCCCGGCGGATAATGAATACCGTGTGACGATTTACAGTGATCAGTCGGTTTGTGTGACTTACATCAACGACCAGTTATCTTTCACGAACCGCATCTATCAAATGCAGAAGAATCCGTGGTCACTCTGTTGTTATAAAGGCGAAATCACTGTATCAGATATTCAAGTGAGCACCTATTAATAGAAAAGTAACATCTTTTACAGTGTTTGAAACAAAAGTGATAGGCGTTTCATCCCGGAGCGCCTATCTTTGCACTGTAACAACCTTAATACCATAAAGCATGAATTTAAGACTCTCTTCCAAACAAATTCAAACCTTCGCGGTTTTATTTTGTATGATTGTGATGAATATCTCTCTATCCGCCCGTGCGGACAACTCTCCTCTATTAATTAAAGATTTAGGAGAAGGACATTGCCTCGTACGTGTCAACACTAACCAGAAGTATCTGTTGTTGCCCGTAGAAGATGCATCGCCCGATGTGCGTATCAGCATGATTGTTAATAATAAAGAGGTAAAGAACTTCGATGTCCGTCTGGCCATCCATAAAGTCGATTACTTTGTTCCGGTAGACCTTTCCGACTATTCCGGCAAACTAATCTCTTTCAAATTTAAAATGAACTCCAACGACCCGGTGCGTGTCAACCTTTCACCGGACAACACTGCTTGCTGCAAGGAAATGAAATTGTCCGATACGTTCGATACAAGCAACCGTGAAAAGTTCCGTCCCACCTATCACTTTTCTCCCCTCTACGGATGGATGAACGACCCGAACGGAATGGTATACAAAGACGGCGAATACCACCTTTTCTACCAATATAACCCTTACGGCTCCAAATGGGGAAATATGAACTGGGGACATGCCATCAGCAAAGACCTTGTAAACTGGGAACATCGCCCCGTAGCAATCGCCCCGGATGCATTCGGCACTATCTTCAGTGGATCCGCCGTGATAGATCATCATAATACCGCCGGCTTCGGTGCAGGCGCCATCGTCGCCATCTATACACAAAACGGCGACCGTCAGGTGCAAAGCATTGCTTACAGCACCGACAACGGACGTACCTTTACCAAATACGAAAACAATCCTGTATTAGTATCCGAAGCACGTGACTTCCGCGACCCGAAAGTATTCTGGTACGAAGGCACCAAACGCTGGATCATGGTATTGGCAGTAGGGCAGGAAATGCAATTCTTCTCTTCCCCCAACTTGAAAGACTGGACATTTGAAAGCAGCTTTGGCAAAGGACACGGCGCACACGGAAACGTTTGGGAATGTCCCGATTTATTCGAACTCCCGGTAGAAGGAACGAATGAAAAGAAATGGGTACTGCTTTGCAGCCTCGGCGACGGTCCTTTCGGTGACTCGGCTACTCAATATTTTGTAGGCTCCTTCAACGGAAAAGAATTTGTAAATGAATCACCCTCCAAAACCAAATGGATGGACTGGGGAAAAGACCATTACGCCACTGTAACTTGGAGTGATGCTCCCGACAACCGTCGCATCGCTATCGCATGGATGAGCAACTGGCAATATGCAAACGATGTTCCTACCTCTCAATACCGTAGTCCGAACTCTGTTCCTCGCGATTTGAGCCTATTCACCGTAGATGGCGAAACTTATCTTCAGTCGGCTCCCTCTCCCGAACTGCTGAAACTGCGTGACATCTCCAAGAAACGCTCGTTCAAAGTGAACGGAACACGTACCATCAAAGACATGATTGCCGGCAATGAGGGTGCATACGAAATAGAACTGACTATCGAAAATCAACATGCGGATGTAATCGGCTTCCGTCTCTACAATGACAAAGGCGAAGAAGTGGATATGCAATATGACATGAAAGAAAAGAAATTCTCGATGGACCGCCGCAAGAGCGGGGAGGTTGGTTTCAATGAGAACTTCCCAATGTTGACCTGGACGACCATTGAAAGTGGAAAAGACGAATTGAAACTCCGTCTCTTTGTCGATAAATCCAGTGTGGAAGCCTTTGGTGATGGCGGACGTTTTGTGATGACTAATCAGGTATTCCCGTCGGAACCTTACACTCATATCGACTTTTACAGTAAAGGAGGAGCGTATAAAGTAGATTCGTTTGTGATCTACAAGTTGAAGAAATAAGCTCATTCTTCTTACTCTATGCGCTCTTTTCTCGTTTCTTTAGAGTAGAATACTTCTTTCCCTATAGACTAATACGTCTTTCCTTATGGAAGAGTACGTCTGTCCTAGTGGAAGAGTTCTACTAAAGTGCGGAGACACTTTCTTCAAAGCCACAGTTCTGTTAGTTCGTCACGGCCGTGACGAGATCCTCCCACGGCCGTGGTGAGAACTCTTCACAGCCGTGGGAAGAAGCTACCACGGCCGTGGTAACCCAACAAGACCGTAGCTTTAAAGTAACAAGGAACGGGAGATACATCAACTATATAAAGGACTGATGCATACATTGCCATAGGGTTATGTGCTCCGCCCTATGGAAACAGAATTCATCATATAAAAGATAAAATAATGGAAAACAGTAAAAACTCTTCCCTCTCCAAACTAATCCCGGTGATGCTTTGCTTCTTCGCCATGGGATTCGTTGACCTGGTAGGCATTGCCTCCAATTACGTAAAGGCAGACCTTGGTCTGTCAGACTCACAGGCGAATATCTTTCCGTCACTGGTATTCTTCTGGTTCCTGATTTTCTCCGTACCCACCGGCATGCTGATGAGCCGCATTGGTCAGAAGAAAACCGTATTGCTTAGTTTGATTGTGACTTTCGCTTCTTTGTTACTACCCGTTTTTGGCGACAGCTATATGCTGATGTTGATTTCCTTCTCCCTCCTGGGCATCGGAAATGCGTTGATGCAGACTTCTCTGAATCCGTTACTTTCCAATATCGTGCGTGGCGACCGCTTGGCGAGTAGCCTGACTTTCGGCCAGTTTGTGAAAGCCATTGCTTCTTTCCTGGCACCTTATATCGCCATGTGGGGAGCGACACAGGCCATTCCGACTTTCGATTTAGGCTGGCGCATCCTGTTCCCTATTTATATGATTGTGGCCGTCATCGCTATTCTTCTGCTCAATGTCACACAGATTGAAGAGGAGAAAGAAGATGGCAAACCGTCTACTTTCGGACAATGTATCGCCCTGCTTGGCAAACCGTTTATTCTGCTTTGTTTCATTGGCATCATGTGTCATGTCGGCATTGACGTAGGTACGAATACTACCGCCCCGAAGATTTTGATGGAGCGCATCGGCATGGGATTGGATGATGCTGCTTTTGCAACCAGTCTTTATTTTATTTTCCGTACGGCAGGTTGCTTTCTGGGTTCTTTCATCTTGCGTAAGATGTCTCCGAAATCTTTCTTCGGCATTAGTGTGGTGATGATGTTGATTGCCATGATCGGTTTGTTTATCTTCCATGAAAAGGCAATTATCTATGCTTGCATCGCTTTGATTGGTTTCGGCAACTCCAATGTATTTTCCGTCATCTTCTCGCAGGCATTGCTTTATCTGCCGGGTAAGAAAAACGAAGTTTCCGGCTTGATGATTATGGGACTTTTCGGCGGGACGGTGTTTCCGTTGGCAATGGGAGTGGCTTCGGATACTTCCATGGGACAGAATGGTGCTATCGCCGTAATGACGGTGGGCGTGCTTTATCTTTTGTATTATACGTTCCGTATCAGAAAATAATTTTATAACTTTGGAAACAATAAAACCTGTATATCATGAATAATATAATTGTAGGAATGGGCGAAGCACTTTGGGATGTGTTGCCCGAAGGAAAGAAAATCGGTGGTGCTCCGGCAAACTTTGCCTATCATGTATCACAGTTTGGTTTTGACAGTCGTGTAGTGAGTGCCGTAGGCAGGGATGAACTGGGAGAAGAAATTCTGAAAGTATTCAACGAGAAGAAGTTGAAGATGCAGATTGAACAGGTAGACTATCCTACCGGTACGGTGCAGGTGACGCTCGATGACGAGGGCGTGCCTTGTTACGAAATCAAAGAGGGCGTGGCGTGGGATAACATTCCCTTTACGGATGAACTGAAACGTTTGGCCTTGAGCACACGTGCTGTTTGCTTCGGTTCGCTGGCTCAACGTAATGACGTGAGCCGTGCCACTATCAATCGCTTTCTGGATACGATGCCTGATATAGACGGACAGCTCAAGATATTTGATATCAATCTCCGCCAGGATTT
The DNA here is from genome assembly GCF_003604005.1 of Bacteroides sp. OF03-11BH. Taxonomy (NCBI): domain Bacteria; kingdom Pseudomonadati; phylum Bacteroidota; class Bacteroidia; order Bacteroidales; family Bacteroidaceae; genus Bacteroides; species Bacteroides sp. OF03-11BH. The sequence continues at coordinate 54,985 of NZ_QTMW01000002.1, read as the reverse complement.
CTACTCAAAAGAGGTATTGCGTGAATCGTTCCGCCGCTGCAACGTCCTGAAGATAAACGACGAAGAACTGGTGACTATCAGCCGTATGTTTGGTTATCCCGGTATCGATTTGCAGGATAAATGCTGGATTCTGTTGGCAAAATACAACCTGAAGATGCTGATTCTCACTTGTGGAATCAATGGCAGCTATGTGTTCACTCCGGGCGTTGTCTCTTTCCAGGAGACGCCCAAAGTACCGGTTGCCGACACAGTGGGTGCAGGCGATTCTTTTACGGCTGCTTTCTGTGCTTCCATTCTCAATGGAAAACCGGTGCCCGAAGCGCATAAACTGGCTGTCGAGGTTTCTGCTTATGTCTGCACACAGAGCGGTGCGATGCCCGAACTTCCGCAGGTTTTGAAAGATAGACTGATGTAATTCTTTTATTGATAGTAAGCATAGAGGTATATTTCATTTCGTGGGGGTGTACCTCTTGTTTTTTGTACGTACGAAAGATACAGGCATAAAAAAAGGAGCAACGCCTTGCTCCAACCTTTGTTAACCTTAAATCTAATACTATGAAAAACACATTGCAAAGATACGGACTTCTGTCAACTTTGCAAATAATCCAAATAAAAAGAGATGTTTTATAACATCAATTAAGTGTTTGTATTACGCTTTATACGTTTGTTAATGGTTTCCTGGGTAAGTATGGGGACTATTTTTACTTTTTTTCAGAGGATAAGATTGCGAATAATCGGGTGATTTATAGCATACTCACAGTTTTATTTTCTATTTTTGTTCTCAATCTATCTATTTATCGAATACCATGAACACAATGCTATGCCAGCTAAAGAGCCTGTTGTTATTGGGAGTCCTGCTTTTTGCCAATGGAGCATTCGGACAACCGATGCTCTGGGACGATGCCTCTTCCGAAACGATCGTTTTCGAACTGACCAACAAAGAGGCCTTGAAACTTCTCAAAGGCAAACTCCGACAGAAACAGTGGAAAAAAATACAGCAGACTCCTTTTGCCCGTTTCACGGAAACTTGGAACAACCCTCCGGTCAAAGGGCATTTTCTGCTGGCTGATGTAGAGCGGAACGAAGTTCATTACCGTTATGCTCCGGTGATTCCTTTTCATGTTTTCCTTTTCAAGGAGTATGGTGTACTTACCTTGCAGGTGGTTGATGCCGGGGGAACAATCAGGAAAGATGCCAAAGTGCGGGTAGGCAGCAAGGTTGTTTATTACGATGAAGACAGTCAGACATATACTGACGATAACTGGTCCCAGAAAGAACAGCACATTTTGACGGTTGAAGTGGATAAGTTTCGTGCGGTATTCGATTTGAGGAAACACCTTGTACCACCCTGGTATAAAAATGATTATGACCGGCAAGATGCACCGGAGTTTTATAGTTACCTGATTACTGACAAGAATAAATACAGACCGGGCGAAACTGTCCGTTTCAAGTCTTATGCTCTCTCCGAACATAAACGTCCTCTGAAACAGGAACTTTCATTGTGGATGCGTGTCGGTTCTTCCTGGCGTGACTATAAGAAGATAATGTCCGTCGTCCCTTACCATCCGGGAGGCTTCGCCGGAGAATTCCTGTTGGCGGATTCATTGAACCTGAAGCTCGATCAGAGATATACCGTACAGCTTCGTGATAAGCGGGGACGCATCGTAGCCTCCACCAATTTCAAATATGAAGACTACGAACTGAACGGAAACAAGTTGTTGGTGAAGCTGGCTTCGAATGTGCAATATGCATCGCAGAGTAACCGCATGGATATCAGTGCAACGGATGCCAACGGACTTCCTTTGCGGGAGGTGAATGTAGAAGTGACTGTCGGCAGACAGCAGGTACTGAAGTCGTATGCGCAGATACTTTCTTTGCCCGATACACTGATGTCCGTGCAGGCGGAACTGGATGCTTCCGGGAAAGCTTCGGTAGATATTCCTGCTCGGATATTCGGAGCTTCCGATTGCTTCTATACGGTGAATGTAGTTTTGCTTACGGCAGACAATAACCGTTTGGAGCAGCAGAGCAAAGCGACTTTCTACTATTCGTGCTATGATATGCAGTGCACTACGCAGGCGGATACTATTTGCTTTTCATTCTTCGACCTGGGAGTGGAGCGTCCTGTGGCGGCCGAACTGACCTATGGTGAAAAGAAAGAAGTGAAGAAAGTGCGTTTGCCCTATCGCGAACCGTTCAATCAGGCGGTGACGGACTATCGTTTCAAAATACCGGAAACAGGATATGAAACGACGATTGCTTCCGCCGCACTTGACTCCAAACTGGAACTGAATGGCGGCATAGAAAAAGATTCGTTCTGTGTCTCCCTTTCCAATCCTTTGCAGCTGGAACTTTCCTGGTATGTGTATCAAGGCAACCGCCTGTTGCAGAAAGGTTCGGGAAAAGAGATGGAACACAAATCCGGAGAGATCGATCCCTCTTCCGTCTATTACGTAGAAGTATTTTATTTCATGGGGGATAAGGAATGTATGTTGAAACGCTCGTACACTTCACCTTCCGAACGGCTGGTGATTGAATCTGATTTGCCGGAACGAGTGTATCCCGGTCAGAAAGTGAAAACAAAATTGAACGTGACCAATATACAAGGGCGTCCGGTATCCAACGTCGATCTGACAGCTTTTGCGGTCAACACGCAGCTGGATTATCACGTACCCGATTTACCCTATTACGGGAGTGCACCCCGTCCGCGCGAGCAACGTGCTTCCTACTCAATGAAGCAAAAAGGGTATCTACATACCGGCACATTGGATTATCAGCATTGGAACCAGTTGCTTCATTTGGATAAGTTGCCTTATTATCAGTTTGCTTATCCTTCGGGAAATCTGTTCCGTCAGACGGTTGATACACCGGATGGAACCACCCAGTTTGCTCCTTATGTGATGCTGAACGGGCGGGCGGTGAATATCTATGTGATTGAGCAGAACGATGTTCCCTGCTATTTTTCGTGGACGGAACAGCCTAAGCAGTATTCTTTTCCTGTATTGCATCCGTCGGGAAAGCAGAAGATAATGTTGCGAATGCACGACAGGGCTTTCATCATTGATTCTCTGGCTTTCGACCGGGGCAAGAAAACGATTTTAAGTTTCGATATGAATCAGTTGCCGCAAGGAGTGGAAGTAGTCTGGTTGCGGCAGAGGAAAGGGAAATATGATGAGTATAAGTTTACTTCGGAAGAGAAGAAGCGTTATGAACGGTATCTTTGCCGTCTTCCAGTGATGGATGGGGCGGTATATACTTCGCTCAAACATAATGGAAAGCTGTTTCCGGTTTCACTCATGGAGCTGTCGCGCTACAAGAAAAAGATATTGGCAGGTCCTGTGGAGGCGGGACCTTGGAAATATATGAATGGTGTGTTGTATCGGCACGAGGGAGGTTTCTCTTATGAATTCGAGGGCAATGTGGTTTATAAATATAAGGATGAGGAACTGTGCCCGGCTTATCTGAATTTTTCGTCTGTGGCAAAGATTCCGACTTTGAATGATTACCATTTATCACCGGAAAGATTCCGTAGTCTGGTGGCCGAACTTCGCAAGGGAAAGAGTTGGCATCCCACCCGGATTTATTTCTCCCTGCCGGATAAGACGTTGAATTTCCGGCTTCCGGAAGAAAAAGATTCTACCGGAGTGGCTAACTTGCTCTTTAAAGACTGCACTACCGGAGAACTGGTTTATCCGGATACCTTGGTGCAAATGAATAGAATATATTCCAAGTTTCCTGCCGGAACGTATGATGCGATTTTGCTTTATAACAATGGAAAGTATCTGAAACAGGATGCTCTGACGATACAATCATATACCTATCTGGATGTAGATATGGAATCTCTGCCTCTACACGAACGCGATTCGTTGTCAGCAGGGTGGCTCTTGCTGGGAAGAGGAATTGGCAGGATCGGTACAAACTTTCCTGGTCACAGGGAAATGAGGATCAGGCAGTATGTACGCAATTACGGCGGTAAAGTCTCCGGTTATGTAACGGATGCTACCGGAGAGCCTTTAATCGGGTGCAGCGTGGTGGTGAAAGGAACGACGGAGGGAACGATCACCGACATGGACGGATATTTCGAAATGGATTGTGACAGGGGAGGGGATCAGCTTTTGTTTAGTTATGTCGGCTTTAAACAGCAGGAGATGAGAGCAACTCCCGGAGCCAATCTGTTGGTTACTTTGGAAGAAGATAGTCAGGCGCTGGAGGAAGTGGTCGTTGTAGGATACGGCATGCGTTCAAGATCTTCGTTGACGGGGGCTGTTGCCGGATTAATGGTAAGTTCTTCTTCTGCTGCTGCAACCGCACCTTTGGAGAAACTGGAAGAGCAAGATCAGAAAGCGAAAGAAGAAGCGGATAACGAACAGTTGTATAATGAACTGATGCAATTGAATGGCTTACGTAGGAATTTTTCGGATGTGGCTTTCTGGCAGCCTCGTTTGTTTACGGATAAAACCGGAACGGTACAGTTTGAAACAACTTTCCCCGATAATGTGACGAAATGGGAAACTGTCGTTTATGGCATGAACCGTCGTTTGCAGACGGGTACTTTCCGACGTTTCGTCCGCTCTTACAAACCGTTGATGGCGGAGTTGAAAACTCCCCGTTTCCTGGTGGAGGGGGATCAGAGTACGGTGGTCGGGACTATCCGCAATTATCTGGATGGGCAGCACATAGCCGGAAAGACACAGTTCTGCGTCGGAACGGATACGTTGAAACGGCAGGAAGTGAGTTTCATGGAGGGATTTCATGAAACAGTGCCGATGCAGGCAGTTCATGCCGATAGCGTGACCATCAGCTATCTTTTCACTCGCGACGATGGCTATCAGGATGGAGAGGAATATACGATTCCGATACTGCCACAGGGAACTGAATTGGCACAGGGCACATTGGGTATTCTGTCCGATGCAAAGACGGTCAAAGTGCAATCCGGCGAGGATGAAGAAGTGATGGTGAGTATCACCGATAATCAGTTGGATATCTATAAAGAATCGGTGAATTATCTGACAGGATACAAATATTTGTGCAATGAGCAGCTGGCATCCAAGTTGATCGGTCTGCTGGCTTACCAACAGTATATGCAGAGTAAGGGGGAAAAGGTGAAAGTAGACAAAGCGATCCGATCTATTATCCATCGACTGACGAATCATCAGAACAAACATCAGTTATGGTCGTGGTGGGGGAACTCTGAAAATACTTCTTTCTGGATGTCTGCACATATTCTGCGGGCTTTGAAGATGGCGCAAGATGCAGGTTATCCTGTGGAGTTGAATCTGAATGGTTTGAAAGTGGAGTATGCTCATACGCGTCCTTATCGAGGAATGAAACTGGAAGATATAGAAATACTTCATGCTCTTCATGAGTGGAAAGTGGAGGCGGATTATTCTTCGGCAGTCAGATTATTGGAACCTTTCGTCCGGCAACTGGAACAGAAAGAAGACTCATTGGCTGGCAGAAACAAGTATTATCGTCCTCTTTCCTACCTGAAAGAGAAACTGCTTCTCTGGGAAATCAAGCAACAGGTGGATTCGGTGAATGTGGGTGATAGTGTACGTCCTTATCTGAAAAAGGATCTGCTCGGAGGTGTTTACTGTGACGACGGACGGCGTACTTATTATTGGGAGGGAAATCAGCTGATAAATACATTGATAGCCTACCGGATTATTAAAAATGACTCTTCTCTGTGGAAGTTGAAAGAAAATATGCAATTGTATATTTTGCGGACTAAGGAGCGCGGATGGAATACGTACCAGGCTTCTTCGGCTGTGGCAACTGTTCTGACCGATTTGCTGGCAGATTCCGGAGGGATGTCAGGAACATCGGTATCTGTGAGCGGTAAGGATCACCAACGGATTACGGATTTTCCTTACCATACCCGGCTGACAGCAGGCGACAGTCTGCTTATTTCAAAAACGGGAAAAGAGCCTTTATTGTATAGTGTCTATTCAATGAAGCGTGTGATGAATGCTCGTCAGAGTGATGCTTTCAAGGTGGAGGTGACTTTGGAAAAAGACTCTTTGGTGGCGGGTGTACCTGTTACATTGACAGTTACCTTGCAGGTGAAACAGGAGGGTGCGCAATATGTGATGCTCGAAGTTCCTGTTCCGGCAGGTTGTAGTTATGCCTCAAAACCTGTTAATTTCTCCCGTTCTGAAGTATATCGTGAGTATTTTAAAGAGAAAACTGTTATCTTTAGCGAAAAATTACCGGTAGGTACTTATCAGTTTACGGTTCCTTTGCTTCCACGCTTTACTGGAAAATATACGCTGAACCCTGTGAAAGTGGAACTGATGTATTTCCCGGTGGTGAATGCAAATAATGCGGGGAGAGAAATTTGGATTACAGAAAGAAATACAAAAGATATACGAAAGAAAGGGAATGATTGAAGCGATGAAATATACGAAGTGGATAACAGTCTTGTTTTGTCTTTTGGGCTTGGCGGCCTGTCGGCAGGATGCGCCTCGTTTCCGTATTGGGGTGGCCCAATGTAGCGATGACTCTTGGAGGCACAAGATGAATGATGAGATTCTTCGCGAAGCGATGTTTTATGATGGAGTATCGGTTGAAATCCGCTCGGCGGCGGATGATAACCGTAAGCAGGCGGAAGATGTTCATTATTTTATAGATAAAGGAGTTGATTTATTGATAATTTCCGCCAATGAAGCGGCTCCCATGACTCCAATTGTGGAGGAGGCCTATCAGAAAGGAATACCTGTCATTCTTGTAGACCGGAAGATACTTTCTGATAAATATACTGCCTATATCGGTGCCGATAATTATGAAATAGGTCGTGCGGTAGGAAATTATATCGCATCAAGTCTGAAAGGGAAAGGGAATGTAGTGGAGCTTACCGGACTGGGTGGTTCCACCCCTGCCATGGAACGCCATCAGGGATTTATGGCTGCTATCAGCAATTATCCGGATATCAAACTGATTGATAAAGCGGATGCTGCCTGGGAACGTGAACCGGCAGAAGTGGAAATGGATAGTATGCTTCGCCGTCATCCGAAGATTGATGCGGTATATGCACATAACGACCGTATCGCTCCGGGAGCCTATCAAGCTGCGAAGAAAGCCGGACGTGAAAAGGAAATGATTTTTGTTGGCATTGATGCCCTGCCCGGCAAAGGAAACGGGCTTGAATTGGTGCTTGACAATGTGCTGGATGCAACTTTTATTTATCCGACTAATGGGGACAAAGTGATGCAACTGGCCATGAATATTCTTGAGAAGAAGTCTTATCCTCGCGAAACGGTCATGAATACTGCCGTTGTAGACCGCACGAACGCGCACGTTATGCAACTTCAGACTACCCATATCTCGGAACTGGATCAGAAGATTGAAACATTGAACGGACGTATCGGTGGGTATCTGTCGCGTGTAGCTACACAACAGGTCGTGATGTATGGCGGCTTGGTTATTCTTTTATTAGTAGCGGGATTGTTGTTGGTAGTCTATAAATCCCTCCGTTCCAAGAATCGCCTGAATAAAGAGTTGTCCGAACAGAAGAAACAAGTAGAGCAACAGCGCGATAAACTCGAAGAGCAACGGGATATTCTTGAAGAACAGCGTGACAAACTCGAAGAACAGCGGGATCAGCTTATCCAGCTTTCTCATCAACTGGAAGAAGCGACTCATGCCAAGCTGGTTTTCTTCACAAATATATCTCACGATTTTCGTACTCCACTGACATTAGTTGCCGACCCGGTAGAGCATTTACTGGCTGATTCGTCTTTGAGTGAAGATCAGCGCCGAATGTTATTGTTAGTTCAGCGAAACGTGAATATCCTCTTGCGTCTTGTCAATCAGATTCTGGATTTTCGTAAATACGAGAATGGAAAAATGGAATATACTCCTATTTCGTTAGACATTCTTTCTTCTTTTGAGGGATGGAACGAGTCTTTCATGGCAGCAGCCCGGAAGAAACATATTCATTTCTCATTCGATTATATACCGGATACGGATTACCGCACATTGGCAGATGTAGAAAAGTTGGAACGCATCTATTTCAACCTCCTTTCCAACGCTTTCAAATTTACTCCGGAGAATGGAAAAGTAACTGTACGCTTGTCTTCCCTGACTAAAGACGATCATTGTTGGATTCGCTTTACTGTTGCCAATACCGGCTCAATGATTTCTGCGGAGCATATCCGGAATATTTTCGACCGTTTCTATAAGATAGATATGCACCATGCCGGTTCGGGTATTGGACTGGCATTGGTAAAGGCTTTTGTGGAATTGCATAAAGGTACCATCACAGTGGAAAGTGATGAAAAGCAAGGAACTATCTTTACCGTTGATTTGCCTGTACAGACTTGCGAGACTGTTGTTTCTGAAAACTCTCCGGCATTCTCTGTCCCTGCTACTTCTGTAACCTCCACCGATGCTGCAACCTCTGCCGTTGCTGGGATTCCGGCAACTCCTGCAACTTCCGGTTATTCCGGTTCTTCGAGCTTGAATGATGCTTTAACTTACGAAGAAGAGGAATTGGAAAAAAGTTACGACTCTTCCAAACCTTGCGTTCTGATTATTGATGATAACGCTGATATTCGCTTATATGTGCATGGATTGCTTCATACTGATTATACTGTTATAGAAGCTGCAGACGGCTCGGAAGGTATTCGTAAAGCTATGAAATATGTCCCGGACTTGATTATCTCCGACGTAATGATGCCCGGAATAGATGGAATTGAATGTTGTCGTCGCTTGAAAAGCGAATTGCAAACGTGTCATATCCCTGTCATTCTGCTGACAGCCTGTTCTCTGGACGAACAACGGATTCAAGGATATGATGGTGGGGCAGACTCCTATATATCCAAACCTTTTAGTTCGCAATTACTATTGGCACGCGTTCGTAATCTGATAGATTCACACCGCCGCCTGAAACAGTTTTTTGGTGACGGACAAACGTTGGCGAAAGAGGATGTCTGTGATATGGATAAAGACTTTGTGGAAAAATTCAAAGCTCTGATTGAGGCAAAGATGGGAGATTCAAATTTGAATGTAGAAGATTTGGGTAAGGATATGGGATTAAGTCGTGTGCAACTTTACCGCAAGATTAAATCTCTGACTAATTATTCTCCGAATGAACTGCTTCGTATAGCTCGTTTGAAGAAAGCTGCTTCTCTGCTTGCCTCGTCGGATATGACAGTGGCAGAGATAGGTTATGAAGTTGGTTTTAGTTCTCCTTCTTATTTTACTAAATGTTATAGAGAACAGTTTGGAGAGAGTCCGACAGATTTGTTGAAGAGGAAAGGATAGAACTTATTTCTTTGATTGGATATTATAGTAAATCTGGTATATGTATGCTTTAGGCGCGAATTGCGCAAACATGAGACTGATTGATTCATGTTTTGCGTAATCCGCGCCTAAATGAATAAGTAATATGAAGTTTTGTAACCTCTTTATTCTATATGTTGATTAATTGATAATCAATTTTTTGCTATTCCAGTTCTCCCACCACATCTTCTTTTGTTCTCCTCCGCTAGTTACCCAAGCTTCGAAATCGGGATATGCTTCCAGGAAGCTGGTTGTTTCAGTGGCATGATATATTGCTGCCGGTATTTTGAATCCCCATACAAAATTCTTCTCATTTGCATATTTCTCTTGTGGAGAACCGTAAACAGATTTATAATCTTTAAGGTGAATTTCCTGTCCATGATTTTTCTTAGCCAGATATATATCCACCTTACTATTTTGTAGTCTTTCTACTCTAACTGATGACTTGAAGTGCAGATATATATACGGAGCAAACAGATCAGGTTTGGTCATTTGGTTCGGATCGGTATTAAAGTATTTATACCCCTCTGGTATAGAAGGTTTTTCAAAGACAAGAATCACTTCTCCGTTTGGTCCTTTTCGAATCTTGAATCTTTCATCTTGATAATCAGAAGTTAGATTTAGATTGATTTCATCGTATTTAACATCAGTCAGACGTATATATGGGTCATAATCATAAACACCACCAATAGCTCTGACTTGGAATCCTATATAGAGATATTCTGTACAATATCCACCTTTTTTGTAATCAAGATAGAATTCTGGTATTTGAAGTTTGTACCATGCAACAAAGTCATTGAAATCATAATCACCTAAACTTGGATACATGTCTTCAAACATAACTGTTGCATAACCACGACTTTGTGGATAGCAAAATTGAAATATATTCATTCCACTTTTGGCTGCTGCTTTGCCGGCTAATGCTTTTGTTTTAGGAACTGTTGAAATGGAAATCGTTTCATTTTCAACGGGAATAGTGAATACGTTAGATTCTCCTTCATATTTCACATATACATTCTCTAAGTATCCTGGTATTTCAAGTGGGAGTTCTTTTGTGGTTGCATCCACATCCATTTGTAACATTAGACTATTCTCATTACAATCTTTTTCAGAGTATACGTAGATTGTAGTTGCTGTTTGGCAAGTGAATTTAACTTTAGCGTTTTGAGAATCAGCCCAATCAAAGTCAGCAGGAATATTCAAGTCTGTTATTCTCTTTTCTTTCTCGGGTTGTTTGCTTTCATCATAAAGGTTCTTCTCACAGGAGCTGAAAGCCAGTGCTCCCAATAAACAAGAAGCGAACAGGATAGTTTTCTTTTTCATAACAGCAGTGCTTGTTTTGTTAATAATAGGGTTGCTTTTATTGGGTACAAAGGTCGGGATTATTTGTAAATAAAGCAAATAAAGTTGCATATTTTATTTGAAATGCTTTTATTATTTGCAAATTCTTTTCTTTTTATCTAGTTTTGGAACTGAAATAAAGTAATGTTTGAGTGATGAAAGATTATAAAGTAGATAAGGCGAGCCTTTCCGCATCTTTTTGTCAAGAGGTGTATCAGGTTGTCCGAGAAATTCCGGTAGGTAAAGTTTCTACCTATGGGGGAATTGCCGCATTATTGGGAATGTCTCAATGTTCCCGTATGGTGGGGCGTGCTTTGAAACAGATTCCGGATGATTTATCTGCGCCTTGTCATCGGGTTGTCAATGCGTCGGGACGGCTTGTTCCGGGTTGGACAGAGCAGAAACAACTCTTGTTGGAAGAAGGGATCTCTTTCAAACAAAATGGATGCGTAGACTTGAAAAAGCATCTTTGGAATTACTCCGTACCTGAATGAAATTTGCATATTTAATCTATTTTCCTTACCTTTGTGCCAACAATATGCAAGAGCAGACTGTTATTTATTTATGAAAATACTGTTTTCTACTGTTCATTAAGAGGATAATCTTATCAAATTCTATTCCTTTTAAACTACTCTGTCTGTTTTTTTTAAACCATTAAAAAAACGTCGGACCGTCATGTTATCATGTGACATGACTGAACCATGCGAACATTCAACTTGTTTATCGTAAGTGAGAATAAGGAATGCGGCAGTTGAAAACAAAACAAATATTATAATCTAAACCAATATATTATATGAGTAAAATAGAAATAAAGGATTTGTACCTTATCTTTGGTAACGAGAAGCAGAAAGCCCTCAAGATGTTGAAAAAAGATAAGAGTAAAGAGGAAATTCTGAAAGATACCGGTTGTACGGTAGGAGTGAAAGATGCCAATCTTTCAATTAATGAAGGAGAGTTTTTCGTGATAATGGGACTCTCGGGAAGTGGAAAATCGACATTACTGCGTTGTATCAATCGTCTGATACGTCCTACTGCCGGGCAAGTGCTTGTAAACGGAGTAGATATATCTAAAATTTCCGAAAAAGAATTATTGCACGTTCGCCGGAAAGAGCTGGCGATGGTTTTCCAGAATTTCGGTCTGTTACCTCACCGTTCCGTATTGAGCAATATCGCGTTCGGCCTCGAACTTCAGGGAGTGAAGAAAGAGGAACGTGAGAAGAAAGCGATGGAAAGCATGAAGCTTGTCGGATTGAAAGGATATGAAAATCAGATGGTAGGCGATCTTTCCGGTGGAATGCAACAGCGTGTCGGACTGGCTCGCGCTCTGGCTAATAATCCTGAAGTGCTTTTAATGGATGAGGCTTTCTCTGCTCTCGATCCTCTGATTCGCGTACAGATGCAGGATGAACTACTGGCCTTGCAATCAAAGATGAAAAAGACGATTGTTTTTATTACCCACGACTTGAGTGAAGCAATTAAGCTAGGTGACCGTATTGCCATCATGAAAGACGGAGAAGTGGTGCAGGTAGGTACTTCGGAGGAAATCCTGACTGAACCGGCTAACGATTATGTAGCCCGTTTTGTTGAAAACGTGGATAGGAGCAAAATTATTACCGCCTCTTCTTTAATGATTGACAAACCGTTGGTGGCCCGTCTGAAGAAAGAAGGTCCCGAAGTATTGATTCGTAAGATGCGTGCGAAGAATATCACCGTATTACCTGTCATAGACGCCGATGATAAACTGGTCGGAGAAGTACGTCTGAACGACTTGCTTAAGTTACGTAGCAAACAGGAAAAATCCATTGAAACGATTGTGCGTACAGAAGTACATTCTGTGTTGGAGGATACGGTGTTGGAGGATATACTTCCTCTAATGACAAAGAGCAATTCGCCGGTATGGGTGATTGATGAGACGCGCGAGTTTTTAGGAACAATCCCGCTTTCATCCTTAATCATCGAAGTGACCGGGAAAGATAAAGAAGAAATAAACGAAATAATTCAAAACGCAATAGATTTATGATAAATATAGGACAATATATAGAGATGGCCATCAATTGGATGATGGTACATTTTTCCACTTTCTTTGATGCCGTGAATGCGGGCATCGGTAGTTTTATTATAGGATTCCAACACATACTTTTCGGAATACCTTTTTATATAACCATTTTGGTACTTGCTACACTCGCATGGATGAAAGCAGGACGCGGTACGGCAATTTTCACCGCATTGGGATTATTACTGATCTATGGAATGGGATTTTGGGAGGCTACTATGCAAACCCTGGCTCTCGTTTTTTCATCTACCTGTCTGGCTCTGATTGTTGGTGTACCTTTAGGAGTGTGGACGGCAAACAGTCCGCGTGCAGAGAAAATACTTCGTCCTGTTCTCGACTTGATGCAGACGATGCCTGCTTTTGTTTATCTGATTCCTGCTGTTTTGTTTTTCGGATTGGGAGCAGTGCCGGGAGTGTTTGCCACCATTATCTTTGCTATGCCTCCTGTGGTCCGCCTTACCGGATTGGGAATCCGGCAAGTTCCTAAAAATGTAGTGGAAGCTTCCCGTTCGTTCGGGGCTACCCGTTGGCAGTTATTGTATAAAGTGCAGCTTCCTTTGGCGTTGCCCACCATCCTGACTGGTGTCAACCAGACAATAATGATGTCGCTTTCTATGGTTGTAATTGCTGCCATGATTGCTGCCGGTGGTCTGGGAGAAATTGTATTGAAAGGTATTACCCAAATGAAAATCGGACTTGGGTTTGAAGGTGGTATAGCAGTAGTTATTTTAGCTATCATCTTAGACCGTATCACGCAAGGAATGGCAGGACGAAAAAATAAGAACTAAACGGAAAGGATAAAATACGTATGAGAATATATAAAATAGTAGGAATAGCATTGTCAGCTATGTTTTTGCTAGCTTCCTGTACTAATTCAGATTTAGAGAAAAAGAAAGTAAAAATAGCCTATGCCAATTGGCTGGAAGGTATTGCCATGAGTCATTTGGCCAAGGTGGTATTGGAAGAGCATGGATATGAGGTTGAACTGCAAAATGCTGACCTTGCCCCCATCTTTGTATCTATGTCAGGAAAGAAATCAGATGTGTTTCTGGATGCGTGGTTACCAATAACGATGAAAGATTATATGGATCAGTATGGAGACAGCATCGAATTTTTGGGGGAGGTATATGGAGAAGCCCGTGTAGGACTGGTTGTTCCTCAATATGTTACGATCCAGTCTATTAGTGAGCTGGAAGCTAACAAAGACCGTTTTTCTTCTGAAATAGTAGGAATTGATGCGGGAGCAGGGATAATGAAGACGACCGATAAGGCCATTGCTGCTTACGGACTTGATGGGTATACCCTCATGACTTCAAGTAGTTCCACCATGCTGGCTTCTTTGAAAAAAGCGATGGACAAAGGAGAATGGATTGTCATTACGGGGTGGACACCGCATTGGATGTTCGACCAGTTTGACTTGAAATTCTTGGATGATCCGAAGAAAGTATATGGAGACTTGGAAGAAATACATGCTATTGCATGGAAAGGATTCAGTGAGAAAGATCCGTTTGCTGCCGAATTCTTTGGCAACATCAAACTAACGACAGAAGAACTTAGCTCTTTTATGACAGCTATGAAGGATGCCAGGATGGATGAAGAAGAAATAGCCCGTAAATGGAGGGATGAGCATCGGCTGTTGGTGGATAGTTGGATTCCGAAGTCAGAGAATAAATAGATTGGAGCATTGTTATTCTTAATTTTAAATATAAAATAGACATGAACTCTAGTGGGAAAAAGGGAGTACTGTTTATGTTGGACAGAGTTCATACAATAAAAAAGCGGTAATCTTATCAAAGATTACCGCTTTATATTTATAGGGTATTACTATTATTCAGCACCCCAGTTTTCTCTAGCCAAACGTTTGTAGCTGTTGTAACGCCATTTAGCGTTTTCTTCAGCAGCTTTAAACAGTTCTTCAGCTTCAGTAGGATATTGTTTCATTACAGAAGCGTAACGAACTTCACCCTTCAAGAAACCTTGGAAATCTTCCCAGTTCGGTTCTTTGCTATCCAATTGGAATGGGTTCTTGCCTTCTTCTTCCAAAGCCGGGTTGTAACGCCACAAGTGCCAGTAACCGCACTTAACAGCTTTTTCTTCTTCTTCCTGGCTCTTACCCATACCTGCTTTCAGACCGTGGTTGATACATGGAGCGTAAGCGATAATCAAAGATGGTCCCGGATATGCTTCAGCTTCACGGATAGCTTTCAGAGTTTGAGCTTGGTCAGCACCCATAGCGATCTGTGCAACATATACATAACCGTAAGTAGTAGCCATCAGACCGAGGTCTTTCTTACGTACGCGCTTACCAGCAGCAGCGAACTTAGCGATAGCACCTACCGGAGTAGCTTTAGAAGACTGACCACCTGTGTTAGAGTAAACTTCAGTATCCAGAACGAGGATGTTAACGTCCTTACCGGAAGCGATTACATGGTCAAGACCACCGTAACCGATATCGTAAGAAGCACCGTCACCACCAATGATCCACTGGCTGCGTTTTACAAGATATTGTTGCAGTTCAGCGATTTGTTTGCAGTGGTTACATTTATCCTTGTTAGCTTCAACAACCGGAATGATCTTAGCAGCCAATTCCTTAGTCTTGTCCGCATCCAGCATATTGTTGATCCATTCAGCGAACAGTTCTTTTACTTCAGCAGGAGTGCAATCAGCAGCAATAGCCTCGTTCATCACTTTCACGAGACGAGCACGCATCTTTTCGTTAGCCAGTTCCATACCCAAACCGAATTCACAGAAGTCTTCGAACAGTGAGTTAGCCCAAGCAGGACCGTGTCCGTTTTCGTTTGTAGTATACGGAGTAGAAGGAACAGAACCAGAGTAGATAGAAGAACATCCGGTAGCGTTAGCAACCATTTCACGGTCACCGAACAATTGAGAAATCAATTTCACGTACGGAGTTTCACCACAACCAGAGCAAGCGCCGGAGAACTCAAACAACGGAGTAGCGAACTGTGAGTTCTTCACGTTAGCCTTGATATCAACAAGATGTTGTTTAGTCTTCACGTTTTCAGCACAGTAAGTCCAGTTTTCAGCTTGAGCCAATTGGCTTTCGAGGTGTTTCATTGTCAATGCTTTGCCACCCTTCTTCGGATTACCCGGACAGATGTCAGCACAGTTACCGCAACCCAGACAGTCGAGAACGTCCACCTGGATACGGAATGTCATACCGTCGAATGCTTTACCTACAGCTTTCAGTTGTTCGAACTTAGCACCCTTCTGCTCTTCAGCGTCGAGTACGAACGGACGGATAGAAGCGTGAGGACAAACGTATGCACACTTGTTACACTGGATACAGTTTTCCGGATTCCATTCAGGAACGAATGCAGCTACACCACGTTTTTCGTATTTAGCAGTACCTTGATACCAAGTACCGTCTTCGATACCCTTGAATGCAGATACCGGCAACAAGTCACCGTCTTGTGCATTGATCGGACGAACTACTTCGTTGATGAATGCAGGATCGTTGTTTTCAGCTTTTGCGTCATCCGGAAGGTTAGCCCAAGCAGGATCAACAGCCAAAGTCTTGTATTCACCACCACGGTCAACGGCAGCATAGTTCTTGTTAACAACGTCTTCACCCTTCTTGCCGTAAGACTTAACGATGAATTTCTTCATCTGCTCAACAGCTTGTTCTACAGGAATAACGCCTGTGATACGGAAGAATGCAGATTGAAGGATTGTGTTGGTACGGTTACCCAAACCAATTTCCAGTGCAATCTGTGTTGCGTTGATATAGTATACAGAAATGTTGTTCTGTGCAAAATATTTCTTAACCTTGTTAGGCAGGTTCTTAGCCAGTTCTTCACCTTCCCAGATTGTGTTCAGCAAGAAAGAACCGTTCTTACGCAAACCACGAGTTACATCGTACATGTGCAGGTAAGCCTGAACGTGACAAGCAACGAAGTTCGGAGTATTTACCAGATAAGTAGAACGGATTGGATTGTCACCGAAACGCAAGTGAGAACAAGTGAAACCGCCCGACTTCTTAGAGTCATAAGAGAAGTAAGCCTGGCAGTGTTTGTCAGTGTTATCACCGATAATCTTTACAGAGTTCTTGTTAGCACCTACTGTACCGTCAGCACCCAAACCGTAGAATTTAGCTTCGAACATACCTTCGCCGCCTAAAGCGATTTCTTCTTTTTGAGGAAGAGAAGTGAAAGTAACGTCGTCTACGATACCGATAGTGAAGTGGTTCTTCGGCATTGGCATAGCCAAGTTTTCGAATACTGAAAGAATTTGAGCAGGAGTAGTATCTTTTGAACCCAAACCGTAACGACCGCCAACGATAACCGGAGCATTTTCTGCACCGTAGAAGCAGTCTTTAACGTCAAGGTAAAGAGGTTCGCCGTTAGCACCCGGTTCTTTAGTACGGTCAAGAACTGCGATAGTTTTAGCAGTCTTAGGTACAGCAGCCAAGAAGTGTTTAGCAGAGAACGGACGATACAGGTGTACGGCAACCATACCCACTTTTTCGCCGTTTGCTACCAGGTAGTCGATAGCTTCGCGGGCAGCTTCTGTTACAGAACCCATAGCGATAATTACGCGTTCTGCATCTTCTGCACCATAGTAATCGAACAAACCGTATTTACGACCTGTGATCTTAGAAATTTCATTCATGTATTCTTCTACGATAGCAGGAACTGCTTCATAGTAGTTGTTGCATGATTCACGATGTTGGAAGAAATGGTCAGGATTTTCAGCCATACCACGAGCTACCGGTTTCATCGGGTTCAGTGCGCGGGCACGGAATTCAGCCAAAGCTTCCTGGTCGATCAGCGGAGCAAGATCATCATTTTCCAACATTTCAATCTTTTGGATTTCGTGAGATGTACGGAAACCATCGAAGAAGTTCATGAACGGAACGCGAGATTTGATGGTAGCCAAGTGAGCAACACCAGCCAAATCCATAACTTCCTGTACAGAGCCTTCAGCCAACATAGCAAAGCCAGTCTGACGAGCTGACATTACGTCTTGGTGGTCACCGAAGATACACAATGCGTGAGAAGCCAATGTACGAGCAGATACATGGAATACGCAAGGCAAGAACTCACCGGCAATTTTGTACATGTTAGGGATCATCAGGAGAAGACCCTGGGAAGCAGTGTAAGTAGTAGTCAACGCACCAGCCTGAAGAGAACCGTGAACTGCACCGGCAGCACCACCTTCAGATTGCATTTCCTGTACTAATACTGTTTCGCCGAAGATGTTCTTACGTCCTGCGGCAGCCCATTCGTCTACGTACTCAGCCATAGTCGAAGAAGGAGTGATGGGGTAGATAGCTGCTACTTCAGAGAACATATACGAGATATGCGCTGCAGCCTGGTTACCATCACAAGTGATGAATTTCTTCTGTTTAGTCATAACTAAATTAAATATTTAAGTAAATAAATCTTTTAATATAAAAAGCCGAACATCCAGAGAGGTATCTGGTTGCCCCGACCTATTTCAGCCTTATGCAACGCGTACGTTACATTCGGATTGTTCTTGATCTTTGCGCCTTCCTGGCAAATTTTGAACGGCATTACTTTGTCTACCATAAAAGAGACGTTTTTATCTCCTTTATGTACCTTATGGTCTTTCCATAAAGAATTTGCAAAGAATGTGTCGAGCACATCCTGCTCTTCCACTTTCACCGGATAGATGGAATACATCAGGTTGGAGTTGTGCATCATTATTTTCGAAGGTTTTTTAGGAAATTCTTCTCCTTTCGGATAAACCAGATTAATGAGTCGCGCATCTGCCAGATACTTGATATAGTTCATCACCGTGGCGCGAGATGTCTGTATGTCGCTTGCCAGTTGACTCACATTGGGAGCCTTCGGTCCGTCGACAGCGAGCAAATATAGTAATTTTTTTATCTTTGAAAGATATTTCAGTTCAATTTGTTTGATGAGCAGGATATCTACTTCTACCATCATGTTCATTGTTTTCAGCAGATTCTCCGAAAAGTTACGCTTCTCGAGGAAGAATGGATAGAATCCATGATGCAGGTAATCCTGGAAGTAATCCAGCGGACGAACTTTGGAGAGTACTCCTTTGGCAATCTGTTCGTGAGTGCTAAGAATTTCTTCGAGGCTGTATGCCCTGAATTTCATGCCTGTCTGCAAGTTCAGGAATTCACGGAAAGAGAATCCGCGCAGGTTATAGCTCTTTGCAATATCACGCAGTTCAAGATTTTCCTCTTTCAGTCGCATTACGGATGAGCCGGTAAAGACAATCTTCAAATTAGGAAAACGGTCGTAACACATGCGCAACTCTCTGCTCCATTCCGGGTGTTTGAACACTTGGTCGATCAACAATACTTTTCCACCACGTTTCTGGAATTCGTTAGCAAAATCTACAATGCTGTGGCCAGAGAAGTAGAAGTTGTTCATGTTGATGAACAGGCAGGAGCGGTCGTTCCCGAATTTTTCTTTGGCGTATTGGAGAAGGAAAGTGGTTTTTCCTACGCCACGTGTCCCTTTGATACCAATCAGGCGGTCGCTCCAGTCGATCTCGTCCATAAGATCGCGGCGAACGGGGGCATTGGTGTGCTCAACGAGGTAGGCGTGTGTGCGATAGAATGATTCCATTTCAGTTCTTTGTTTTTCGGGTGGCAAATATACTGCTTTTTTTAGGATTTGCAAAGTAGAGATGGCAAAATTGTGCTTTTAATTCCAACTTTCTGTTTATTGTAGCTATTCCTGATTATTTCCTGTATATATTTGCAGAATAAAGTTTTGAATTCGTTTAAAATGACAAAAAAGGCTCTTTATATATTCAATCCGGAACATGATTTGGCGTTAGCCAGCGGTGAAACAAACTATATGGCACCGGCTTCCGCCCGGCAAATGGCATCCGAATTGACTTTGTTGCCGATGTGGTATGCGGAAGAGGGAAGTGTTGTATTGGCTCCTTCCGCTTATAATCTCGATTATGTGAAGAAGATACAGGAATTATTAGGACTTTCGGTTGATTTGATGACAGAACCTGAACTTGCTTCCGAGCGGAATTTGGATATTCATCCTTGGGGCTGGGATATAGCAGTAAGAAAACGACTGTTGGATTTGGGAGTGGAAGAAAGCGAACTTCCTTCTATTGAGCAATTGGATAAACTGCGTTCTTGTTCCCATCGTTCCTGCGCTGTGGAACTATTACCACAGTTACAACTGGGAGCTTGTTTTTGTGGAGAGTCTTTTTACCTGACGATTCCCGAAGAATGGAAGTCATTTGTAGAATCACATGATACTTGTTTACTGAAAGCTCCTTTATCCGGTAGTGGAAAAGGATTGAACTGGTGCAAAGGTGTATATACTCCTTCCATTTCCGGTTGGTGCTCACGCATTGGCAATCAGCAAGGAGGTGTTATTGGTGAACCTTTATATAATAAGATGGAAGATTTCGCTATGGAATTTCGTTCTTCGGGTAACGGTAGATTTGACTTTGCCGGATATTCTCAATTCCGTACGGGTGGGAGTGGGGCATATGAGGGTAATTTGCTGATTTCGGATGCTGCCATCGAACGGAACCTTTCGGAATATATCCCTGTTGAAGAAATTTATAAGCTGCGTAACCGTCTTGAACAAGAGTTGCTTCTTCGGTTCGGAACTATTTATAATGGTTATTTGGGAGTGGATATGATGATCTGCCGTTTCCCGGATTCCCCTGTTTATCGTATTCATCCCTGCGTGGAAATCAACTTGCGGATGAATATGGGAGTGGTGGCGCGTCATATTTATGACCATTATATCTATCCTACTTCAACAGGAGCTTTTCAAATAAGCTATTACCCTACGGAAGGAACAGCCTGGAGAGCACACAAAGAAATGGAGGAGGCTTATCCTTTGGAAATAGAACAAGGAAGAATAAAATCAGGCTATTTGTCATTGGTGCCGGCTCATAAAAAGAGTAGTTATCGGGCGTGGGTGTTTATCTCAAAAAGCGTGTTTTTGTGATATTATATCGAAGTTATGGTTTCTCGGTGTGAAACTGATAGTTTCATGCAGTGAAACCATTGGTTCCACACCGAGAAACAAAAAGTTTCATTGCATGAAACAAGTAATCACATGCCATGTGACTATCGTTCGCCTTACTTGTTATTGTTAATCATTCCATTCCGGAAAACTGGAATGAAGTAGAACTAGATTATTTTGCTGGGAAGTTCATACCAGTATAGGCATGTTTATTTTACTTCTGTACCGCCGCACTTTCGTTTCCGCAACGGTCAATAGCCGTAACTGCGAAATGTTTCTTAGCATTCCAGGGTAGGATAGGAGCATAGATATAACTTGTCTCCCGAACGCCTTGTGCAACAATGTTCTCCGGGCGATTAGTATCTACTGGAAATTCATTTGATGCATAAATGACATACATCGGATTATTACGCGAATCATTGTCGGTAGCAGCCTGCCACTTTAATTCCGTATATCCATTGTTGATATCAGTAACCTTTAGTTCGGACGGAGCCGTAGGCGGAACATTGTCCAGCCAAGGCATAGGAGGCTGTAAAGCTGGATATGCATAGAAATTCTCAGCCAATTCATCGTAGATACCTTGTGTATTTTCCATAAGATATTTCACCCGGTAATGTCCTTCACCTGCCATTTTCTGACTGCGGATGAAGTTCATCTGACGATCAATTTCGTCACGTGTCCATTTACCCTCATCAGGATGAAGAAAATAAATGCCAAGTCCCGGAACCACCTGTCGTCCGTTACTTTGTTCCTGCCAGTCGAGAGCAAAAGGATAGAAATTGTTTCCTTGGAAATACATCATCGGATAAATCTGGTCCATAATCCCTTCTCCCATCCAGCCTTGTGGGTCCTGATAAACGGTAAAGAAAGCATTCCATCCACGGGAAGGATAACGTGATGTATCCCGGTATTTTCCTACCGGACAGGTACTTACCTTTACCCAAGGCTTCATCGCTTTTACACCTTTATATATATAACGTACAATCTCGGAGATATTATCCCGGCGCCACTGATCCAGCGTACGTCCTTTATTATATCGGCGGAAATCATATTTATCGGGGAAAAGGGGAGCATTCTCCGGATAACGCAGATAGTCAAAATGTACTCCGTCCACATCATAACCGCTTACGACTTCCCGTACCAGTTTCATCAAATACTCTTTCGTAGCCGGATGCCCTGGGTTGAGGAAATATTCACTTTTGTAAGGGACACAGATATCTTTCATCCGCTTGGTGACGGACTGACTTCCGAGCGAAGCAACATGTTTCTTATTCCCCAGCGGAATAGTTACCATCCAGGCGTGACATTCCATTCCCCGTTTATGACATTCCTCAACGGCGAAAGCCAGTGGATCATAGCCGGGGTTTCCTCCTGTCTTTCCAGTTAAGATTGAATTGAATGGTTCGATTGCTGAAGGATATAATACATCTCCACGTGTACGGGTTTGAAATAGGACAGTGTTGAAGTTGGCAGCCTTCAACTTATCAAGAATATCTATTAACTCTTCTTTCTGTTTGCGAATTGTTTGGGGAGTTGTTGCACGTGTACGAGGCCAATCCAGTCCGTACACCGCTGTGACCCATGCGGCACGAACTTCATGTTTGGGTTGCGCAACCATTGAGAGGAAAGGAAACAAAAGTGAAAGAATGAAAATATATCGACGCATATTCTTTATTTTTTGTTTTAAATCCCTGCAAAGTTAGTAAAAGTGTCGGTATTGTTGGGCTGTTTCGTGAGATTATGTTACATTTGCCAAGCTAAAAAACGACACGCTATGATTACATTTACTCTATGCCTGCTGGCACTGGTAGTAGGCTATTTTACGTACGGACGCCTGATGGAACGCGTCTTTGGTCCTGATGACCGTAAAACACCGGCTCTTACAAAGGCTGATGGAGTGGACTATATTCCATTGCCCACTTGGAAGATTTTCATGATTCAATTTCTTAATATTGCCGGATTAGGTCCTATTTTCGGAGCAATCATGGGAGCGAAATTTGGTAGCTCTTCATACTTGTGGATTGTGTTGGGAAGTATTTTTGCGGGTGCAGTGCATGATTATTTTGCCGGAATGCTTTCTTTGCGTAATGGAGGTGAAAGTCTGCCGGAAATAATAGGACGTTATTTGGGACTGACTACCAAGCAGGTGATGAGAGGATTCACTGTCATTTTAATGATTCTGGTGGGGTCGGTTTTCGTTGCGGGGCCTGCCGGACTGTTGGCAAAACTCACTCCGGAAAGTTTGGATGCTACGTTTTGGATTGTGGTTGTATTCCTCTATTATATTTTGGCGACCCTACTTCCTGTTGATAAAATAATAGGTAAAATATATCCTATATTTGCGGTTGCCTTGTTGTTTATGGCAGTAGGCATTTTGGTGATGCTCTACGTTAACCATCCGGCTTTGCCTGAACTTTGGGATGGTTTGCAAAATACAAATCCCGAAGCAAGTGAGCTTCCTATTTTTCCGATTATGTTTGTGAGTATTGCATGTGGTGCCATTTCGGGTTTTCATGCTACGCAAAGCCCGTTGATGGCACGTTGTATGACCTCGGAACGGCATGGACGTCCGGTGTTTTACGGTGCAATGATTACCGAGGGCATTGTTGCTCTTATTTGGGCTGCTGCCGCTACTTACTTTTTCCATGAAAACGGAATGGAAGAAAGCAATGCTTCCGTTATTGTAGATTCTATAACGAAGGAGTGGCTGGGAGCTGTCGGAGGCGTACTTGCCATTTTGGGAGTGATTGCCGCTCCGATTACTTCGGGTGATACGGCTTTTCGTTCGGCACGTCTGATTGTGGCAGACTTCCTGGGTATGGAACAAAAAAGTATGCGCTGTCGTTTATATATTTGCATTCCGATGTTTGTCCTTGCTATCGGTCTGCTTTTGTATAGCTTGCTTGACGCAAACGGATTTAATATGATATGGCGTTATTTTGCCTGGGCGAATCAGACGCTGGCTGTGTTTACCTTGTGGGCTATAACGGTTTTT
Source organism: Bacteroides sp. OF03-11BH (assembly GCF_003604005.1). Lineage (NCBI taxonomy): Bacteria > Pseudomonadati > Bacteroidota > Bacteroidia > Bacteroidales > Bacteroidaceae > Bacteroides > Bacteroides sp. OF03-11BH. Next base: position 31,347 of record NZ_QTMW01000002.1, on the reverse strand, counting down.
CTGGCGGTATCTAAGAAAACTTATATCATCACTTTGATACCGGCACTGTTTATGACATGTGTATGTTCTACTTATATATGTATTGCTCCTGAAGGATTGGGGCTTTCGCATGCAGTTTCCTATGGCGTTGGTATAGCGTGTGTAGTAGTTGCGGCAGTTTGGTTCTATATCTGGATAAGCAAGCAAAAAACAAGAAAATTATCAGAATGAAGAAAATAAGAAAATCGACAGGAGTTGCGCTTGCATTCCTTATTTATGTATCCGTAACAGCGGCTTATTTGTTGCCTCGTAATACGGAAGTCAGCCTGACAGAAAAAATAATTACGGTGGTGGTTTCTTATGTCATCGTCCTCCTTCTTTGGCTGGTGCTTCGAAAAAAGGAACAAATGCGTGAACGCCGCAAAAAAGACGAACAATCTATTCACTTAAAAAAATAAGTTTATGAAGAAATTAGCTTTGGTTCTTTGCTTATTAGCAGTCTCTTTTACTGCGCAGGCACAATTTGAGAAAGGAACGATGATTCTCAACCCTTCTGTGACAGGACTGGATTTTTCTTACAGTAAAAATGATGATGCCAAGTTTGGTATTGGTGCGCAAGCCGGTACATTTTTGGCAGATGGTTTTGCTTTGATGGTAAATATTGGAGCAGACTGGTCGCAACCGAAGGATACATATACACTAGGTACAGGAATGCGTTGTTATTTCAATACAACGGGGATTTATCTTGGGGGTGGTTTTGACTGGGAACGGGTCCGTTACAAGGGTGGTAGCCATAACAACGATTGGGGATTGGGCATTGAAGCCGGATATGCGTACTTTCTCTCCAAAACTGTAACGATCGAACCGGCAGTTTATTATAAATGGCGTTTTGATGATTCTGATAATTCACGTTTCGGTGTGAAGATAGGATTCGGATTCTACTTTTAATTAGCTGTAAATAGGAATTTATATTTCACCACAGAGGACACGGAGGACACAGAGGTTTACTATTTTTATTCACTATAGAATAACACAGAGTCTCACGTATTTATCATCGTATTTATCGCTCTGTTTTACTTACGGAAAAAAGAGAGAAGAACTCTGTGTTCTCCGTGGCCTCTGTGGTGAACCCTAAAATTATCATTTATTAGCGGAGTTTTTCTTTTAAGAATTGTCCTGTATAACTTGCTCCGCAGGCGGCAACTTCTTCCGGAGTGCCCACTGCTACAATGTTTCCACCCTTATCTCCACCTTCCGGTCCGAGATCGATTACATAATCGGCACATTTGATGACATCCATATTATGTTCAATGATAACGATACTGTGTCCCCGGCGAATCAGTGCGTCGAAAGCATCCAGAAGTTTGCGAATATCATGGAAATGAAGTCCGGTAGTCGGCTCGTCAAAGATAAACATCGTCGGGTCGGCTTTCTCCTGGCTCAAATAGAATGCTAGTTTGACACGTTGGTTTTCACCACCGGAAAGGGTAGAAGAAGCCTGTCCTAATTTAATGTATCCCAGTCCTACGTCCTGCAAAGGAAGTAACTTCTTCACAATTTTCTTCTGTCCATGTTCGTTGAAGAACTCAACCGCTTGGTTGACGGTCATCTCCAATACATCGTAGATGCTTTTATCGTTGAATTTCACTTCCAGCGTGTCAGATTTGAAGCGTTTGCCGTGACAAGATTCACACTCCAATACCAAGTCTGCCATAAATTGCATTTCTACAGTGATGGTTCCTTCTCCTTTACACTCTTCGCAACGTCCGCCTTCGCTATTGAAACTGAAGAATCCGGGGGTATATCCCATTTGTTTCGCCAAAGGCTGTTCGGACCATAGTTTGCGGATTTCGTCGTAAGCCTTGATGTAAGTCACCGGATTTGAGCGCGATGATTTGCCAATCGGGTTCTGGTCTACAAATTCTACATTCCGCAGGTCACGCAAACTTCCTCCGATTGAAGAGAATTCTCCCGGTCGGTCACTACATTCGTCTAATTCACGTTTCAATGCCCGGAAGAAAATATCTCTCACCAATGTACTTTTCCCGGAACCGGAAACACCCGTAACAACTGTCATTACATTGAGAGGGATACGTACGTTTACTCCTTTCAGATTATTCTCACGTGCGCCTTTCAATTCTATATAGTTATTCCATGGCCGGCGATGCTTCGGAACGGGTATTTCATCTTCTCCCAAAAGATAATGTACCGTATAACTGTTGCTTCCCTTCTTTAAATCCTTCATATCTCCCTGGTAGACAACTTCTCCACCTAGTCGTCCGGCATTGGGACCTATATCAATAATGTAATCGGCTGCACGGATAATCTCTTCATCGTGCTCTACCACCACTACCGTATTTCCTAATTGTTGCAGTTGACGCAACACATGGAGCAGACGATCTGTGTCGCGGCTATGCAGTCCGATGCTTGGTTCATCGAGAATATAAAGACTACCTACAAGGCTACTTCCCAGCGAGGTTGCCAGATTGATACGCTGGCTCTCTCCACCCGATAAGGAATTACTAAGCCGGTTCAAAGTCAGATAACCCAAACCTACATCGATTAAGAAGCGAATCCGACTATTTATTTCAACCAGAATACGTCGGGATACATTGCTGTCGTGCTCATCCAGTTCCAGATGGTCAAAGAATTGCTTCAGTTTTGTGATGGGCAAATCCACCAGTTCAGAAATATTCTTTCCGCCCACCCGTACATATCCGGCTTCCGGTTTCAGGCGGGTGCCGTGGCATTTCGGACAAAGCGTCTTTCCCCGGTAACGCGCCAGCATCACCCGGTATTGTATCTTATATTGATTCTCTTCCAGCATTTTGAAGAAATCATTGATGCCGTGGAAATATTGGTTGCCTTCCCAAAGTAACCGGCGTTGAGCGTCTGTCAACTCATAATAAGGAGTGAAAATAGGGAAGTCGAATTTCTCCGCATTATGAATTAATTCTTCTTTCCATTCGCCCATCTTTTCGCCACGCCAACATACGATAGCTCCTTCATACACCGATAATGAACGATCCGGAACGACTAAGTGCTCGTCAATACCGATTACTTTGCCGAATCCTTCGCACTCTGGACAAGCACCGATAGGCGAGTTGAATGAAAACATCTGGTCGTTCGGTTCTTCAAAGATAATGCCGTCCGCTTCGAATTTAGTGCTGAAAGTATGAAGTTTCGTGGTTCCATCCGATAGAAAAAAACGCAGCATACAGGTCCCGTCACCTTCATACATGGCTGTTTCGGCAGAATCAGTCAGTCGGCTGATGGCGTCCTTGCTGGTGGCAACCGCCATACGGTCGACCAGCAGATAGACTTCATCACCTGCCACAGGCGTATATTCATCGATACGTTTCATTTCACCGTTCACTTCGATACGGTTGAACCCTTGTTTCAGGTCTATTTCCAGTTGTTGTTGCAAGGTACGGTCTTCACGCAGGCGGATAGGTGTCAATACTGTATATCTTGTACCTTCCGGGTATGAGAGCATGCAGTTGACGATGTCCTCTGTGGAGTGCTTCTTCACTTCCTGCCCGCTGATGGGACTATACGTTTTCCCCACCCGTGAATATAACAGGCGTAGATATTCGTAAATTTCAGTCGAGGTGCCCACGGTGGAACGGGGATTACGGCTGTTCACTTTTTGTTCGATGGCAATAGCGGGAGGAATCCCTTTGATAAAGTCACATTCCGGTTTGCTCATTCTCCCTAGGAACTGACGCGCGTAGCTGCTTAAGCTTTCTACGTAGCGGCGTTGTCCCTCTGCATAAAGGGTATCAAAAGCAAGTGATGATTTTCCCGAACCCGACAATCCGGTGATAACAACAAGTTTGTTGCGGGGAATATCTACATCGATGTTTTTTAGGTTGTTGACTCGTGCGCCTTTGATCGAAATATAGTTGTTTTCTGACATAAAATACTCCTTTTTTATGGTAGTCGGCAAAGTTAGCGAATTTATCGGGAGTTTGTATTATCTTTGCGTCACATTATTACGATTTAAGAATATTATGAAGCTGAAAAACTATCTTTTACTTTTAGCTCTTCTTCTGGTGGTAGGAGTGAGGGCGCAGGTGCCATCAGGCAATAAATATCCTAAACGTGAATTCCGTGGAGCGTGGATACAAGCTGTTAACGGTCAGTTTCGTGGCATTCCCACAGAGAGACTGAAACAAATATTGGTTAGTCAGTTGAACTCTCTTCAGGAAGCCGGCATTAACGCAATCATTTTTCAGGTACGCCCTGAAGCGGATGCATTATATGCTTCCCAGCATGAACCATGGAGCCGTTTCCTGACAGGAACGCAAGGTCAGACGCCTTCTCCTATGTGGGATCCGATGCAGTTTATGATTGAAGAATGTCAGAAACGGAATATGGAGTTTCATGCCTGGATCAATCCTTACCGTGTGAAGACTTCATTAAAGAACAAGTTGGCGCCGGAACATATTTATCACCAGCATCCGGAATGGTTTGTTACTTATGGCGATCAGCTATATTTCGACCCGGCACTTCCTGAAAGCCGGGAGCATATCTGTAAAATTGTGACCGATATTGTGTCTCGTTATGATGTAGATGCTATTCACATGGATGATTATTTCTATCCTTATCCGGTAAATGGATTGGATTTTCCGGATGATGCAAGTTTCGCCCGTTATGGTGGAGGTTTCACGAATAAGGCAGATTGGCGTCGTAGTAATGTGAATGTGTTGATAAAGAAGCTTCACGAAACGGTTCGTGGCATCAAGCCTTGGGTGAAGTTTGGTATCAGTCCGTTCGGTATTTATCGTAACCAGAAGAGTGACCCGTTGGGAAGTAACACCAATGGCTTGCAAAACTATGATGATCTTTATGCCGATGTACTGCTTTGGGCACGTGAAGGATGGATTGACTATAATATTCCACAGGTTTACTGGGAAATCGGTCACAAAGCGGCTGACTATGAGACATTGGTGAAATGGTGGGCTACTCATTCGGAAAACCGGCCGTTGTTTATCGGTCAATCTGTGCCGAAGACTGTTCAGTTTGCCGATCCGCAGAATCCTTCTATCAATCAGCTTCCCCGTAAGATGGCTTTGCAACGTGCTTACCAAACAATTGGAGGCAGTTGTCAATGGTATGCGGCAGCTGTTGTTGAGAATCAGGGTAGATATCGTGATGCTTTAATCAGTGAATATCATAAGTATCCGGCTTTGGTCCCAGTCTTTGATTTTATGGATGATAAAGCTCCGGACAAGGTGCGTAAAATGAAAAAGGTATGGACAGAAGACGGCTATATTCTTTTCTGGACTGCTCCGAAAGCCGATACGGAGATGGATAAGGCTGTTCGATATGTAGTCTATCGCTTTGGCAGCAAAGAGAAGGTGAATTTGGACGATCCTTCACATATTGTAGCTATCACCCGTAATTCGTTCTACAAACTTCCTTATGAAACAGGAAAGACAAAATACCGTTATGTAGTGACTGCTTTAGATCGTTTACATAATGAATCGAAATCCGTAAGTAAGAAGTTAAAACTGTAAAGGTATAGAATAAACAACGATAAAACGGTGAACACTCTGCAGAATGATAACGCAGTTTATTCACCGTTTTTTGTTTACAGTTCAGTCGCTCGTTATTAATAGAGCAGCAAACCTGCAATACCACAGGCGATAATCATTAATATCGGATTGGCTTTATATTTTCTTGTTCCGATGAATGCAATCAGAAAGATAATGATGCTGATAACGAATGAGTAAGTATCTTCCGTAGGTGAACCGAAGTTTTCTACATTCATTAATACCAACGCAGCGGAGGCGAGTAATCCGACTACTGCCGGGCGTAATCCATTAAAAATAGATTCTACTACGGGGTGTTTCTGGTATTTCAGGAAGAACTTACTGATGGTCAGCATCAAAATAAAAGAGGGAAGGACCACTGCGAATGTCGCAATGACGGAACCCCAAACGCTCCCCGTAGAAGTAAACCCTACATAAGTAGCTGCATTAATACCAATAGGCCCTGGTGTCATTTGGCTGATTGCGACAATATCAGTAAATTCCTGCGAACTCACCCATCCATAGCGGGTTACCACTTCGCCTTGAATCATGGAAAGCATGGCATAACCGCCACCGAAGCCAAAGAGCCCGATCTTGAAAAATGTATAGAATAACTGTAGGTAAATCATGTGATTAATAATTTATTATATAATAATTTTAGGCATGGATTACACGGATTTCCCGGCTTTTAGAATTATGAATCTGTAAAACAACAGCGTTAATCCGCGCCTTCTCAACTCTCCATTCTCCATTCTCAACTCTCAACTTTTCTAAATTTCCCCCACAGGAAACCTCCTACACCGGCCGCAATAATAATCCAGATAGGGGAGAAGCCCAACAGCCAGATTAATATTGCCGAGACAACAGGAATCCACAGATTGTAGCGGTTGATTTTTGCGGATCGTCCCATGGTAAAGGTCGGCGCCGCGATGAGTGCCACCACTGCCGGGCGAATTCCTTTAAAAATACGTTCCACTATCGGATTGTCTTTGAAACTATGAAAGAACAGGGCGATAGCCAATATAATAATGAAAGACGGCAAAATTGTTCCCAATGCTGTGATAATACTTCCCCGGATTCCACGCAGCTTATATCCTATAAAGATAGAAATATTGACTGCCAAAATTCCCGGTGCGGATTGGGAGATAGCCAGCAGATCGATAAAATCTTCCTGCGCAATCCATTTCCGTTTGGTGACAATTTCATTTTCAATCAGTGGCACCATTGCATATCCTCCTCCAATAGTAAAGGCGCCTATTTTAAAAAAGATTCCAAATGCTTCGAGATAAATGTTCATTCTTTCTTTTCTCCTCCTTCCTTACTAACTGCTTTTTTCTCTTTGCCATATTGACTGGGACTTACATTATAATGCTTCTTAAATACTTCGCGGAAGTACTTGGCGTCACTGAATCCCGTCATTTCTGCAATTTCTGTTATGCTATGTGTGTCTTCTTTTAGTAATTGTACGGCACGTTTCAGACGAATCAGCCGGATATAATCTCCCGGTGCCTGATCGGTTAATGCCCTTAATTTATTGTAAAAACTTGTGCGACTCATTCCCATCAGGCTGCATAATACATCTACCGTGAGAGCAGGATTGTCAATGTTATCTTCCACGTTCTTTTTGACGTTTGCTATGAATTTCCAGTCAATGTCTTGCGAACAGTTGATGCAGTCTTCATCATTTTCCTCATCATTCAGATCTAAATTTGCGAATTTGCTGCGCAATAGTGCACGGTTAGCCAGCAGATTGGCAACATTAGCTTTCAATATACCAATATTGAATGGCTTCACAACGTATTCATCCGCACCAATCTGAAGTCCCGAGAGAATATCTTTCTCATTATTCAAAGCAGTCAGCAGGATAACAGGAATGTGGGAGGTTTCGATATTATTCTTGATAGCTTGGCATAATTCATCCCCCCGCATTTCAGGCATCATAATGTCTGAAATAACCAGCTCTGGTTTGTACTCGGGAATAATCGTCAATGCTTCTTTTCCATTGGAGCAAACCTGTACGAAATACTCCTCGGATAACGTTTGCGACAGATAGTTGCGCAACTCATCATTATCTTCCACAATCAAGATGCGACGATGATTAATGTTCTCTTTCTTTTGTGCATTTTCGTAAATTTCAGGTGATGGAGGCGGAACGTTATCAATCGTATTTTCTATACGCTGTTTGCTCGGAGTTGCCAGATGTGCTTTCCGGAAGCGCTTGCTGTCTTTAGGGAATGTTATTTTGATAACCGATCCCTGGTTTTCGATGCTTGACAGATTAATCTTTCCTTTATGCAGGCGGACTAGCTTCCATACAAGCATCAGTCCGATACCACTTCCTGTTACTTTGGAATTAATAGCATTGCTGCCACGGAAATGAAGTTTGAACAATTTCTTTTGTTCATTGGCCGGGATGCCGATTCCTGTGTCTCTGACTTCCACGCTCCATGAGTCAGATGTTTCTGAAACGAAAACCTGTACATTTCCATTTTCCGGAGTATATTTCAGTGCGTTCGAAATGATGTTCTTAAAGATAGATTCCATCTTTTCTTTATCAAACCATACGTTCATATACCTGAAATTACTTTCATAAGTGAAGTTGATATGTTTGATGTTGGCGTACTGCTGGAACGCGTTGAATATTTCATTCATAAACGTGTTTAGCTCATGCTCTGAAATATATAATTCGGAAGAATATACGTCCGCTCTTTCAAAGTTGATAAGATTGGTGGTAAGACGTAATAGGGCATTTACGTTTCGTAATGCCGTATTCATGTTCGAAATACCTTCTTTACTCAACTCCTCTTTCTCGCGTAGTTCTTCCAAAGGTGCTTTGATAAGCGTCAATGGGGTACGGATATCATGTGCCGTATTGATAAAGAAGTGTATTTTCTCATCGGAGACTTTACGCTGCTTTCTTAAAATCAAGATACGTAATAGAATGATGGCAATGAGACAAAGGATAGCTGTATAAACCAGCATGGCCCAGAATGTCAGCCAGAAAGGTTGGGCTATGATAATATCCATACTTCTTTCTTCAAGCATGATGCGTTTGTCTTCATTGGAGATGGCACGTACCCTTAGCGTATATTTGCCCGGGGCAAGATTGGTGTAACGAATCGTGTTCTCTGTTCCGGGTTTGCTCCATTTATCATAGAAACCTTCTAGCCTCCAAGAGTAAAGAATATTGGAAGGATAGTCATAGTTGATGGAAGAAACCTGCAAAGAGAATCTGTTTTGATTGTATTTTAACTTTAGTACCTTTGTATCATTGATGCTTGCTTTCAACGGAGAATCCTCATCACCCGGATAGATTGTTTGATAAAAAAGCTTGAAATCGCTGAAAATCATTTTAGAAGAATAACTTCTGGGCAATTTCATATCCTTGTCAAATTCCACTGCTCCGTCAGAACTGCCTAAAATGAATTTATTGTTTTTCCGTAACGTACCTGATAGCGCATTGAAATGGGTGGTCATCAATCCCATATCTTTGGTCCAGTTATAGAATTTTTTCTCATTGGGATAAAAACTTGTCAATCCGCTTTCTGTACTCATGATTATATCTTTGTCCGCATCCGATAATATGGTATAGATATTATTGGATATCAAAGCACAGTTTTCCGTGTGGTAATGAGTGAACAGTTTTTTATTAATATCGTAAATCAATAGTCCCGACCCGCTGGTACCTATATACAATGAACCGTTTTTTGCTTGGTACAGGGAATAGATATAGTTCGACTCTACCGGAAGTTTTATGCGCTCGAATTTTCCGGATTCTTTATCTAAAAGACATAGGCCGGTGGCACTACCGATCCACATACTTTTTTCATCTTTCTCAACGATGGCGGTAATGGAATTTAATCCATCATAAAACCGTACTTCCTGCGTCTTCAGATTAATACGCTTGAGGTTGTAGAATCCTCCCGACCAGATATAACCCTGCATATCTGTACGAATATCACGTATATATTTATCCGGTCGCTTGTTTGTATGAGTGTACAAAGGCGGCATGAAATAGCTGACACTGAACGTTTTCTTATCTATCTGGTAAGCACCGGAAGAGTACCCGCCTGCCCAGATAATTCCGGGAGCCACTTCGCATATAGTAAGAAAGATATGGCTTTTATTACCTTGCGACTCTTCAAAAGCACTAAGCACCGATCGCCATTGTCCGGTCTTTGAATTAAAAAAACTGATGCCATTGTTCGTTGCAAACCATAAATCTCCCTCTCTGTCTTCAATAATGGCATTTACTTGATCGTTGATTAAAGACTGTTTGTTACCGATGGAGTGCTTAATCCATTTGTAGCTCGTATAACGGTTGTTTTGTATCGTGATTCCGATGGGATAATTAGCCAGCCATATCCGTTCTTCATCATCCACAAAAATGTCATTGATACTGTTACCGTTCATGCCACAATTACTGTTATAATCAGCCACAATTTCGGGTACTATTTGATAAGTATCCATATTTATTTTGTGTATTCCTCCGCCATCGGTAGCTATTAATAACTCTTTGTCATTTAGCGGCTTGAACCGTGTGATACTGATATCTTTCAGGTTATAATCCGGTCGTATGACGGATTTGGTATTCATATCATAAACCATAATTCCCCGCAAGAAAGTGCCGATGAATAGTTTCCGAATCTTTTTGTCGAAGTGTAAATCGCTTACTTGGGCTTTCACGCTCTCCAACTTATCGCAATTGATAAGTTTCAATGCGTTGTTTTCTAATTGGGCATAATGAATCCCCATTTCCGTACCGATGAAGAAATGCGATTCGTCTATTTGTTCAATATCAGTGATTTCTTCACTTATATCATTCTTTATATGGGTGACTTGTTTGGTGTCCGTATTATAGAGAAAGATAGTATCTTTATTGCATAGCCAGATGTGTTTGTTCTGGTCGAGCCAGGCATAAGTGACCGGGTCCGGCTGTTCGCTGAAACTTTCCATCGGTAATTTATATACAAGACTGAAGCAGTCGTGAATCTGGTCATACCGGAATACTTTTCCTTTTTTCCCGATTTCCCATAAGACTCCTTCCTGATCAATATAAAGCCAGTTTAGATTTAACAGAGAGTTCACTTCTGCGTCACCATCCATTAACTTATATCGTTTAAACTCTTTTCCATTGTATCGATCAATACCTTCGTGCGTGAGGAACCACATGTATCCGGTTTTATCTTTTTGAATGCAGTAAACCCGCCGGTTACTTAACCCATCCTCCACTCCGAGATATCGATACGTCTGCGCGACACAAATTAGAGGAAACAATAAGATTAGAAAAAGCCATTTTTTCATACAAATAGGACTTTTAAGGGTTATTGAATCTTTTATGAGGGGGAAAGTTTGACAAAATTAAGAAGATTTTTTGATATTACAAAATTTTGATGAAAGATAACAGCGCTCCAAAAATGAAGAAAATAGACTATTTTATAACTATTTGTATATACTGTTTGTTTTCGGTATTTTGGTATCTATCAGAAGTCTTCCGGTAGAATGGAAAGTTCCGTAAAATAAGAGGCTGGCACTATTTAAAGTACCAGCCTCTGTAAAATATGGAAATGATTTATTTCATTTTCGCTTCCACCCACTTGCGGGCATTGACAAACGCTTCTATCCATGGAGTAACCTGATCGCTGTTCTTGCGGTCGGCCGGATAGCAACCGTTCTGCCATGGGAAGATGGAACGTTCCAAGTGAGGCATGATAGCCAAGTGGCGTCCGTCTGCGCTGGCCAGTGCTGCGATAGAATAATCGGAACCGTTCGGATTGCCCGGATATTCATCATAGCTATACTTCGCTACTACATTATATTTATCTTCGTCATATGGCAAAGAGAATTTTCCTTCTCCGTGAGCTACCCAGATACCCAGTTTGCTTCCACTTAAAGAGCCGAACATCACACTGCGGTTAGTCGGGATAGTAAGACCAAGGAAGCGTGATTCGAATTTGTGTGAATTGTTATGTAGCATTTTTCCTTTCTTCTTCAGTTCCGGGTTGATAAGATTGAGTTCCATCATCAGCTGGCAACCGTTGCAGACACCCAATGACAATGTATCTTCGCGTGCATAAAATTTATCCAATGCTTCTTTAGCTTTCGGGTTGAACAGGAATGCGCCTGCCCATCCTTTAGCAGAACCCAGTACATCGGAGTTAGAGAAACCACCGCAGTAAACGATCATGTTTACGTCTTCCAGTGTTTCGCGTCCGCTGATGAGGTCGGTCATTGTAACGTCTTTTACGTCGAAACCTGCCAAATAGAGTGAGTAAGCCATTTCGCGCTCACCGTTTGTACCCTTCTCACGGATGATAGCCGCACGGATACCGCTTGGGGTACGACGATCCGGAGTGATACCGTATTGAGAAAGCTTACCTTTGAATTCCGGCATGAAAGCGAATTCAACAGGTTGCATCTTATAGTTTTCAAAACGTGCTTTTGCGCAACCGTTCATAGATTGTTTGCGGTCGAGCAGGTAAGAAGAAGAATACCATACGTCACGCATATAATCGATACCAAACTGGTAAGTAGCACCATCTTTAGATACCAAAATGTGGCGTTCGTCAGTCGGTTTACCCAGCTTTATATAGCCTACGCCTGCATCTTCCAGAATCTTCTTCACTTCATCCTTATGCTTGTCGCTGATCTGGATAACAATACCCGGGTTTTCCGCGAACAGAATCTTGACGATATCTTCTTCCTTCATCTTGTCGAGGCTGATTTCCAAACCGCCTTCTACATTAGAGAAGCACATTTCGAGCAATGTAGTGATTAAACCACCGGCAGATATATCGTGTCCTGCAAGGATCAATCCTTTGTTTACAAGTTCTTGTACGGCAAGGAAAGCGTCACGGAAATATTCGGCATCCTGTACGCAAGGTACTTCGTCGCCCACTTTACCCAGAGATTGTGCGAAAGCCGAACCACCTAATTTCAGTTCGTCGAAGCTGAAGTCAATATGATAAAGCGTAGTCTTTTCATTGTTAACCAATACTGGAGATACTACTTTCTTCACGTCGGAAACTTCACCGCCGGCAGAAACAATCACAGTTCCCGGAGAAATCACTTTCTCACCGTTCGGATACTTCTGTGTCATAGACAAAGAGTCTTTTCCGGTAGGAACATTGATTTGCAATGCGCAGCAGAAGTCGCTCAATGCTTTTACAGCCGTGTACAGACGGGCATCTTCACCTTCTTGAGAACGGCAAGGCCACATCCAGTTGGCAGACAGAGAAATGCTGTCCATACCTTCCGCCATCGGAGCCCAAACAAGATTGGTCAGTGCTTCAGATACGGAAAGGATAGAACCGGCAGCCGGATCAGCCAATGCTGCTTGCGGAGCATGTCCGATAGAAGTAGCGATTCCTTTTTCGCCACGGTAGTCAAGTGCAACGACACCGCAATCACTCAACGGCAACTGAAGTTCGCCCTGACATTGCTGGCGTGCCACTTTACCTGTTACCGAGCGGTCTACCTTATTTGTCAACCAGTCTTTGCAGGCAACAGCTTCAAGCTGCAATACATTTGTCAGATATTCATGTAATTTAGACAATTCGTATTTCGGCATTTCGTAATGACGTTCCACGGTTTTGTCTACCATATATGTCTTGGGAGAAGAACCGAACATCTGCTCTACAGCAAGATCAAACGGACGTACACCGTCAGCCTGTTGGAAGGCGAAACGATGATCGCCGGTTGTTTCACCGACTACATACATTGGAGCGCGTTCGCGTTCGGCAATCTTACGTACATGTTCGATGGCTTCTTCTTTAATCAATAGCCCCATACGTTCCTGGCTTTCGTTGGCGATGATTTCTTTTGCCGACAAAGTCTTATCGCCGATAGGCAATTTGCTCATATCGATCAAACCACCACATTCTTCCACGAGCTCGGACAGACAGTTTACGTGTCCGGCAGAACCATGGTCATGAATAGAAACCACCGGATTCACCTCTTCTTCGCAAAGAGCGCGTACTACGTTGTTGGCACGTTTCTGCATTTCTGCGTTGGCACGTTGCACAGCGTTCAACTCGATACCGCTGCTGTAACGGCCGGTGTCAACAGAAGATACGGAACCGCCACCCAGTCCGATACGATAGTTGTCACCACCGATTACTACCACTTTATTTCCTGCTTCCGGTGTACCTTTGAGGCAGTCACGTTGTGTACCGTAACCAACACCACCGGCGAGCATGATGACTTTGTCGTAACCATAAACTTCTTTGTTTTCTGTATGTTCGAAAGTCAGTACTGAACCGCAGATCAGCGGCTGACCGAACTTGTTACCGAAGTCGGAAGCACCATTGGATGCTTTGATAAGAATTTGTTCCGGAGTTTGGTACAACCATTTACGTACCGGAAGAATCTCTTCCCACTCGCGTCCTTCTTCTGTGCGCGGGTAAGAAGTCATGTAAACAGCAGTACCTGCAATCGGCCATGAACCTTTACCACCACCCATACGGTCGCGGATTTCACCACCCGTACCGGTAGAAGCACCGTTGAATGGTTCTACAGTAGTAGGGAAGTTATGAGTTTCCGCTTTCAGTGAGATAACACTCTTGATGTCCTTTACCTGGAAGAAATCAGGTTTTGAATGATCTGCCGGAGCAAACTGTTCCACAACCGGACCTTCAGCGAAGGCTACGTTATCTTTATAAGCAGAGATTATTTTATTCGGATTTTCCTGTGTCGTCTTTTTAATCATTTGGAACAGAGAAGATTCCTGTTCTACGCCGTCGATAATAAACGTTCCGCCGAAAATTTTGTGGCGGCAGTGTTCGGAGTTGATTTGTGCGAAACCAAATACTTCAGAGTCTGTCAGCTTCCGTCCGAGGTCCTTTTCTACTTTCTTCAGGTAGTCCATTTCTTCTTTAGAAAGAGCCAAACCTTCTTTTTCGTTGTACACTTCGAGATCTTCGATATAGATGATCGGCTCCGGTTGACGGTTTGTTGTGAATACGTTTTGGTCGAGTCCTTTGTACATGCGTTGGAGCATCGGGTCGTAGTCTGCGTTTTCGTCCTTAACAGGGAAGTACTCCTCGATGCGGCTGATGCCTTCGAGCCCCATGTTTTGGGTGATTTCTACTGCGTTTGTACTCCAGGGAGTGATCATTTCGCGGCGTGGGCCAACGAAACAGCCTTTCAGGTTTTCTTCACTTTCCATCACGGCTTCGCCAAAAAGCCAGCAGAGTTTATTACTTTCGTCAGGGGTGAGCTGATGGTTGCTCTCTACGGCAATCACGCTCTTGGAAGGGGTTCTGAAAAAAATAATCATGTTGTATATTTACGATTTTACGATTTACGATTTTACGATTGAAGTTCCTGCAGGAGAAACTCTTCTCTTTTTCTGTGGCGCAAAGATAATCAATTTCGTTGGTGGTAGGAAAAAAATAGAGAATAAATTCCTATACCTTATTAATATGTTTATTTTTGATGTACGTTTTACTTATTATCGCTATATATAGTGATTCTTGTGTGGAAAAAACGTTAATATACTATCCCCATATCACAAAAAAGTGCGATATTTGCGACATGATTCAGATAGAGACCATATTCGATATATTAGTGAAAGGCTTTATTATTGGCGTTGTTGTGTCCGCACCCCTCGGTCCGGTGGGCGTATTATGCATCCAGAGGACTCTGAATAAAGGGCGTTGGTACGGATTCGTAACGGGGCTGGGAGCCTCGTTGAGCGATATAGCATACGCTTTGCTCACCGGTTATGGGATGAGTTTTGTGTTCGATTATATCAATAAGAATATTTTCTATCTGCAGTTATTGGGGAGTGTCATGCTACTCCTTTTTGGTATATATACCTTTCGTAGCAATCCGGTGCAATCCATTCGTCCGGCTTCATCCAGCAAAGGTTCTTATTTCCATAATTTTATTACCGCCTTTTTCGTCACTCTATCCAACCCCTTGATAATCTTCCTGTTTATCGGACTTTTTGCCCGCTTTGCCTTTGTGCAGCCGGGAGTCCTGGTGTTTGAAGAGATCACGGGATATCTTGCAATTGCTATAGGAGCATTGACTTGGTGGTTGGGTATCACTTATTTTGTGAATAAGGTGCGCACTAAATTCAATTTACGTGGTATCTGGATACTGAATCGTGTTGTAGGAAGTATCGTAATGCTGGTATCTGTTGCCGGATTGATTTATACTTTGTTGGGAGAGTCACTTTATTAAGAGATAACATAATGAATCAGATAGCACAACAACTGAAAGAGAAGAATATTGCCGAATACCTTATATATATGTGGCAAGAGGAAGACTTGATCCGTGCCAATCATTGTGAACCGGAAGAGATGGAGGCAAATGTAATTGCCCGCTATCCGGAAGAACAGCGGCCTGCCATGCGAGAATGGTATACCAACCTGATTACGATGATGGGCGAGGAAGGAGTACGGGAAAAGGGGCATCTGCAGATTAATAAAAACGTGATTATCAATCTGACAGAGTTGCACAACGCATTGTCCTCTTCTCCTAAATTTCCTTTTTACAGTGCTGCTTATTTCAAGGCATTACCGTTTATCGTAGAATTACGGAATAAAAACGGCAAGAAAGATGAACCCGAACTGGAAACCTGTTTTGAAGCGTTGTATGGAGTACTCCTGCTTCGTCTTCAAAAGAAGTCTATCAGCGAAGGAACTGCCAAGGCAGTGGAAGCTATCACTAGTTTCCTTTCTATGTTGGCAAATTATTATGATAAAGACCGTAAAGGTGAATTAAAACTGGATGAATAAATGAGAATTTTAGTAACGGGTGCCAACGGTCAACTTGGCAATGAGATGCAGGTGCTTGCGAAAGAGAACCCGCAACATACGTATTATTTCACAGATGTGCAGGAACTCGATATCTGTGACAAGCAAGCTGTGTGGACTTATATGGCAGAGAAGCAGATTGAGCTTGTTGTTAATTGTGCTGCTTATACAGCTGTAGATAAAGCTGAAGATAATCAAGAATTAGCATACAAATTGAATTGTGAAGCACCGAAACAACTGGCAAGTGCAGCACAAGCCAATGGTGCTGCCATGATACAAGTATCTACTGACTATGTATTTGACGGTACTGCGCATACTCCATACACGGAAGACTGCAATCCTTGCCCGGATTCTGTATACGGCACCACTAAACTGGAAGGAGAAAAGGAGGTAATGAATCACTGCGAGCAAGCAGTCGTTATCCGTACCGCATGGCTCTATTCTATTTTTGGCAATAATTTCGTAAAGACGATGCTTCGTCTTGGAAAAGAGCGTGACAGCCTGGGAGTTGTTTTCGACCAGATCGGGACTCCGACGTATGCCAATGACCTGGCACGGGCCATCTATGCTATTATTAATAAAGGTATTGTTCGCGGTATCTACCATTTCAGCAATGAGGGAGTTTGTTCCTGGTATGATTTCACGGTAGCTATTCATCGTCTGGCAGGAATAACCACCTGCAAAGTGAAACCTTTGCATACAGCCGAATATCCCGCGAAAGCAAACCGCCCGGCATATTCCGTGCTTGATAAAACAAAAATAAAAACAACGTTCGATATAGAGATTCCTCATTGGGAGGAGAGCCTCAAACAATGCATTGATAAAATTATGAAAGATGAATAATGAATCTAGGCTATGTTATTCCAGCATAGCTTATTCATATTTTATAATTCATAATTCTAACTAAAAAACTATGGCAGATAATACAGAAATTTTGAGACGGCGGACGTTCGCCATTATTGCACATCCGGATGCTGGTAAGACATCTTTGACGGAAAAGTTATTGCTTTTCGGAGGTCAGATACAGGTAGCTGGCGCAGTAAAGAGTAATAAGATTAAAAAGACGGCTACGTCCGACTGGATGGAAATCGAGAAACAACGTGGTATTTCGGTAACGACTTCCGTGATGGAATTCGACTATCGGGACTATAAGATTAACATTCTCGATACTCCCGGTCACCAGGACTTTGCCGAAGATACATACCGCACACTGACAGCTGTAGACAGTGTTATCATCGTTGTAGACGGTGCGAAAGGTGTGGAAACGCAGACACGTAAACTGATGGAGGTGTGCCGTATGAGAAAGACTCCGGTAATAATCTTCGTCAACAAAATGGACCGTGAAGGAAAAGATCCGTTCGATTTGCTTGATGAACTTGAAGAAGAACTGATGATTCAGGTTCGTCCCTTGTCCTGGCCGATAGAGCAGGGAGCACGTTTTAAAGGGGTATACAATATCTATGAACAGAAACTGGACTTGTATCAGCCATCCAAACAGATGGTAACAGAGAAAGTGGCAGTCGATATTCATTCGGAAGAACTGGATCAGCAGATTGGCAAGTCGTTGGCAGACAAACTGCGTGGCGATTTGGAACTGATTGAGGGTGTTTATCCGGAATTTGATTCTGAATCCTATTTGGCAGGAGACTGTGCGCCTGTATTCTTTGGATCAGCGCTGAACAACTTCGGTGTGCAAGAGTTGCTGAACTGTTTCGTAGAGATAGCTCCCAGCCCTCGTCCTGTACAGGCAGAAGAGCGTGAAGTGAAACCTGACGAACCGAAATTTTCCGGATTCATCTTTAAGATAACCGCCAACATTGATCCCAACCATCGTTCTTGTGTGGCATTCTGTAAGATTTGCTCCGGTAAGTTTGTCCGCAATGCTCCATATACACACGTCCGTCATGGAAAAACAGTGCGTTTTTCATCGCCTACCCAGTTTATGGCACAGCGCAAAACGACGATTGACGAAGCCTATGCAGGAGATATTATCGGTCTGCCGGATAATGGTACCTTTAAGATTGGCGATACATTGACAGAGGGTGAACTGCTTCATTTCCGCGGATTGCCGAGCTTCTCGCCGGAGATGTTCAAGTATATCGAGAATGCCGATCCGATGAAACAGAAACAATTGGCAAAAGGTATTGACCAGTTGATGGATGAAGGTGTGGCACAGCTGTTTGTCAATCAATTCAATGGCCGTAAGATTATTGGTACGGTAGGACAGTTGCAATTTGAGGTCATTCAGTATCGTTTGTTGAATGAATACAATGCATCCTGTCGCTGGGAACCGGTAAGCCTTTATAAGGCCTGCTGGGTAGAAAGCGATGATCCGGCGGAGCTGGAAGCCTTCAAGAAACGTAAATACCAGTACATGGCAAAGGATAGAGAAGGACGCGATGTGTTTTTGGCGGACTCCAGTTATGTACTTCAGATGGCTCAAGTAGACTTTAAACACATCAAATTCCACTTTACAAGTGAGTTTTAGAACATATTCGTACGATTTTAACTAAAAAATCAGGTAAAAAAAGGAAAAACATATCTCATATAAATGAGTGAAGAGAAATGAAGACACTATCCTGGGATAAAATTCAGCAAGGGGATGAAGAGGCATTCCGGCAGCTTTATGAGCAATATGCAGATTTACTGTATGGATATGGCATGAAGATAGCCGGTGATGAGACTTTGGTAACCGAGGCGATACAGTCGTTGTTTGTTTACATCTTTGAGAAAAGAGAAACTTGCGCGGCCCCTCAATCCATACCCGCTTACTTATGTGTTTCGTTGAGACACATGATAGTGAACGAGCTGAAAAAAGAGAATAGTGGATCATTCAAATCACTGGATGAAGTAGGCACAAACGAATATCAGTTTGATCTGGAGATCGATATTGAAACTGCTATTATCCATTCAGAGTTGGAAAAAGAACAGCTGGAAGTTTTGCAGAAAGAGCTGAACAATTTGACAAAGCAACAGCGGGAGGTATTGTATCTTAAGTACTATAAGAAGATGAGTCCGGAAGAAATAGCCCAGGTGATGGGGCTCACTTCGCGTACAGTTTATAATACGACTCATATGGCTATATCCAGTCTACGGGAGCGTATGAGCAAATCTTTCTTGCTACTGGTGGCAGCTAATTTGTGGATTTTTAATTGAGGTGAGATATGGAAAAGTGGACAGAATCTTTAGAACAATACCTGGAGGAAGGTAAGCTTCCTCTAGTGGGCGAAATATTTTCCCGTAAGAAAGAAATAGGTGATAAATTAAAGTTGCAGCGCGAAGAAAGCCATAAGATTATCTTAAGCCGGAAAAGAAAACAAAGTGTCGGAAGAAGAAGCTTCTCCTTCTCTTGGGGAGTGGCAGCTGCGGTCGTTCTTCTTTTGGGAGTAGGCAGTTACTTTCTGGCAGAGGAAAAGGTAGTGACGGATAACACTGCAATGAATTATGAATTGCCCGATGGCAGTAGTGTGCAGGTGATGGAAAACTCACGTCTGACTTACAATCATATAACATGGCTTTGGGAGCGTAAGTTGCAATTGTTGGGCAAAGCCTCTTTCAATGTAACCAAAGGCAAGACATTCACCGTTAGCACTGAAGCCGGCGACGTGACGGTACTCGGTACTAAATTCTTGGTCGATCAGCAGGGAAAGAAGATGTTCGTAAACTGTGAGGAAGGAAGCGTGAAAGTCGAGACTGCCGTAGGTAAGCGTACATTGCTTGCCGGTGAAAGTGTGCGTTGCGATGAAACCAAGATTGTGCCAGTAGAAAAAAAGGCGGAAGAATCGGAATTCCCTGAAGTGCTAGGGTATGAAGACGATCCGCTGATAAATGTAGTGGCAGATATTGAGCATATATTTGAGGTAACAGTCGTCGGGCATGAGAAATGCGAGGGGCTGACCTATAACGGGACGGTCTTAACAAAAGACCTGAACGCCACACTGGAAAAAGTCTTCGGGTCGTGTGGAATCAGTTATCAAATTCGAGGGAAAGAAATTATTTTAAAATAAAAAAAGCCTCTTCTGACTATCCAGAAGAGGCTTTTTTGTTTTTCTTCAAATTTTCTTCATTTTTTCTTGGTAAAAAAACAACGGATGCTTCTCTTTCTAATATAAGAGCTATTTAATGATATTTGAAGAAAACGGTAGAATTGATTAGAAGATTAAATGTTGTAGTAGAAGAAATTAGAAATTATCCGGCAGAAATAAGGCCGGGATTCAGAACAAACAATAGATGTTTTATAGAGAATTACAAACTAAACTCAAAACAAACAATAGATGCTTTTTATAAAATTTAAATTTAACCCAAAACAAACAATGTTTTAAAAGAAATGCAAACTAGGGCTCAAAGCAAACAATAGACAGCGGCAGATGAATTATTCCTGCCACAAACGTAAGCCGGAAAGATTCCCTCATCGGACGTGATATGAGCTTTAGAGGCTTGTTTTTTCCGATTAAACAGACTTAGTTGGCTTAAAAAAGGGTTTTTCAACTAGACTGCTACGCTAATTAAAAGAATGAAAGCCGTGATGGCGCATGAGAGGTTTAACAAGGCCGGTTTTATCTGGTAGTTTAATAGTAGGTTAAGAGAGTATGAAACCAGAAAAGGGCTGAACCGGTCTATCATTGAGTATTTTTATTTAATAATTGTTTTATCAGAGTGTGAGAGAAAGTTGAGGGGCTTTCTCTCACATTTTTTTGTAGGAACAATAGATAGGACGATTTACTATTGGACTATTTACCATTTACTATTTGGGTTGTGCAATAGAAGCAGATAATAAATAAGATAAATGGGAATTTAGTTTAGATGTGGATGGCACGCTAAATCATAAATCATAAATCATAAATCATAAACTTCCCCAGTTTTCCAATCAGAGAAATGACGTTTTTATACATTATATTCCTTTCTTAATTTATTTTATAATAAAAATTTGGTATTTTCGAACGCTTTTTAGACGAACAACTTAAAATACTAATAGTTTATTATATGGAAAATATCGAAACAGCGATCCTGCTGATGGTGGTCGGAATGGCTACCGTGTTTGTTATTCTGCTGATTGTGATTTATTTAGGTAAGTTGTTGATTACATTAGTCAACAAGTATGCTCCTGAAGAAGTGGTTCCTGTGAAGCGGGAAGCATCGCAAGGTCCTGCCCCTGTTCCGGGAAACATCTTAGCCGCCATTACAGCTGCTGTAAATGTGGTGACACAAGGTAAAGGAAAAATCACAAAAGTAGAAAAATTATAAATCTATAAAGAATATCACTGAAAGACATGAAAAGAGAAGTAAAGTTTAGTTTGGTTTTCCGAGATATGTGGCAATCTGCCGGAAAATACGTACCTCGTGTAGACCAACTCGTAAAGGTAGCTCCTGCCATCATTGAAATGGGCTGTTTTGCCCGCGTAGAAACAAACGGCGGAGGTTTTGAACAGGTAAATTTATTGTTTGGTGAAAACCCGAATAAAGCGGTACGCGAATGGACAAAACCGTTCCACGAAGCCGGTATTCAAACCCACATGCTCGACCGCGCACTGAACGGACTCCGTATGAGCCCCGTTCCGGCAGACGTCCGCAAATTATTCTACAAAGTAAAGAAAGCACAAGGAACAGACATTACCCGTACGTTCTGCGGATTGAACGACGTGCGTAACATCGCTCCTTCCATCACATACGCAAAGGAAGCAGGCATGATTTCGCAATGCTCGCTTTGCATCACTCATTCGCCTATCCATACCGTAGAGTATTACACCAATATGGCGCTGGAACTCATCAAACTGGGAGCAGACGAAATCTGTATCAAAGACATGGCAGGTATCGGTCGTCCCGTATCGTTAGGTAAGATTGTAGCAAATATCAAGGCGGCACATCCCGAAATCCCCGTTCAGTATCACAGTCATGCAGGTCCCGGATTCAATATGGCAAGCATCCTCGAAGTATGTGAAGCCGGTTGTGACTACATCGACGTAGGCATGGAACCGCTATCCTGGGGAACAGGCCACGCTGACTTGCTTAGCGTGCAGGCAATGCTGAAAGACGCCGGATATCAAGTGCCCGAAATCAATATGGAAGCCTACATGAAAGTGCGCGGCATGATTCAGGAATTTATGGACGACTTCCTCGGCTTGTATATCAGCCCGAAAAACCGCCTGATGAACTCCTTGCTGATTGCTCCCGGACTTCCCGGCGGTATGATGGGTAGTTTGATGGCCGATCTCGAATCCAATCTGGAATCAATCAATAAATATAAGGCAAAACACAATCTGCCGTTTATGACGCAAGACCAGTTGCTCATCAAGCTCTTTGATGAAGTAGCTTACGTATGGCCTCGTGTCGGTTATCCTCCATTGGTGACTCCGTTCAGCCAATACGTGAAGAACCTCGCCATGATGAATGTGATGGCTATGGAAAAAGGAAAAGAACGTTGGGGAATGATTGCCGATGATATCTGGGATATGATTCTGGGTAAAGCCGGACGTCTGCCGGGCAAACTTGCTCCCGAAATCATTGAAAAGGCAGAACGTGAAGGCCGTAAGTTCTTCGAAGGTGATCCGCAGAATAACTATCCCGATGCCCTCGACAAATATCGCAAACTGATGAAAGAGAACAAATGGGAAGTAGGACAGGACGACGAAGAACTCTTCGAATATGCTATGCACCCGGCTCAATATGAGGCTTACAAGAGTGGCAAAGCAAAAGAAGACTTCCTGGAAGACGTGGTCAAACGTCGTGCCGAAAAAGATAAATCTCCGGAAGAAGATGCCAAACCGAAGACACTGACCGTACAAGTGGACGGACAGGCCTATCGTGTGACGGTAGCATACGGTGATACCGAACTACCTGCTGCTCCTGCGGGTGCTGCCGCTGCTCCGGCAGGAGAGGGTAAAGAAGTACTTTCTCCGTTGGAAGGCAAGTTCTTCTTAGTGAAAGGTGCGCAGGAAACTCCTTTGCAAGTAGGTGACACTGTGAAAGAAGGTGATGTAATCTGCTATGTAGAAGCGATGAAGACCTACAATGCCATCCGTGCAGAGTTTGGCGGTACAGTGACTGCTATCTGTGTCAACCCGGGAGATGCTGTTTCAGAAGATGACGTATTAATGAAGATAGGATAATGAACGAAATATTTGAGAACTTATATGACATGACTGCGTTCAGCAATATCATTGCCGAACCGCAGTTCCTGATAATGTATGCCATCGCGTTCGTTCTGCTCTATTTGGGTATTAAGAAACAGTACGAGCCGTTGCTGCTTGTCCCCATCGCTTTCGGTGTGTTGCTAGCCAACTTCCCCGGAGGAGATATGGGCGTGATTCAGGCCGACGAAAATGGTATGGTGATGGTAAACGGAGTGTTGAAGAACATCTGGGAAATGCCTTTGCATGACATTGCCCACGAACTGGGAATCATGAACTTCATCTACTATATGTTGATTAAAACTGGTTTCCTGCCTCCGATCATCTTTATGGGTGTCGGTGCGCTGACGGACTTCGGGCCGATGTTGCGTAACCTGCATCTTTCTATATTCGGTGCAGCTGCACAGTTGGGTATCTTTACCGTATTGCTGGTAGCCATCCTGATGGGATTCACCCCACAGGAAGCCGCTTCTCTGGGCATTATCGGTGGCGCGGATGGTCCGACAGCTATCTTTACCACCATCAAACTGGCGCCGCATTTGCTGGGCCCGATTGCCATTGCCGCTTATTCGTATATGGCGCTCGTTCCGGTGATTATTCCGCTGGTAGTGAAACTGTTCTGTACGAAGAAAGAGTTGAGCATCAACATGAAAGAACAGGAAAAGAAGTACCCTTCGAAGACTGAAATCAAGAACCTGCGTGTGTTGAAGATTATCTTCCCGATCGTGGTAACTACTATTGTTGCCCTCTTCGTGCCAAGTGCAGTGCCTTTGGTGGGTATGTTGATGTTTGGTAATCTGGTGAAAGAAATCGGAACCAACACATTCCGCTTGTTCGATGCCGCTTCCAATAGTATCATGAATGCTGCCACCATCTTCCTCGGACTGTCCGTAGGAGCAACGATGACAGCCGAAGCATTCCTCAACTGGACAACAATCGGTATTGTGATCGGTGGATTCCTTGCATTTGCACTTTCTATAACCGGTGGTATTTTCTTTGTGAAGCTGGTAAATCTCTTCTCGAAGAAAAAAATCAATCCGCTTATCGGCGCCACTGGTTTGAGTGCCGTTCCGATGGCGAGCCGTGTAGCCAATGAGATTGCTTTGAAATACGATCCGAAGAATCACGTATTGCAGTATTGCATGGCAAGCAACATCTCTGGAGTAATCGGTTCTGCCGTAGCTGCGGGTGTGTTGATCTCCTTCCTTGCGTAAGATAATTCCTGCCTGAAAAAGACTTTTTATACATTCACACTTGGAAGATTCGTTTGATAGCGTTATCTTTGTGTGAATGTATAACAGTAAAAATAGCAAGCGTATGAGTGCAATGTCATTGGAAGCCGAAAAGAACGAACTGATTCGGCGGATTCTGGATGTGGATGATGTCGCTATTCTGCGGAGAGTGAAATCGATGTTGAGTTGTGAAGAAGAGCAAACGAATGTTGTCGCAGAGGAAGCAGCTCCCTACCAGACAAAGGCGGAGATTCTGGCAAGCTTAGATCAGGCGTGTAAGGAACTGAAACTGAATCTGGAGGGTAAGTTGGAGTTTAAGTCATTAGATGATGCCCTTAATGAAATATAGAATAAGCGTTACCCTCGAATTTTTAAGGGAAATGAAGCATTTGTCAAAACGGTATAAATCGTTGAAAGAAGATCTTAGGAATTTTGGAAATGATTTGTTATTAAATCCTGAACAAGGAGTCAGTTTGGGCAATAATCTTCGTAAAATACGTATAGCGATAACTTCGAAAAATAAAGGTAAAAGTGGAGGTGCACGGGTGATAACCTATACGATAATCTGGACAGAAATA
The DNA here is from genome assembly GCF_003604005.1 of Bacteroides sp. OF03-11BH. Classification (NCBI taxonomy): domain Bacteria; kingdom Pseudomonadati; phylum Bacteroidota; class Bacteroidia; order Bacteroidales; family Bacteroidaceae; genus Bacteroides; species Bacteroides sp. OF03-11BH. The sequence goes on along the minus strand of NZ_QTMW01000002.1, from coordinate 6,131 downwards.
GATACAGAGATAAAATTGCTCACTATTTATGATAAGTCAGAACGTGCAAATATCACAGATAAGGAAATAGAAGATATCCTGAAGCAAAACGGTATTTTGTAGTCCTTATGATATAAAAAGAAATCGTCCTGTTTCACGGTTACGTGATAACAGGACGATTTCTTTTATAAGACTAAGACTTTGTGAACAAGTTTCTTTTGTTTCTAAATTTATTCACTGATAACCTTTCTGTATTCCGCTACCGCCATCTTTTCCGACAGATACGCATTAATCAGATTAGTGTGCGCCTGTGTCCATGACAATTGCGCGGAGAGCACATCCACCATATTTGCCTTTCCCTCATTATACGAGAAAGAAACCAAATCAAGATTTTCATTAGCCAGACTCATAGTCTCTTTGGCGGTTTTCACTTGATATTCCGTTTCCGTCAGTTTGGTCAGGGCGGCAGAAAGTTCCTCGTTGATATTATCCGTCACATAACTTTGTTGCAGTTTCTGTATGCCGATATACGCTTTCTGCTGACGGTTTGTTTTGAACCGGGCTCCCCAACGGAAGATCGGTATATTCAGGTTAATGCCGACGATGGGATTGAAAGAAACATCATAACCGAGGTTAGGTGTTGCTGTAGCCCATCCGCCGCTGAAATACATATTCAATTGCGGGTTGAACTGGCTAAGAGCCGCTTTGCGTTGCGCCTGACTTTTCATGATATTCACCTCCGTACTTTCATAATCCGCGCGACGTTGCAGTACATTCTCCAGAGAAAGGATCTGCACCGGAGCGGAAGCCGTGTCAATCGTGTACAGACTGTCTACGGGATTGTTCGGATCTTCTCCCATCAGGATATTCAGCTTTTGCAGCGCCAGCGTATAGTTCTGACGCGCCTTGATATATTGCAATTCCGCTTCTTTCAACCGGGTGGAAATCATTAATAAGTCCGTGCGACTAATCATACCGTCGTTAAAACGATCCTGAATGATGTCATACTGTTGCTTCACAATACTTTGATACTTGTCCGCCGCCTGCAACATAGCCTGTGAAGCAGAAGCATTCCAGTAAACCGCATCGCTCTGATAATGAATCTGGTCGATGGTAAGCTCCTCATTTAGTTGATTCAGCCTTTCATCCGCTTTGGCAATCTTGTGTTGGGCGTTGAGTGCTCCGCCCGTGTACAACGGTTGCGAGACGATAAATACACCTTGATAGGTATGGTTGCGGTATTCGCCTACCGGTTCGTTCCATGCGCTAAGGTCGCTCATGTTGAGGGTCCCGTCCGCATTGATATCAATTTTGGGCAAGAATCCCGTGTGAGCAATCTTCCGTGCTTCCGTACTTGCCATCGTCTTTAGTTTCTGTTGCTTCAGAATTTGACTGTAAGCTTCCACTTTATCCCGGTAAGCTTCCCGGCTAAGATAGGGCTGCTGTGCCCCGGCAGTGAGACCGAGGAACAGCAGAGACAGAGTTATAAGTTGAGTTTTCATTTTATTCAATCTATACAATAAATTCAAGTTTCATATAAGAGAAGGCAATTAGCCTTTGATTCTCTGAATGGCACAATAAGCTACCGGAAGAACAAACAATGTCAGAGCCGAAGCCACCAACAGACCTCCCATAATCGTAGCCGCCATACCGCCGAACATCGCGTCGAACAACAATGGCAACATACCCAGAATGGTAGTGCCGGACGCCATTGCTACGGGGACAATACGACTCGTTGTAGCACTGACAACAGCATCCAACGGCTTTTTGCCCGTTTTAGCCTCTAGATCAATCTGTTCCACCAGTACAATCGCATTTTTGATATTCATCCCAATTAGTCCGAGCAAACCAAGGATGGAGAAGAAGTCGAACGACTTGCCTAGCAACACCAATCCCAAAACGATACCGATAAAAATAAGCGGTAACATCAACAAGATCACTGTCGGCTTACGATACGTCCTGAACAGGAACAACAGCGTGACGAACATCAGGAAGAACGTCAACGGTAAATTCTTGGCCAACGCCTCGTTAGACTCCACCTGACTTTCCTGTTCCCCGAAATACTTCATCGTATACCCCTCCGGCACTTTAATCTCTTTCTGCACCAGCGGCCAAACCTCATTGAAAGCAGCAATCGCATTCACTCCGCGACGCGGATCGCATTGCGCCATCATCACCATTTGCCGGTTGTAATCCTTCACATTCGAGAAACGATATTGGAAATCAAATTCCGATACCACCTGTTCCAGACTGGTCGTTTCATTCCCCGTGCCGAACACGGGCAACGTGCGCAGGTCATTGATGCGGAACGAATCCACCGTGTTATCCTTCAATAAGATAGGAAGCACCTGATCGCCCTGCCGGTACTCTCCAAGCGTCATACCTGTGGTTCCGATCTGGATACTTTGTGCCATTCCCTGACGCGATACCCCTAACGGTTGCGCCCGTTCGGGACTATATACAGGCTTCCATACAGGAACTTTATTTCCCCACGAATTGCGCACATTGATTAAATCCGGATTCCGGTGCATAATCTCTAAAGCCTGGTTGGTGAGCGCCACAAGCGTGTCCACATTCGGACCGATAAACCCGATTTCGATAGCGGCATCCACCGCAGGCGACAGTTTAAACAGACTGGTGCGGGTAATCGCATTCGGATAATTCGCCTTCATGTACGCGTCGAAATCTTCTTCATACTCTTTTGTATATTTACTGTCCGTCAATTCAACCAATACATTGGCAAAATTCGGTTTCGGCCCCACCGAAGTAGAAGCCAGATAATACCTTAACGGCGTGCTGCCGAAGGTGATCGATACTTTCTTCACTTCCGGCTGCTTTGCCAGATGCTCTTCCACGGATTTCATCTCTTTCACTACATCATTGATGCTATACCCGTCGGGATAAAACACGTCCGCCCGGAAATAAGGCTTATCGAGAGAAGGGAAGAAGTTTTGCGGCATCATTCCCATGATAACCAGCGAAGCAACAAAGAGCACTACCATCGAACCCAGTGTCAATGTTTTTCTGCGAATCAGCGTGCGGAGGATGGAGGCGAATTTGTGATAGAACGGTTTGTCATACGGGTCTTTCGTGCCGTCCTTTGCCTTCGCTTTCAGAATGAAATTACCGAAAACGGTGGTCTGCGTCAGCGCGAGCACCCAGCTCAATCCCAGCGAGATGGCAAGCACCACAAAAAGCGGTTTCACGATTTCCGCCACGGCAGAAGGAGCAAGGTAGAGCGGGAGGAACGAACAGATAGCGATGAACGTAGCTCCAAGCAATCCCCATTGCGGACCGGTTGCTCCGTCTATCAGCGCTTTCCGCCGGTCTACTCCGCGGGCGATGGCAATCTGTGCATTGTCTGTCACCACGATGGCGTTATCCACCAGCATCCCCATGGCGATGATAAATCCCGCCAACGAAGTACGGTTCAGCCCGACACCGAAGAAAGACATGATAAGCAATGTGCCGCCAATAGAGAAAATCAGTGACGAGCCGATCAGCATACCTGCGCGCAAACCCATCACCAACATGATAATCACAATAACAATCAGAATCGATTCGATCAGATTGATGATAAATCCGTTGTTGGCTTCGTTGGCAATTTCGTTCTCTAGATACAGGCTTTGCAGTTCCAGTCCCACAGGCATCAGTGGCAACAATTCGTCCAGTTTGGCTTTCACGTTCTTGCCCGTCTGCACCACGTCCCGTTGCGGGTCGGTGGAGACGCCGATGCCGATGGCACGTTTGCCGTTCACGTGCATGATGTTGGATGGAGGGTCCATGTACCCTTTTTCGATGACGGCGATATCGCCCAGTTTCACCTGTCCGGCTTGGGTGGTAATCACCTGGTTACGGATATCGTCTACGGTGGTATACATACCGTTGGCAGTCACCCGGAGCTGTTGTTCGCCGGTACGGATTTCTCCGGTATTAATAATCTGGTTCTGCGATTGCAACAGACTGGCAAGCTGTTTCGGGTCGATGCCCATACCTACGAGCTTATTGGTGGAAATAAAAATATTGACTACCTCCGTCTGCGTCCCGAATAGGGCGACTTTCATCACCCCGTCCGCCGTCACTACCTGCGTCTTGATCCGTTCCGCCCAGTTGCGCATCTCTTCGTATGTGTAACCGTCGTCTGCCGTCAGACCGTAATAGATACCGAACACGTCGCCGAAATCATCGGAAACCGTCGGTGCGGAAGCACCGCTCGGCAATTGTGGCTGTATATTAAGCACCTTCCGTCGCAACTCATCCCACTTCTGCGGAATGGAGCTTGCCGACAAGGAAGGTTGCAACTCGAATGTGATTTTTGAGAGCCCGTACATCGATTCTGATTTTATCTTGTACACACCGCTCATACTTTGAATTTCACGAGAGATAGGCTCGGTAATCAACCGCTCCACTTCTGCCGGTTCGGCACCCGGATAGCGGGTCATAATAACCGCCGACTTTATGACGAAAGGAGCATCCTCTTTCTTACCCAGCTTGCCGAAGGAAGTGATTCCCCCAATCAGCAATACAGCAAGAAAGAAATAGATGATTTTCGTATTATCTAATGAATATTTGGCTAAACTCATAATAAATGATCGTTGATAATTGATGAATGACAGCGGATAAATGATACATAATCATTTATCAACTATCACCTGTCAACAGTTGTGATAGATTCTCCTTCTACTAGTTGGTATACGCCTGCTATGACGATTTTTTCACCGGGTTTCAAACCTTCCGAGATGAGCGCCTGTGCTTCTCCGGTCGGGGCGTTGACGGTCACTTCCCGTTTGTGGACTTTGTTGTCTTCTACCACCCAGACATACATTTTATTCCCTTCGCTTTCGCCGAATACGGCACTAAGCGGTACGATCGTCCAGCTATCCTGCACCAACGGCCCTACATCTGCCGTGAAACGGATGCTGCACGTGAAACCGGGTTTAACAGCATACAGATCGCGGTCGAATGACGGATCGTCAATCGTGATGCTGACCGGAATTCCTGTGCCATCCGTAGAAATATCAAGATATTCTTCCAGTTTCGCTTGAAACACGTGTCCTTTAAATGTGTCGAACTCTACAAGGAAACGCGGGTCTTTGGCGCGCAACAAATAAAGATACGCATCCGGAATGGTGAATTTGATACGCAGATTGTGTGTATTGACAAGCTGCACGATACCCTCACCGGAGTTGACACGCTGATAGTTTTCCACCAGTCGTTTTTCGATAGAACCGTCGAAAGGAGCTGTCAGCTTGGTGTCGCGCATATTGTTGGCAGACAGTTCGTATTCAGACTTCGCCTTCTGGAAGTTGGCGAGGCTGATTTCATATTCCTGCACGGAGATCGCTTGCCGGGAGAGGAGCCGTTTGTTACGTTCCACTTGTGCCGAAGCCGTTTCGTATGCCGATTTCGTGGCGGCATATTGCAACGCGATGTCTCTGGGGTCGATAGCCGCGATGAGCTGTCCTTTTTTCACTTTCTGTCCTTCGATGACAGGAAGCTGGATGATTTGTCCGTTGACCCGGAAAGCCAGCTTCACATATTCCACCGCTTCCACGATTCCCGAGAAATCTTTTCTGATAATCGATCTTGACTCGACAATCGTAGTCTTTACAGGACGTGCAGTTGTCGTTGTCGTTTCTTTTTTCTGTCCGCAGCCAGCCAGCAAGATTGCAGCCGCCAGGACGAATCCAAATTCCTTTTTCATATACCACGTTGATGTTTAGAGGTTTTGCGTTGATAAATAGCGAATAATATACTAAAACAACTCCTGTTTATTTATGTTCAATATTCCTGTCTTTTCATATCCTGCCTCTTAACCTTTATATGGAATACAAAAAAACGGGAACTTTACGAGTTCACCACAGAGGACACGGAGGACACAGAGTTCTTTTCTCTCTTTCCGTAAGCAAAACAGAGCGATAAATGCGATTACTCTGTATTACTCTATAGTGAATAAAAAATAGTTAATCTCTGTGTCCTCCGTGTCCTCTGTGGTGAAATATAAATTTCCATTTAGCAAAGAAGTGTGCAGAAATAAACTAAAATCGCACTATTTTGCTCATTTCAGTGCAGAAATGAATGAAACGGTGCAGAAATGAATGAAATTTTTTCCTACTATAAAGTTGAAAAACGGTTCTTCGTCAAATTTGGTG